>DATBYJ010000073.1:0-16841 GCA_036513795.1 Solirubrobacteraceae bacterium | reverse complement strand
GTACCCAACCCCCGCATCATCAGACTGGCAACGCCGACACCGAGCCCGGCGCCCCGCTCTCCCGACCACCCATCCGAACGCCCGCCCAGCGGACGCGAACAGACACGCCCACTTGACAAACGACACGACATATCAGTCAGGAAGCACTAGCGTTCTTCCAGTCCAAGGGGCTGTCTAAGGCGGCAGCGGCGGGGATCGTTGGCAACATTCAGCAGGAGTCGAGTTTCAACCCAAACGCCCCCGGTGGCGGCCTTGTACAGGGCCAAGAAGGCCGCACTTCGTCGGGTACCACACAGCAGCAGCTAGACAGCGTGTGGCACGAACTCACGACTAGCGAAGCCGGTACCCTCGCGAAGCTCAAAACCGCCGGTACACCCGAGCAGGCGGCGCGGATCTTCTCAGAAGACTTCGAGCGGCCCAGCGAACCAATGCTGGCGAACCGCGAGCAGTACGCGCGGGAGGCATACAGTGGCACACTCGCGAGTGCGCCAGCTCCGGCCCAGGCGCTCGCGTCCCTCGGGATAGCGAGTGCCCCAGGCTCGGCGTCCGCAGGGGGCGCCAACCCACACGCTAAGGCGCTTGAGCTTCTCGCGGCCGAGCGGCGCTCCGAAGGTGAAGGCATTGTGGCAGGAGCCCTCGAACGACGTGCGGACGCAGAGACACCAGCAGCCGTCACGACAGCTACGGCTAGTGGGCTTCCCGGAATGCCTAGCGTCCCAACCGGCGCGGCCCCGAACGTCAAGCTGCCGAGCGCAGCCCCAGCGCCATCCATCGCGGCCGCACAGGGTCTTACACCGGCTCTCCCGAAAGCGGTCGCGCAAGCCAAAACAGCATTGGAACACGCCGATCATCACCCTGTCGGCGTGCCGGAAATTGGGAAGGCGCTGCAAAGTGAACCGCGGGAGCTGCAGGAAGCGCTGAATGCCACCTATGGGGAACATCCGGTTGTTGCTGAGACACCGCAGGGGAAAGTTCACCAGACACCAGCGGGGCCTGTATACGTCCCCCACGAGAAAGTGCAGCGCGGCAACTTCTACAAGCTCACCGGGCAGACGGAAGCGGGCGCGTCACTACCGGGGAGAAAACGGTGATCTCGATCCCCGATCTCCTAGAGAGACTCCAGGCGCTCGCGCTGGACTTTGATGACCGTACACCCTACCTGTGGATGCACACACGCGCCGCCGATCACCTCGTGATGCACGCCACGATTGGGGACGATAGCCGACTCTGGCTAACTGACATGGGCGCGACTTTCGCATATCTCAAGCACCTACAGTTGCCGCTGATCGACCTTCAGGAAGCGCGCAGCATTTGCGCCACCCATAACGCGCGGCTTCTAGCAACCCGTGACGGCATTGTCGTGTGTCACGAGGTTGACGACGACGACTCGCTCACAAAGACGCTCGATGAGATGGAACAGGCGATGGACTCACTGATCGTGGCGGCGCGCCTGAACGGTGCCCTGGCGGCTGATAGCTGATGGCAGAATCGCAGCTCCCCACGGCACTATCGTTCCCCACGGCCGGCTCTGGTGGCGCGTTTACGGCGGCGTTCTACAACAACCTGGCGCTGTTGCAGTTTTCAGAACAGAGGGCGCTTGCGGCTGACCAGCAGCAAAGAGCGGACACCAACGCTGCCTACGACTACAACCATAGTGTCAACATCCGCGCGGAGCCGCTACGCCTGACTGCGAACCAGAACGCAGCGAACAGCCAGGGCCTCGCGGAATCTGGTGCTCTGACGAAAACGCAGAGCATGACGCAAACACAGTACACGCAGAAAGACGCGCGGCTCGGCGAAGCACGCGAAAACGCGATCAAAAAGATCAACGCGGGCGAATACGACGTTAAGGGCCAAGGGATCCTTAAGGTGAATAACGAAGTCGTCAGGGAACAGGAAGCGCAGCAGAAGCGTGCGGAGGAAGAAGGCGCCGCCCATCCCTACGGCTCTCTTGGCGTGTCCCCAACGAACCCCGCCACGGCTATCAACCCTGGCGGTAAGAAGACTCTCCTTGGCCCCGCAACCCCCGAAGGAATCGTGCCGTACCAGGAAACAAGCAGCCGGGGCTTTGTTCGTGTTGGCGCGGCGGCGCCAGCATCTCCCCGTACCGCAGCCGCAAAAACGCAGCCCGTTTCCGGGGCGCGTAAAGCCGCCGCGAAGAAAGCCATCGCGGTTGGCTAGGTATGAGCGACGCGACCCTCACGATCGACGCGAGCCGCACCAGTGGTGAACCTCACACCGAGGATGTCGTTAACGCTGCTCTGATGGAGCTCGCGCTAGCCGGCGGCTCAGCAAAACGCGCCGAGGCACGCCTACACGAGAAAGGTATTGAGGTTCCGCGGCAAACCCTCGAACGGTGGCGTGACGACGTGCACGCCGTGCGATACATCGAAACCCGCGACGATCGTGCAGCCCAGGTGCAGCGTGTGATCGCGGCGGAACACGAGGATCTTGCGATTCAGGGCGCGCAGCTCACCAGGGAACTGATCCAGCGCACCAAAGAGCGCATAGCGGAGATCCCCGATCGTGACCTACCGGGCGCGCTGCGCAATGCTGCCACGAGCGCCGCTATCTCGACGGATAAGGCGCTTATGGCGCGTGAACGGCCCGTGGCGATGCCGGCGGCGTCACGGAGCGTTGACGAGCTGATGGCCGCGCTGATTGGGATGGGTGTCGCACAGAAGGTAGAAGCAGGACAACAGCAGCCAGCCATAGACGTTGCTGACGCCGAGGTTGTAGAGGACGGTGACGGTGTACGCGCGTGACCTACATAAGGCGCTGACAGTGCTTTACCCGCGCTCGGCGATGCTTCTCGTGCAGTCCGGCGATGCGATCGTGTACGTCACACCGCTACGCGGGGAGCTCTGCGCCACCGACGCAGGCGCCACCTTTAGAGAACTCGGCCACGCGTTTGACGACGACGCAGCCCAAGCCATCTGCGGGGAGAACTGCACGGAATGGTGTAGCGGCGAGCCCGGCTCATGGATCGTGCGCAGCATCGACGCGGCCAACTCCCTGACGGATGCGGTGAGCGATGTGGAAACAGCCCGCCGGGCACTCCTAACGGCTGCGCAGTACAGCGTCACAAGCGGCGATGACGAAGCCGACGCGATAACCCGCGTTCACCAGGAGCCAGATCGAATGAAACGGAACTCGCGGAACGTCCGAAAGGTTGATCCGGCGCTACCGAATAGTCACTGGTGTTCTTACGACACCAGATGAAGTAGAAGTGACAACGATGTGATGTGGACGTTGGTCGTTGACTAGCGCGACCAGTGTACCGAGCGCGCACATGCCTTGGTGCCGTGGTGGTGATAACAGCCAACCGACTCGCGTAGCCCCGTGAACCCAAAGTGCACTTTGGCGGCATCGGCCGAGAGAGCAAACACGCCGGCATAGATCAGCGTGCGAGCGGTAGGACGGCGAGCCGAAGACCACGAGGTTCTGCACGACGCTTCCCATTCGCCGGTCAGACGGCATTTGTCGCTTACGTGGTACGGCACCCGGTGCGTCTCGTCTGTGATCGTTTTCTTGACAACTCGGTAGGCTTCTTCCAGCGTTAGCGGAGGGATAGTCGAGGGGGCGGTCGAAGGGGGCGCCGGCTTGGGGGGTGCAGGCGCAATAGGCGCGGGTGCGGTGGGCGCTGGCAACGCCACGGTAAAGCTGCTGACCGGGCCAACATATTCGTACCAGCGTTGTTCGCCGCCTGCCGTTATTTCATCAGTGACGCCAATGGGTTGCCAGTAGTAAGTGCCGGGTGTTGCGAGCGACGGATTGTCTGGAGGCCACACGGCTTCGCTGCCCACGAGAGACGGTTCACCGCGTGCGACGCAAGTGCCAGCGAGGCGCGCTTCGGCTATCGTGTCTTCGGTCGAGACGCAAACACTGAGCCTTTGCAGGAAACGGTCGCCACCCTTTAGCGCGACGCCGATCGCGAACCGAAACTCGAATAGCGGACTGAGGTAGCTTGCGCCGTCGGGCAGTACTTCAAGGGGCACGACGGCGCCTGGAAGCGGCGCGCTGACTCCGATCGGCATCGGTTCGCTGGCTTGCGCCGGGGTCGCGACTAGGACGAGCGAGAAGAATAGAGCCAGCCATGCAGCCGTGGCGTTGACGCCGTGGAGCCGAGCTCCCATGCGGGCGAGAGTACCAGGGAGTCGAAGATGCCGAGACGCTGGATCACCAATGTTTGCGCGCGGGGCTTGCGTTGGTGTGCCCACGGCGGTAGGGTGACGCCCACATAAGCAAATAGTGCCCCCGCGCTGAGCAAACAGCCGGGGGCGTGGCCCGAGAGTTGTGACCCTCACGGACCTGTGCAGCGTACAGCCAGGGAAGGCACGAAGGATCAAGGCGCTGCAAAGGCTCACCACGCTCGGACCTCCAACCAAAGGAGAGTCCGAATGACCACTAGCATCACCGTCCCGATTACGTTGACGCTGGCAGAGCGGCACACGCTCAGCGATCTAATCGAGGGCTTCCTACATGATCGCGGCTGGGAAGGTGTCAGAGCTGCTCGATACTCGATGGACATAGAAGCTGCCGCGGCCAAGCTGCTACGTCTCGCGGCGCTCAAGGCGCTGGTTGAGGGCGAGCATCACCTGCCACCAGACATAGATGTTGCGGCCCTGCGGTCCGAACTCGCCGCCTGGTGGCAGGAACGCGTAGCTACTGTTGACGAACACGACGCACAGATCGCCGAGACGCCGGCCGGTGTGACGGATGGGATTGCGGAGCTCTGGCAGCAGTCGGCTGTGGACTATGCCCACCAACGCGTCTGCGAGCGAATCATCGGCCAGATCGACGCGGCGTGTGGGGCGGTGGCAGTATGAGCGCGCAAGACAAGGCCCGGCGTCGCTGGGGGCTTCAAGGTAGTCCTTTGCTCGACGGCGGCGACACATGGACACCGTGCGACACCGTGGAGCGTGAGCGCATGGAGCTGGCGCCAGATGTCTACGACGCGCGTATGGAGCTGGCGATGGCCGACGCGATGACAAGCTACCTCGTGCGCAACTTGCCGCCGGAAGGATCACTGACAGCCAGCGACTTCGCGGAGTGGGCCATCCGGCTTGAAGTTGACGGCCGCAGACGGCTCTCTGCAAACGGTGGTGCCTGATGGCCGTCTCGATCGCGAGAGAGCCAACCGACGAGAGCCGTGCGTGGGATGCCCGCGCGGAGCTGGATATCGGCGTCCTGATCCACTCTCACCTAGTCACGCACCCGGCACCTGCCGCCTCCGAGGTAGCAGCCGCGATGCAGCGGCGCGCCGACGGCCTCCAGGATGCGGGTCGCGCGAAGCTGCGGCGGTTTGGCCTGCGGGTGATCGCGGCCGTTGACAACGAGCAGGGAGGCGACGACTGATGGCGATGGACATTGCTGCGTGGACGCGAGCACTCCTGGTGGCCCTCTATACGACTCCACCGGCTGATCGTGCTCGGGAGTTGGCGCCAGTCGTCGCGACGATGCGCAGGGACGATACGGTGCCGGCGCTGCTCGCACAGATCGCGGTCGCTGCTGTGGAGCGCTGCGGCGGCGACTTCGAGACGGTTCTAGGCGAGCTATGCGACACGCTCGAGGCCAACGTGACGACTGGGGGAGGTTCGGTCGTTTAGGTCGTGTATGTCGTACGCGTAGAGCGCCCAGCGACGATCGTTTCCGCAGACGACACGCAACATTTGCGGACAACGGTCGTCGTTGCGTCATATCTGTCATGGGTTTCGCAGGAAAACGTTTCGTTCGTGCTGGCGGCTGTGCTGACGCTTCACTGCCTGCTGTTCATGCTCTGGTCGTGTGATACTGGCCGTCTACAGCATCGCTTGCCGCATCATGTCTGGTATGCTTTCCAGCATGGGTAACGATGTTGGGGAGCTGTGCATGGATCAAGACGAGAAGGTTCGCGAGAACCGGCTGCGCCGGATGGCGGAACGGCAGGGCTACACGCTCCACAAGTCACGGCGACGCGACCCGAGGGCGCTTGACTTCGATCGCTGGATGATCGTTGGCGAGAACGGCCGCGTCGTCGCTGGCGCGGATAGCGCAGGCAGGCCAACGATGAGCCTCGATCAGGTTGAGGCTCACCTGACCGGAGGCGGTGCCTGATGGCCGACGTTGCGGAGGTCAACGCGGCGATGGGGTCGGGTGAGTGGCTACGCACGCAATGGCTCGCGCGTGTGGCGTTTCGCATGGGCACCACGACATGGTGCCCGGCGCACGCGCAACGTGTGCTAGCGGCGCTGCGTCGATTGGAGGCAAGCGGCCGGGTCGAACGACGCATGGTCGCAGCGGTGCGGGAGGGCGAGATCGGGGGCACGCTGGTCAGATTCTCGATCCCCCGAACAGAGTGGCGAATCACCAACCAGGACGGAGGCGAGTAATGGCACGGCCACAAGGGCGTGTGGTGGAACGCGAGAGCCGCGACGGCACCACATACGCGATCAGGTTCATGGCGGCCGGCAGGCGTCGTTTCCAGACGCTCGGCACCTCGGCGCAGGGGTGGACGCGCGCTAGGGCGCAGACGGAGCTAGCGAACGCTCTCGCGGACGTTCGGCGTGGTATCTGGCAGCCGCCAGCAGCGGCACAGGTTGAGGTGGTGCGCAGTGAGGACCCGACGTTTCACGAGTTCGCCTCGGAATGGTTCGAGGCTCACCAGGGCGAATGGCGACCAGGCACGCGTGCTGACTACCGCCAGCACTTGACGCATCACCTGCTGCCGTTCTTCGAGCACCATCGCCTGTCGCAGATCACGATCAGCGAGGTTGACCGCTACCGGGCAGCGAAGGTCGCAGAGGCGTGCAAGATCAAGGATGCCGCGGAGCGCGGCAAACCGATCATGTATGAGTACGTGGACGCTCGCGGGCGCAAGTATCGGCGGCAGCGGCAGGCACTAACAGCAACAACGATCAACAAAACGATCACGCGGCTTGCACAGATCCTCGAGCTGGCCGTCGAGTACTACGACCACATCCCCGCGAACACCGCCAAGGGTGAGCGCCGACGTGTGAAGACCAGCAGGAAACCGGCCGTGTGGCTGGACAGTGCGGAGCAGATCAGTGCGCTACTGGACGCGGCTGGTGAGCTTGACCGCGAGCTGAAAACACGCACGCCCAGGCGCGTGATCCTCTCGACGCTCGTGTTCGCCGGCCTACGGATCGGCGAGCTTTGTGATCTGCGCTGGCGGGACGTTGACCTGGCGGGCGGCACGATCAGCGTTCGGGCATCCAAGACCGATGCGGGTATCCGCAAGGTGGAGCTCCTGCCGGTGTTGCAGGATGAGCTGGCGAGCTACAAGGCGCGCGTGCTCGTGGAGTCCAACGGGCGGGTGTTCGCCACGTCGAGCGGGCGCGCGATGAACCCGAGCAATATCCGTACGCGGATCGTGGACCCCGCTGTTGAGCGTGCAAGCGATCGGCTCGTAGACGCTGGGGGTGTGCCGCTACCGGATGGGCTGAGCCCGCACAAGCTGCGCCACACGTTCTGTTCGCTGCTGGTGGCGCTCGGCACGGACGCAGGTGTCGTGATGGATCAGCTCGGGCACACAGATCCCGGCTTCACGCTGCGTGTCTACCGGCACGGGATGCGTCGCGACCAGGGCTCCAAGGACGAGCTGCGTAACCTCGTGGGGCTGGAGCAGTCGGGCACTGATACCGTCTCGGGCACAATCTCGGGCACAAACAGCCAGATCGAGCGTGTCTCTAGCGCAACAGCAAGCAACGGCAGGTAGCGAAAACAGCGGTTTTGCAGGTAGTTCGTAGCATCATGCGGCGGTAGCTCAGTTGGTAGAGCGCAAGCTTCCCAAGCTTGAGGTCGCGGGTTCGACCCCCGTCCGCCGCTTGCAAGCACCAGAGCGATATTTGGCTCTGGCAGCCGTCTCCGGCCTCAGGCTGTGTCGGGAAGCGCACGGCCAGACACGGACAGTAGCGGGTCAGGCGGACACCGATTTGCAGTACCACCGCAGTATCGGCCGCCGCTTCGATTTGCAACGGAGGCCGTCCGCCTGCACATCAACGACTGCGGCGGTGCGCTTCGTGTGTACGGGCATCTCGCTCGTCTTTCCATCCTCACCATCAGCTACAAACTGTCCTGCGTGATGTCGTTGCCGATCGCGCGGGTAGGGTCTTGCTGCCCGCGCCGTCCGCGGCCCGTGCTTTGCTGCTCGCTGGACCCGTGGCGATAGTCGCCACCCCGACCGGCACCGCAGGAGGCGGACCGTGCGATGGAATGGCTCAGTCTCAGCGGCGACCTGACTCGCGAAAACGCGGTCGAGCAGCTGCTCGCGCCGAGCACCTCCGCAGATGTGGACAGCGAGCTCTGCGTGCACGCTGGCTCCGTTCAGCGCCTGGACACGGTCACCGCAGCCGCCGTCAGGCTGCGCATCGCCAGGCACCATCGCGAGCACGAACAGGGGACGGTCACGCTCGTGCTGCCGAGCGCGCCCGACCTGGCAGCGCGACTGTCGGCGCTCCTCGACCCACTGCCCGATCGCGTGAAACTCACCGGGCAGGTCGATGAGCGGCCGCCGGCGAACTACGCACTGGTGCCGGCGACAACCGTCGAGGATTCCCACGCCGCGGTCGCGCTCGGCGGCTGGACGTTGGATGCGTGCGAACGGGCGAGGATCTCCCGCAGGCGCAGCGCATTCATAACGGCGGCCGCGATGGAGCTCGCCGACAACGCCGTGGTTCACGCCCAGGCACCGAGCGATCCGCCGGTAGTGGCGCTGACGAGCACTGCTCGCGGCCGGTTCGTCGAGCTCGCCGTCCTCGACACTGGACGCGGCATCGCCGAGAGCGAGGACCCGCGAGATTTCCTGCGGGCGATTCCTCGGCGTGCTCTGGACGCCGAGCCTGGATTTCTCGGGTACATCCTTCAACGAGCGCGCGCCGCGCGCGTGCAGGCCCAGGTGCAGATTCTCGCCGGCACCGGAAGGCTGCTGTGGTCCTCGATGCAACACCGCACCGTCGTTGGCCGCTATCTGCCGGGCACGACGGTCATCGTGCGCATCGCGGGCGAGCGGTCGGTCGATCGTCCGTCCGGTTCAGGCCAGGACGGGTAGCAAGAGAGGTATTGTTTCAGCGATGTCAGTGAAACGGGATGCGCTGGCGTTCAAGGTGCCTGGAAAGGTCCTTGGTACGCGTGCGCTCGGTCGTGAGGTCGCCGAGCAACTGCGCGAGCGTGCAGGCGACGGCGCACAGGACCTGTTCGTTGAGTTCACCGGCGTGCAGGTCGCCTCCTCGCCGTTTCTCGACGAGCTTGCCCTTGCGCTGCGCGCGTGGAACGCCGACCATCCCGATCGCTTCGTGGTCCTGACCAACCTGAACGAGGACGTGCAGGACACGCTCGGGCTGGTGCTCGAGCGTCGCGACATGATGCTGGTTGCGGTGGAGAAAGGAACGCTGCGGCTGATCGGCGGGCGTGCGCATCTCGACGAGACACTTAAGGCGGCGCAAGAGCTAGAGGTATTCACGGCCTCTGAGCTCGCTGAGCAGCTGGAACTCAAGCTTCCAAACCTTCATCAGCGTCTCGTCGCGCTGCAGGCCACCGGCGCGGTCGTGCGCGTGCCCCCTGACGGAGCCCCGCAGCGTCCCGTCGTGTTCGCCACACCGCAGTCCGACGAGCTCGCTGCCTGCTCCTAGCTGCCGAGGCGGCCCGTGACGAGTCCGGAGATCGGCCGTGCTACCTTAGTTCAATGAGTTCATTGAACTAAGGAGCCGCGCATGACCGACAGCACCCTCAGCCCAGAGCCGAACGCCAGACAGGCCGTCACGATCCTCGTCAACGACCAGCCGGTGACGCTCCAGAAATACCACGCGACCGGCCATCAGATCAAGGTCGCTGCCGGACTGCCCGAGGCCCTGCAGCTGCATGGCCCCGGCGGTGAGCTCATCGCAAACGACGAGCGAGTGGCGCTTCAGGAGAACGAGCAGTTCACGACCGCACCGAAGGCCGTCAAGATCTTCGTCAACAACAGGGCCGTCGAGGTGCCCGGCCACGAGGTCAGCGGCGCCCAGATCAAGCACGCCGCGGAAGTCCCTGCCGACTTCAAGCTCTATGGGCCCGACGGCACCGAAATCACCGACGGACAGACCGTCAAGGTCAAACACGACGAGCGCTTCACGGCTATCTCGGGACAGGACGTCTCGTGAGCGTCGCGACGACGCCCGCCGAGATCGCCGGTGCCGTCGCAGAGCTGCAAGCCGCGTTCCCCGATCGCGTCCAAGTTCACGAGGACTCCGCCGGTGTGATCGTCGCGATCACCGACGTGACACTCTCAGAGCGCTGGAGCCCCCGTCCCGGGACGCTGTGGTTCCTGATCCCCTACCACTACCCGGACGCAGCGATCTACCCCTTCTACCTCACCGGCGCACGCCCGACCGGCGGCATGATCGGCGGTCTTCAAGACGTCGCGTGGCGCGGCGAAGCGGCAATTCAGGTCTCGCTGCGCCACACCGCTTGGAACCCCAAGCTCGACACCGCGCTCGGCTCGGCGCTGCAGGCACAGGCATGGCTCGCGGCGAACTGAGCGAGCTGCGCATCTCTGCAGGCGACTACAAACGCCTGCACGCGCACCTGTTCCCCGGCGACCACGACGAGCACGGCGCGATCCTGCTCGCCGGCGAGCACCACTCCGCCGGCCAAAGCACCCTCGCGGTCCGCGAGACCCATCTGCTCGAGCCGGACGAGTTCCCGCCCGGGACCCACGGCTACCGACAGTTCGCCGCAGGAGCGCTCGCGCGACTCGGCAACCGCGCCGCGCAGGAGCGTCTGGCGCTGGTCACCGTGCACAGCCACCCCGGCGCGCACGAGCGCAACGCTCTGTCTGGCGACGACTTGGCCGCACACGAGCGCGTCTTTCCGCATCTGCTCGACATCACCGGCGCCACCAGCGTGACCGGCGTCGCGCTCGGCGAGGCCAGCGCCGCCGGAGAGAGCTGGTACGCCGACGGCAACCGCCGAGAGCTCACCCGCGTGCAGGTGATCGGCGCCAGCATGCGGACCCTGCGCCCGCGCCCGCCCGAGGACCGCAGTGGCGATCTCGAGCGCTTCGATCGTCAGGTGCTGCTGTTCGGTGCCACCGGACAGGCCCGGTTGCGCAGCCTTCACGTCGGCGTGCTCGGTGCCGGCGGCGGCGGCTCGATCCTGATCGAGCAGCTCGCGCACCTCGGGGTCGGGCAGATAACGACCGTCGACCCCGACATCGTCAAGCGCCACAACCTCTCACGGATCATGGGCGCCTCAGAGCGTGACGCGCGCGAGAAGCGCAAGAAGGTGCACGTCGCACGCGATCATGCGCAGCGGATCGACCCGAGCATTCACTTCAACGCGATCGACGGCGACATCAGCCACTCCCACGTCGCCCGGCGGCTGCTCGACTGCGACTACCTGCTGCTCGCGACCGACACCGCGACCGCACGCTTGGTCGCAAACGCGATCGCGCAGAGCTTCCTGATCCCGCTGATCCAGATCGGCGCGAAGGTCGAGCTCCGCGCCGGGGGTGAGATCGAGCAGATCTACACCGCCGTGCGTCCCGTCCTGCCTCGTCACGGATGCCTCTCCTGCGCCGGGCTGATCGACCCCGTCCTGCTTCAACAGGACACCGCGACGCCCGAGCAGCGCGCTGAGCAGAACTACCTCGGCCAGGAGGACGTCGCCGACCCGTCCGTCACCACCCTGAACGCCGCCGCCGCGGCGGGCGCCCTGAACGCGCTGCTGATGTCCGTGATCGGCCAGGCCGACCCATATCTCGCCGAGCACCGGATCACGCTCATGCGCGAGGGTCGGGTGCTGACCACCACCCCCATGCCCGACCCCGACTGCCGCTGGTGTGGGGAGGGCAGCGGCTCTCGCTACGCCCGTGCCGATGTGAGCCTGCTGCCGTTGCGCCCGACTGTCGAGCCGAGCAGCACGAAGCGCTCCCTCGCCCGGCGGCTGTTCGCGGCGATCCTTCGCCGCTGAGCTGGCCTCCGGCTCGGACGCGACACCACACGTCAGCGGCCCAGAAGCTACCGCTACGGGCTGCGCCCGTCTGGACACTTGCTCGCGCCTTCAGCTCGCTTCCGTTCCGACGCTATGCGTCGGACTGCGGCCTGCGACAGCCCGCTCGCGGCTCGACGACGCTCCCCGACTCACGCAGCCGGCGCACAGGCATCAAGCTCAAACAGACTAGATGCTCACCTGAGCGGGCGCTGTGGACGCGCTGTGTAAATTCGTTGGCCGGTTTGGCGCGGTCGTGGTCTGTACCGGGTGTGATGACCGCAGCCAGCATCGGTGCCGCCAAGGGCGGCGGGTACGCGCGCTACCTCGAGTCAAAGACCGTGGAGCCAGAGCGCGGGGACTACTACCTGAGCCCCGACGGGGAGCCCACCCAAGCCCCCGGCCAGTGGCTTGCGAGCCCTGACACGCTGGCACGGCTAGGGATCGAGGGCAGCTCGATCGACGGCCCAGAGTTCATCGCGCTGATGGAAGGTCGCCACCCTCGAAGCGGTGAGTTCCTTCGCCGGGCGGGCGCCACCGGCGGCCGTGGCGGCGGGATCGACCTGACGTTCAGCGCCCCGAAGTCCGTCTCTGCCGTGTGGGCGCTCGGGGACCCGGACCAGCGCCGCGAGATGGAGGCTGCGCACGCAGCGGCGGTGAGCGAAGCGATGGCTCATCTCACCGAGACGGTGCCGACGGTGCGCCGCCGCTACGACGGGCAGCAGGTCGAGGAGCACGCGCGAGAGCTGGTGGCCGCCGAGTACCGCCACACCACTTCGCGGGGTGTCCTTGCAGGAGACGGCCCCGACCCGCAGCTGCACAGCCACGTGGTCATCACGAACGCGATCCGCGAGGACGGGAAGATCGTCGCGGTCGCTTCCAGGCCGATCTTCCGCTCCGCGCGGGAGGTCGGTGCCTACTACCGCTCGGCGCTCGCGCACCAGCTTCAGCAGCGGGGTTATGCGATCGAGCGGGGCACCGGCAAACATGGTCGCTACTTCGAGATAGCCGGGGTGCCGCGCGGTCTACTCGACGCCTTCTCCGCGCGCAGCCGCGAGGTCGCCAGAGCCGCCGAGCGCTTCCGCGCGCAATGGGGTCGCGCGCCCGAGCGCGGCGAGCTGCGAGCGCTCAAGCTCGAGAACCGCAAGGCAAAGGTGCTCGTCACGCGCGCCGACCTGCAAGTGGTCTGGAACGAGACCGCCGCGCGCTTTGACTTCACCGGCGATAAGCCCACACGGCTGCTCGGCATCACCGGCGAGCCGGCGCCCGAGCGTGCCCTCGAGGATCGCGTCGAGGAGCGCCTGACCGAGCGCGCCGCCACGTTCGAGCCGGGCGAGTTTCGCGCGGTGCTGCTCGAGCAGTCCGTCGGTGAGCTCTCACCACGCGAAGCGCTGGACCTCTCACGGGCGATGATCGCCGAGCGCCGCGTCCTGCCGTTGGAGGGCGGACTGATGACGACGCTCGCGGTACGCGCCCGCGAGCAGGCGATCGAGCGCAGATTCGCCGGGCTCGCCAGCGACGGTGGCCGAGACGTAGGGGAGAGGACACGTTCGATCGCAGGCGATCAGGTAGCCGAGCGGATCGGGGGACACCTCAGCGCCGAGCAGGCCCACGCGCTCGAGGTCATCACCGGCCCCGAGCGCGGCGCGATCCTCGTCGGGCCGGCGGGCACCGGCAAGGGTGTCGTGATCGACGCCGCCGCCAGGGCGGAGCAGTACGGCGGCCATCAGACCCTGGGGATCGCGGTGTCCGGGTCCACCGCGCAAAGGCTCGGCCAGGACAGCCCCGCGCTCGCCGGTCAGACGTTGACCCTGGACGCGCTCGTCTCGCGCGTGGAGCGCGGCCAGCTCCACATCGACAGGGACACGACGATCTACTTCGACGAGGCCGGCATGGCGGACACCGACCGCCTCGACCGGCTCACCGAGGCCGTGGAGCAAACCGGGTCGAAGCTCGTGGCGATCGGCGACGCCGCGCAGCTGCCCTCGATCGGCGCGGGAGGCATGTTCGAGCGGCTCGCCCTGATCGCCCCAAGCGCGGAGCTATCGAATATCCGCCGGACCCTGGACCCCGACGAACAGCGCGCGTGGGCGGACCTGCGCGCCGGACGATCCGACAGGGCGATGGCGCACTACCACTCGCGCGGGCAACTGCACATGGAGAACACCCGCGATGAGGCCGTCGAGCAGGCCGCGCAGAACTGGGCGGCGCTCACCGAGACCCACCACCCGAGCGAGGTCGCGCTGATCTCCGACGCATCAAACCAGGAGATCCACAGGCTCAACGCCCGCGCCCAGCACTTCCGCTCAGAGCGCGGCGAACTCGGCGAGCTCGAAGTCCCGGTGCCCGGAGTCCACTACGGCATCCGCCAGGGCGACCGGGTAGCGATGATCGACCAGCACCACGAGCCCGGCGTCGAGCGCATCGAGAACGGCAGCCGCGGCGAAGTGCTCGATGTCACCCCCGCCGGGGAGGTGCTGATCGAGTTCGACGTGACCGGCCGCAAACGAACATTGGCCGGGGACGATCTCGGCCGTGTTCGCCTCGGCTACGCGCAGCACATCCACCGCGCGCAGGGCGCGACCGTCACCCGCACCCTCGTCGTGACTGGAGGCTGGCAGACCAGCAAGGAGCCCGCCTACGTCGAGGCATCCCGCGCCCGCCAGGGCACCGACTGGTTCGTCTCACGCGAGGATCTCGGCGTTGAAGGGCACGACACCGCCCGCATCCAGCGCCTCGCCGAGAACATGCGCCGAAGCCACGCGCAGACACCATCGCTCGCGCATCCCGAGCTGGCAGACCGCGACTACGGCACACACTTTCACCGCTCGATCGCGCCCAGCCGCACCAGCCGGATACCGGGGATCGTTCGCACCCTCAATCGCATCGTCAACCCACCAGCACAGGAGCGAACACGATGAGCCAACGAATCCAGATCGTCCTACCCGACCCCGTAGCCCTGCAGCTACGCGAGCTCGCCGCCGGGGCCGACACGCCACCCTCCACGCTCGCCGCACAGATCGTCTCGGGCGGCGTCGCGCTTGCCGCCAAGGACGGCAAGGTCCGACCACTGCGCCCTGCGCCGGCGCTCGTCGGCGCCAATGGCAGCGAGCGAGCGCCGTGGCTTGAGCCCTACGGCGGCGACGCCGACTGGCGCCAGCAGATGTGGGGCGCCGTCGTCGCGCTGCACGGCCGCTACCCCACCCAGCTCGAAGCGCTCAAAGACAAGTGGTGGAAAGACGACTCGCAGACCGAGACGCTCTGCGCGCTCGCCGTATGGCGAGCAGAACTGGACGACGCCGGCCAGGACCCACGCGACGAGCTCGCCTTCCAGAACCAGCTCGCCGACTACTCCCAACTCCTCAGCCGGCAGGGCGGCGGCGTCACCAAGGCATGGAAGCCCGGTGCGCCGCCCCCGGAGTGGGCCCCGAAGTAGCCGCCCACCAACTCGACCGTTACATCTTTGACGCGCTCTGTGTCAGCTTCGCGTCACACCCTCACAACGCTGCACAGGCTTTGTACGGTCGGTCCACAACTGCACATTTTGGCGCCGGCGACAGCTCTAACTGCCCCGGCGCCGTGACACAAGGAGCCGTAACTCCCCATGCCGAAATACCGTACCCCAGACGGGTTGGAGGAGCACGCCTGCATCGACCGGGCTGTGCTCGACCTCATGGTCGATCTCGAGAGGCAGCGGCCGTGGGCCGAAGACGAGATCGCCCGCACCATCAGCGTCCCCGGCGATGTCCGCGACAGCCTCCGGCGTCTGCGCTCCTCAAGACTCATCCACCGTTGGAACGACCTCGCCGTCGCATCGCGCCCTGTCGTGCGCTTCCACGAGATCAACCACGGCGGCGGTGTCCCAAGCCCCGGTGATGTCGAGGAGCGCCATTGGGACCGAGCAGTCCTTGAAGGTCTGCTCGTGCGCAGCGCCGATGGGCAAGGGCCGATCACCGAGCACCAGACCTACAAGGGGTTCGGTGCCAAAAAGAAGAAGAAGCGGCTCGCAATCGCCGACGCGCTGAACCGGCTTGACGGTGCCGGTCTCATCGAACGTCGTGGCGGGCGCGCGATCCCCTCGGAGGTCGCGCAGCGCCTCGACGAACTCATGACGCTCTGACGCGGGTCAGCCATGCGCGTCAACGAACTGGCCTTGAGCCAGGCTGTCCTCCCCAGCCTGGCCAAGGTCGGCATCCACAAGGTCGAACAGCTCGCCGGGCACCGCACCGGCGAGCTGCTCCGCCGCCCCGAGCTCAGCAGCGGAGTGGAGCTGTACGAGCTGATCTGCGAGCTTCACCGCCACGGCCTGACGCCGTTCTCCCGCCACGGCGGGCACGTCCAGACTGAGCGCGAGCTGGAGATATTCCGTCTGCGCGCCGTCGAGGGCCTGACCTTCACCGAGATCGGAGAGCGCGTAGGTCTCCACCGAACCCGCGTCGATCAGCTTCTACGCCTACACTTTCGCCTCAACGAAGTGCCGCCGGCCGCCAAGCGGAGAAGGCGAGCGCACAATGACTGATCGGCCGCCGCACGAGACACGCCCGAGTGCGGGTCGCGAGCCAATTCTCGTCATCGAGGCCAATGCGGACTTCGGACGGGCGCTCGTCGAGCAGCTCGCCGCCGACGGTCATCCAGCGGAGCTTGCCCGCACCGCCGGTCATTCCGAGATCGCAGCAGGCGTCCGCCCACCACAATTGGTCGTGCTCGGAGAACTCGACACGCCGAGGGGCAGGCTCGACCTGTTGGAGGCGATTCGCGGACACGGCCCGGAAGTCTCTCAGCGGCAGACATCCCCACCGTGGCCACACAATCTCCCGGCGATCGTCCTCAGCTCGCACACAACCGAGCTCGACATGCTGCGCGCGTTCGAGGCA
>DATBYJ010000072.1:0-4814 GCA_036513795.1 Solirubrobacteraceae bacterium | reverse complement strand
GTGCCCCCCCCCCCCGCCCAGCCCGCGCACTCCGCCCAGCCTGCAGACCTGCCGCATCCGCCTGGCACCGCGGTCACAGCGGGTTACCCAGACCATCTGCGCGAGGAGGTCGAGCGCTATCTGGAGGGCATCAGCTTCGCTCAGGAGCGAATCACCCAGGGTCTTGACGAGGCGATGCGCTACTCGCTGCTGGCAGGCGGCAAGCGCATTCGTCCGGTGCTCGCGCTTGCCACCGCGCGGGCTATCGGGCTGGAGAAAGACGCGGTGATGCCTTTGGCCGGCGCGATCGAGCTGATCCACACCTACTCGCTGATTCACGACGATCTGCCGGCGATGGACGACGACGCGTTACGGCGCGGAGCGCCGACTTGCCATGTGAAGTTCGGCGAGGATGTGGCGATCCTCGCGGGCGATGGTCTCTACGCGGAGGCCTTCAGCCACCTGCTGAGGAGCAGCCGCTCAGCACCCGAGCAGGTGCTCGCGGCGGCGGCTGAGTTGGCGGCGGCGACCGGTGTAAACGGGATGGTCGGCGGGCAGTACGCGGACGTCAGTCCACAGACCCCATCGGGGCCGACCGCTCTGCGGCGGCTGCACGAGCTGAAGACTGGCCGTTTGATTGGTGCATCGGTGCTGTGCGTACTACTGTTGGGGGGGATCGATGACGCGACGGAGACTGCGCCCTTCCGTCGTTTCGCTGCGGAGCTGGGCGTTCTATTTCAGATCGTGGACGACATACTTGATGTAACGGGCACTGATGATGCATTGGGAAAGCCACGAGGTAGCGATGAGCGTCACGGAAAGCGCACGTACGTGAGCGAGTTCGGAATCGAGCGGGCTAGGGAGCTAGCGGGCGAGTCGCACCGGATGGCGCGCGAGGCACTGGCGGAGGTCGCGAGTCGCTTCTCCGCACGCGCTGGCGCACCTGAGCATGCGACGGCGGAGCTCGAGGGGATCGCCGACTTCATCTACACCCGCACCTCATGAGCCTGCTTGAGACAGTCGACGGACCGGAGGATCTGTGCGATCTCTCCGAGCAGGAGCTCGCACAGCTTGCGCAGGAGGTGCGCGAGCACATCATCGATACGGTGGGCGAGATCGGCGGGCACTTCGGTGCCAACCTCGGCACGTGCGAGCTGGCGGTGGCGCTGCACTCGGTGCTCGAGTCCCCCAAGGACAAGATCCTTTGGGACGTGGGCCACCAGGCGTACCCGCACAAGGTCCTCACGGGTAGGCGCGATCAGCTGAGCACGATCCGCCAGTACGGCGGCCTTGCCCCGTTCTGCTCGATGGCTGAGTCCGAGCACGACATCATGGGTGCCGGGCACGCCTCCACCTCAATTGGCTACGCGGTGGGCATCAAGGAGGGCATGCGCCACATGGCTGCTGCGGGCAGTGAGTCTGCAACGGACGGCAAGGTCGTGGCGGTGATCGGCGACGGAGCGATGACCGGTGGCGTTGCGTTCGAGGCGATCGGGCAGGCAGGCGGCCTGGGAACGCCGATTGTGGTGGTGCTTAACGACAACGGCATGTCGATTGCCCCCAACGTTGGCGCGCTCTCGCGCTACTTCAACCGCGTACGGCTGAATCCGAAGCTGTGGCACGCGCGCTCTGACCTGGAGGGTGGGCTCACGCGCCTGCCGATTGGGCTTGGTGCGGCGTTCGAGCGTCTGGGGCCCCATCTGAAGGAGTCGATCAAGGCGTTCTGGGCACCGGGGCTTTGGTGGGAGGAGCTCGACTGGGCATACATGGGCGTGATCGACGGCCACGACGTGCGTGCGCTGCGCGAGGCGCTACGCGAGGCGCTCGCGGCGCAACGACCGGTCGTAGTGCACATTGCAACCGTCAAGGGCAAGGGCTTCGCGCCGGCCGAGGACGGAGGGCTTGAGGGCATGGAGAAGTGGCATGCGGCCAAGCCTAAGTCGATCAGCAACGGCATCCCGACCAAGCCGGCTGCTGCAAAGAGCAACGGCGCACGCACGAAGATCGTGCAGCCGCCGCCGCCCCAGTACACGCAGGTTTTCGGGGAGGCGCTCGTGCGCGAATGCGAACGCGATGAGCGTGTGGTGGGGATCACGGCGGCGATGAACTCAGGGACGGGGCTGAGCATCCTGCAGAAGGCCATGCCGGAGCGCTACTTCGACGTGGGCATCGCTGAGCAGCAGGCGATCCTGTTCGCGTCTGGGCTTGCGCTGCAGGGTGTCAAGCCGGTGGCGGCGATCTACTCCACCTTCCTGCAGCGCGCCTATGACCAGATCGTGCACGACGTGTGCCTGCAGAAGCTGAATGTGGTGTTCGCGATGGATCGCGCTGGCCTGGTGGGCGATGACGGTCCGACTCACCATGGCGCGTTCGATATCGCTTATTTGCGTTGTCTGCCCAACATGGTGCTGATGGCGCCGCGCAACGAGGCAATGCTCGTGCACATGCTGCGTACCGCGATCGACTACGACGACGGGCCGATCGCATTGCGCTATCCGCGCGGAGAGGGCACCGGTGCAGAGATGCCTGGTGAAGGCCAGGCGATAGCGATCGGCACGGGTGAGATCCTCAGTGAGGCAGAGACGCCCCCTGGGGCGCCAGGGTCTATGCCACGGGTGGCTCTGATTGGCTATGGCAGCGGAGTCGGCAAGGCACTCGAGGCAGCGGTGTTGCTGCGCCAGCAGGAGACTGCGGTGACGGTCGTGGATGCGCGCTTCGCCAAGCCGATCGACGCGGGCCTGATGGCCCAGTTGGCGGCTGAGCACGATCTGCTGGTGACGATCGAGGAGGGTGTTCTTGCGGGCGGCTTCGGTTCGGGTGTGTGGGAGACACTCAACGATGCGGGCGTTACGCCGCGGATCCTGCGGGTGGGTCTGCCGGATGAGTACGTGACGCACGGCAAGCCGGCGTTGCTGCACGAGCAGGCTGGCTTCACCGGCGAGCGGATCGCCGAGCGAGTGGCCGCGGCGATGTCCGACGGCGAGCGGCGGCACATCGCAGTGCTTAAATGAAACGACCCGCCGGGGAAAGCGGGCCGTTTCGGGAGGAGGGATTCAGGAGAGTTGATGCTGCGCTCTCGATCGTTAATCATGATGCACTGCCTGGGGCCGTCGTTGTGTGACATGGCGCACATATGGGTAGCGACTATAAGCGGGTCCCGCACGCAGCTGCTCGCTGACCAGCACCGCAGAGCCACGAAGGTGTAGGCCAGCGACTTTGTGTAAGTGTTAGACGGCGATGGGCAAGCTCCGTCTCGACACCTTGCTGGCCGAGCGTGGACTGTTTCCGTCGCGCAGTCGTGCTGCTGCGTCGGTGATGGCGGGGGAGGTGTTCCTAACGGCGGGGCACGCTGGCGCCCGTGCGGGCGAGCGTCGCGCGGGCAAGCCTGGAGAACTGGTGGATATTGGGACGCATGTGCGTCTTGCTGAGGGGCCGGCATTTGTGTCGCGGGGCGGCATCAAGCTCGCCAACGCGCTGGAGGCGTGCGGTTTGGACGTGCAGGGCAGGAGGGCGCTGGACGTCGGCGCCTCGACGGGCGGCTTCAGCGACTGCCTGCTGCAGCGGGGCGCCCGCGAAGTGATCGCGGTGGATGTTGGCTACGGGATCCTCGACTACCGCCTACGGACGGATGAACGCGTGGCGGTGCTGGAGCGCACGAATGCTCGCGAGCTCACGAAGGAGATGCTGCCCGTGCCGTGGCTCCCGGGGGACGCACCGCTCGATCTTGCCACGGTGGACGTGTCGTTCATTTCGCTTGCGAAGGTGCTGGGGGCGATGCTCGGCTGCTTGGACGCCCATTACGACGTACTGGCGCTCGTCAAGCCGCAGTTCGAGTTGGGGCGTGAGCGGATTGGCAAAGGCGGGGTTGTGCGTGGGGCGGATGATCGTCGCGAGGCACTAATTGGTGTTGGCCGTGCTGCGCTTGGTTTGGGTGCGGCGGTGGCCGGCTATCACTCCTCGGGTTTGCCTGGGCCGAAGGGCAATCGGGAGACGTTCCTGTGGCTCGTGGACCCAGAGGGGGGACGGGGTTCTTGTGATGAGTCGCTGCTCGAGCAACTGGCACGCGAGGTGGAGCCATGAGAGAAATAACTGTGTTCACACACCGCCGTCCGGCGGACACCACGGAGGCGCTCGCGTTGCTCGCTGCGAGAGCCGCAGCGGCGGAGGTGACGCTGCGCTTCGATCAGGACGAGACGCACAAGCACAACCTGAAGGCCGGTCCGGGGGTAGTGGTCGATGTCCCCAACGTGGATGACGTCGAGTTGTGCATCGTGCTGGGCGGCGACGGCACGATCCTGCGCGCCCTGCGCCGTTACGCAGGCACGCGGGTACCTGTATTCGCGATCAACTTCGGTGCGATTGGGTTCTTGGCGACGGTCGAGCGACAGGACATCGAGGACGGCATCCGGCGGGCTCTGACCGGCGACTTCGAGCTGCTGCGGCTGCCGGGGATCGTGCTGTCGCTCCCGGAGGGCGGCCCTGAGCTGAGCCCCCAGACGGCGATTAACGACATTGCGATTCATCGCAAGGTGGGGGAGCGGGTCGCAGAGATCGCGTATGCACTCGACGGCGAGGAGGCGGGCAGCGTTCGCTGCGATGGCCTCGTGGTGGCCACTCCGGCTGGGTCCACGGGCTACAACCTGGCCAACGGCGGGCCTGTGATGGCTTGGGGCGTTGAGGGGTTTGTGGTCTCGTTCATCGCGCCGCATTCGATGAGCGCGCGTGCGCTGGTTGTGGCACCTGACGATCACATAACGATCTTCAACCGCTCGCACGAGCCGCTGGATGTGGCGGTGGACGGTCGCCCGGCGGGGGAGATCGCGGCGGGGGCCGCG
>DATBYJ010000071.1:0-4612 GCA_036513795.1 Solirubrobacteraceae bacterium | reverse complement strand
GTGGCCTCGCACTTCTCCAACGCGCAGGTGCCGAGCAGCCCGGGGCACGCGGAGATGGTGGCGAGCGTGGAGCACATCGAGTGCGTGGTGGTGGCCTCCGAGGCGGATGCGCTGCTGGCGGAGCAGAGCTTCATCAAGCAGTACCGGCCGCGCTTCAACATCCGCCTGCGCGACGACAAGTCATATCCGTTCATCGCGATCTCCCTCGACGAGGACTACCCGCGGGTGTACTTCACCCGCGAGCGCCACCGCAGCGGTCGCGCTTACTTCGGCCCGTACTCCAACGCCAAGCGTGTGCGCGCGACGTTGGAGGTGTTGGCGAAGGTGTTCATGTTCCGCTCGTGCACCGGGACGGAGCCCGGTCGGCGCAGCGGCAGCCCCTGCCTGGACTACTACATCAAGCGTTGCGAGGCGCCGTGTGTGGGCTACGTGTCCAAGGAGGAGTACCGCGAGAGCATCGATGGCGTGGTCGCTTTCCTCAGCGGGCGCTTCTCGGACATCGAGCGCGATCTGGAGGCTCGCATGCGCGCGGCAGCGGCGGAAGAGGAGTTCGAGCAGGCCACGCTCGAGCGCAATCGGCTGCAGGCGGTGCACTCGTTGCTGGAGCGTCGTCGCGTGACGAGCGAGTCGGTGGGGACATTCGATGCGATCGCCGTGGCGGTCGATGGCAAGGAGGCCAACGCGCAGGTCTTCCAGGTGCGCGACGGCGTGCTCTCGGACCGTCAGTCGTTCTACCTCGCGAACGAGGCCGAGCGGGAGCTGGCGGAGGTGGGGGAGGAGTTCATGCTCCAGTACTACGGCGGTGCGATGTCGATCCCGGCGCTGCTGGTCGTGCAATCCCAGATGGCGGCGCGGCGACCCGCAGGTGACGCGTCCAAGGACGACGCGGCGGGGGACGATCCACTGTCGGTGCTGGCAGAGGCATTGGCCAGCAGGCGAGGTGGGCCCGTCGAGATGCGGGCGGCAGAGCGTGGGGAGAAGCGTCGCATCCTCGAGCTGGCAGAGCGCAACGCGCTGCTGGCGCTAGACCAGGAGCGGCTGCGCTCCGAGCGCCGCCGTCAGAGTCGGGTGGAGGCGCTGGAGGGCCTGCAGCAGGCGCTCGGCCTGGACGTGCCGCCGGTGCGTATCGAGTGCTTTGACATCTCCAACCTTGGCGGCACCCACACGGTCGCTTCGATGGTCGTGTTCGAGGGCGGCGCGCCCAAGAAGTCCGACTACCGGCGCTTCAAGATCCACACCACGGAGGGCGCTCCCGACGACTTTGCCTCGATGGCGGAGGTGCTCGGCCGCCGTTATGCCCAGTGGGAGCGCCAGGCGGATATCTCACCGCACGATCCGGCCTATGACCAGAGCTTCGCGTCGCTACCCAACGTGGTGGTGATCGACGGCGGCAAGGGACAGCTGGCGGCGGGGCTAGGGGCGCTGCAGGGCTTTCGCGATCGCGGTGTGGCGGTGATCTCGCTGGCCAAGCGGATCGAGGAGGTGTTTCAGCCTGGGCGCCGTGCGCCGCTGGTGCTCGATCACTCCACGCCCGAGCTGCAGCTGCTGCAGCGTGTGCGCGACGAGGCCCATCGCTTCGCGATCACCCATCACCGTGGCCGCCGCGACAAAGCGATGAAGAGCTCGCTGCTGGATGGGTTGCCAGGCATCGGCGCGGCGCGCAAGCGCGCGCTGCTCACGCACTTCGGCTCGCCCGAGGCGATCGTGGCGGCGTCCAGCGAGGAACTGCAGTCGGTGCCCGGGTTGCCCGCGAAGGTAGGCAGAGACATTCACGCATATCTGCATCGGGCAGGCTGAGCCGTACGGCTCAGGGGCGTAGACCCTGGACTCGACAACTCGTTTCCAGCAAATTGACACGCGCGTCCGTGGTTAGCGGCACAATGCAGGCGATGGCCGTAATCAGGCCCCTGCGTCCGCTGCGAGCCGCCAGTGGCAAATCCGGCAAGCCGGTGATCGAGTCGCGCTTGCAGGACTTCGTCGTCATCACCGGCTTCTCCGGCGCTGGCAAGTCGACCGCGATGAACGTGTTCGAGGATGCGGGTTACTTCTGCGTGGACAACCTGCCGCCGGAGATGATTCGCTCGCTGGTGGAGTTGTTCGTGCACAAGGGCTCCAAGGTCGAGCGCGCGGCGGTTGTCTCGGACGTTCGCGGCGGTGTTTACTTTGAGGCGCTGCAAGCGGTCGTGGACGACCTGGACGCGCTCGGTCTCCGTCATCACGTGGTGTTCCTGGAGGCCGACGAGCAGACGCTGGTGACGCGCTACAAGGAGACCCGTCGCCGCCACCCGCTGGCGCCTGAGGGCAGCATCGCGGCGGGGGTCGCATCTGAGCGGGCGCTGCTGGAGCCGCTGCGCAGCCGCGCGGATCTGGTGATCGACACGACCTCCATGTCGGCGGCAGTGCTGCGCGAGAAGATCGCGGAAGAGCTCCTGCCACGACAAGCGGTAGGACGCCTGGCGGTGACGTTCATGAGCTTCGGCTTCAAGCATGGTCCGCCGCGTGAGGAGGATCTTGCGTTCGACGTGCGCTTCCTGTCGAACCCGCACTATGAGCCCGAGCTGCGCGAGCTGACCGGCCTCGATCGGGCGGTAGTCGATTACATCGATCGCGACGGGCGGCTGCAAGAGCTGTATGAGCGGCTGCACTCGCTGCTGGATTTCCTGCTGCCGCAATACGTAGCCGAGGGCAAGGCCCACCTGGTGATAGCGATCGGCTGCACGGGCGGGCGCCACCGCTCGGTGGCGATCGCCGAGCACCTGGCCGAGCGTTACCGCCGCGACGA
The DNA here is from genome assembly GCA_036513795.1 of Solirubrobacteraceae bacterium. Taxonomy (GTDB): domain Bacteria; phylum Actinomycetota; class Thermoleophilia; order Solirubrobacterales; family Solirubrobacteraceae; genus Palsa-744. The sequence continues at coordinate 1,830 of DATBYJ010000071.1, read as the reverse complement.
CGATGATCTCGAGGTGGCGGTCGCTCACCGGGATATCGGCAAGTCGCCCGGCAGCTCCTGAGTAGCTGAAGCGCTTAACGCTTGCACTAGCTGAAGGGCTCGACGTATGCCCTAGCCGATTGTTCGATTTTTGATTCTAGCCAGTTGATTGGCTCGATAAACGGGAACGATACTGGCAGCACGAAGGCTTCCGTGCGTACGAATCTGCTCGAGGAGGAAACGATCCAATGCATGCGTCGTTCACGTCACACCCGAGGCATCAGTCACTGCCATGCAGCCCGATCAGCGCGGGGGCAGCAGCGATCATCGCGGCTTTCGTCGTGGCTGTATCACTCCCCGCCGGTGCCGCTGCGACCCCGTCGCTGACGCTGCCGGTTTCGGTCTCCGGGCTGAAGTCCGGTGAAGTGGAATCGGTGCTTGCGAGCACTCCATTGGAAGATCTCCCCGCGGCCGAGCTGGCCGAACCGATCTCAGGGCTATCCGGCCTCGGCATCCTGTCCAAAAACAGCTCGCTGCGGCAGGCGCTGACGAAGACGATCGAAGAACTGGCTGCCAAAGGCGACACGCTGGGACAGCTCGGCGACTCCTCCGACGTCGTCTCTGAACTGAGTGCCCAGCTGGAAGAGATTCTTCCGGAACCGCTGCTGTCGCTGCTGCTGAAAGGCAACAACCTCTCCACCTTGCTGACCTCCGGGCTTGGCTCGCTCAGCCCCGGCCAGCTGGTCGAGGAGTTGCTGACGTCGGCAAGCGAACCCGAACGTGAACAGCTGATCGAGCAGATCCTCACGGCGGCGAGCCCGGAGCTGCAAGCGCTGTTGGGCTCCACGCTGACGGGCGAACCGTTCGAAACGAGCAACGTCAACGAACTGGCAAGCAAGATCGGCACCACCACGGACGGTTTCGACGAAGACCTCGGATCCACGACCGAAGAGATCCCGCCGACGGCGATGGCGGTGACCGCGCCGCTCACCGACGGCAAGGTGCTGACAGCGCTCGAAGGCGTTGACGGGTTGCACCTTGGCTTGCTCGAGTCCGGCCTTGAAGGTGCGGGCGGCGGCGCAGGGGGTTCAGGTGGAGGCCCAGGGGGCTCAGGTGGCGGTGCTGGCGGCTCGGCAGGCGGTGCGGGCGGCGCTGGCGCGCCGGGTGCCGGCAGCAACGGGTCGCCCTCGCCGGGAACAACGATCATCCTGAACACCGCAGCCGTGCCAGGCGCCGCGACGCCAGGCGCGACCGCCACGAGCGCGTCGGCGAAGGTCAAGATCGTCAGTCACAAGGTCAAGGGCCGCACGGTCACGCTGATTGTGCAGGTTCCAGCGGCGGGGACGCTGACGGTCTCTGGCGGGGGTGTGCGGTCGCTGCGCAGGCAGGCGGCCAAGGCCGAGCGCGTTGCTTTGCGTCTGGTGCTTAGCAAGGCCGGCGCGGCGTCGCTGCGCAAGCATCGTCACGGGCTGAGGGTCAAGCTGGACGCCTCGTTTGCGCCGGTGAGTGGAGCGAGCAGCTCGGCGGCGACGACGGTGAAAGTCGGCTGAGGCCGCTTCGGCGTCTGGTGATCGAGGTCGACTCGTATGTACTCCATCGACAATGACGTGGCAGTGGCCGGCGTGGCCGGTTGCGAGGGTGCGGCGATGGTGGTGGTCAGCGGCGAACTGGACATCGCGGCTACCCCGCAGCTCAAAGCCTGCATCCTCGGCCACGTTGTTGCCGGCAGGCGACACCTGCTGGTCGACCTCTCGGCGGTGACGTTCATCGACTCCACCGCCATCGGCGTGCTCGTCAGCGCTGCCGTGAACCTGCCCCAGGCTGGCGGTGGATCCCTGGTAGTGGTGTGTG
>DATBYJ010000070.1:0-11393 GCA_036513795.1 Solirubrobacteraceae bacterium | reverse complement strand
CCAAGCCGCTCCCCCAGCCCGAGCTATCGCTCGGCGACGGGCTGTTCGTCAGCCTCGACGTGTCAGGTCCCGCCGACGCGATCGTCGGCTACCGCGCCAAGAAGAACAGCTTGCCGATCGATCTGACCAAAGTCGGCGAGCTACGCTGGCGCGATTACTGGGAGCCCGTCCATCCCGAGCAGGGCGGGCGGATCGTGCTCGAGCCCGAGGTCTTCTATCTGCTGCTGTCAGCCGAGGGCGTCAGCATCCCACCCTCCTACGCCGCTGAGATGCTCGCCTACGACCCCACCGCCGGCGAGCTGCGCACGCACTACGCGGGGTTCTTCGACCCTGGCTTCGGGTACTCGAGCAAGGACGGTGATGGCACGCGCGGCAGCCGTGCCGCGCTGGAGGTTCGCGCGCGCGACGTGTCGTTTATGGTCGAGCACCGCCAGCCCGTGTGCAAGCTCGCGTTCGAGCGCATGTCCGAAGAGCCCGACGTGCTGTATGGGGCCGATATCGGGTCCAATTACCAGGGACAGCTGACGATGCTTAGCAAGCACTTCCTGGAGCACACCGGAACGAAGTAGAACCTCTCGCCAGAGCCTTTTGTCAGTGCTGTACCTAGGTGCTACACTTACGCGGTGCCCACCCGTCACCCCCGTCATTCGATCACAGAGACGCCTCCGGTTCGTGAGGCGCTAGACGCACTTCGTTGCCGTGGCGAGCGCGTGCGCCTTGACGAGCTCGTCATTCGCGGAGCCCGCGAGCGACTGCGCGAGATGGAGGTCGCCCGCAACACAGAGAGCCGTAATATGGAGCTTCGACGCCAACTGATAGAGCGGTTGCGTACCGGTGAGGGACTCGACGTCGATGCCGCCTACGAGGTACGCGAGCGCGGCTGGACGCATTGAGCGGCTACAGCAAGGCGCTGCTGTTCGATCACTCCGCGTGGGCGCGACTGCTCGATGGACGTCTCAAAGGAGCGTCTCGCAAGACATTCGAGAGCGCGTTGTTTGCTGGTGAGCTGTGGACCTGTCCACCAACGCTCTTGGAGATGCGCTACAGCGCGCGTGACAGTCAGGACTTTGCGCTCCTCACCGAGGAACTCAACGCCCTCCCCCACGCCCCATTGAATGCCGAGGCGGCCGCGGCCGCGGTCACGGCCCAGGCTGAGCTCGCCGCTGTCGCCGGGATCTCACACCGCGTCAAGCCTGTCGATCTGCTGATCGCCGCGGTCGCTGTCACACACGAGCTCGGTGTTCTCCACTACGACCACGACTACGACACCATCGAGCAGCACACCTCGTTGTCGTTCAGCAGCGTATGGGCGGCGCCCCGCGGCAGTATCGGTTAAGGCGTGAGCCGGTGCGGCCCGCGGTACAGGAACGTCACCTCGCGTACGTTCTCCTGTCCCAGCATCTGCATCAGCAGACGCGTCAGCCCGAAGCCAAAGCCGCCGTGCGGGGGCGCGCCGTAGCGGAAGAAGTCCAGGTAGTAGCCGATCGAGTCGACCTCCACGCCACGCTCCTCAGCTTGGCGGATCAGGCGCTCATGGCGATGCTCGCGTTGGGCGCCAGTCGTCAGCTCGATACCCCGCCACAGCAAGTCGAAGCTCTTCGTCAGAGTCGGGTCGTCCTCGTGGCGCATGTGGTAGAAGGCGCGCACCGACGCCGGGTAGTCCGTCACAAAGCAGAACTCGTGCCCGTGGCGCGCTTCGATCAGGCTCGACAACGCTCGCTCGCTGGGCGGGTCGAGGTCGTGACCCACCCCCGGCACGTTGTGACCCTGCTCGGTCAGCATCTCCTTAGCGTCGGCCAGCGTCACCCGCGGAAACGGCAGCGACGGCACCACAATCTCAGTGCCAAACGTCTCACGGATCCGCTCTCCATGGCTCTCTGCCACCGCCGCCAGCACGTGCGCCAGCCAGCGCTCCTCCACCGCCATCACATCCTCGTGCGAGTCAATCCACGAGAGCTCCATGTCCACGCTCGTGAACTCCGTATCGTGGCGTGAGGTAAACGACGGGTTCGCGCGGAACACCGGGCCGACCTCGAACACCTTGCCAAAGCCCGCCGCCATCGCCATCTGCTTGTAGAACTGCGGCGACTGCGCCAGGTACGCGTCGCCCTCGAAGTAATCCACGTGGAACAGCTCCGCCCCCGACTCACTCGCCGAGCCCATCAGCTTCGGCGAGTGCAACTCGATAAAGCCCTCTTTGCGCCAGAAGTCACGCATCGCCTGCTCGACCGCCGTCTGCACCTCGAAGATCAGCCGCCTATCCGGGCGACGCAAATCCAAGTAGCGCCAGTCGATGCGCTTGTCCAGCGCCGAGTCAGGCGCGACCGGCAGCTCCGGCTCAGCCAGTGAGTCAACTACAAGCGCTTCCAGCTTCAGCTCCAGGCCACCCAGCTTCACACGCTCGTCCGCCACCACCGCGCCCGTCAACGTCACCGCCGACTCCGCCGTCAATGCTGAGACATGCTCGTTCAGCTCGCTCGGCGGGTCCCCCTTGGACAGCACCACCTGCGCCATGCCCGATTCGTCGCGCACGATCACAAACTGCACGCTCTTCTGGTCGCGGATCGCCTGCACCCAACCGCGGATCGTCGCCTGCTCATCGATCTTGCTCGGCAGGTCGGCTATCAGGGTCCTCGTCACGCGCTGGACCCTATCCCAGCCGGTGGCTCGCGGAGCTCTACGTTGTCGGCAATAATCTGGAAGTCCTTGACGTTGTAGGTCATCAACGGCACACCGTGGACATTGGCGGTGGCCGCGATCGCCAGGTCCATCGCTCGACGCCGGGGCGCACCTCCGCGCTGAGCGACCAGGGCATGCAACCGCCCACACTCGCGCGCCGCGGAAGCATCGAATGGCAGCGCGTCGAAATGCTCCTCGATGGCCCCGAGCCGGCGCACTCGCCGCGCACGGGCTTGCTCGTCGCCCGCAATAAGCACGCCGAAATGAAGCTCCGTCAGCGAGACGACGCTGATCGCCGCGTCATCCTCAGGCCCCGTCTCAGCCGCAATCAACACAGAGGTATCGAGCAGAACCGCCACCGTCAGCCGCTGGCCCACGGGTCTGCGAGCTGCCCACCCAACGCCTGGAGATCGTGCTCGAGCGTAGGATCAGAAGGCGACGCCCAAAGGTCAGCCAGCTGGATGCTGGACACCCATTGACGCGCACGCACGGGGCCGAGCTCAGCGACAGGACGCCCAGAGACGGTGATCGTGAACCGCTCGCCAGCCTCCGCTCGCCGCAGCACCTCACCCACATGGTTGCGTAGCTCCTTCTGCGGGATGGTCGCCATCACAGCCAAGGTAGCAGAAGTGCTACCTACGTTGTCATAAATCTCCTTGTGTGACCTAACGAGGGCCGGCGAGCAATCACTCCTTGCCACGTTCAATGCGGGATCTTCCCCCGTTTGGCGATCTTAAGTGGTGATTCTTCCGCTTTTAGGCCGTCATGTCCGCTCGGCGGCCTTTGCAGGATCTGCATCGGAGTCGTTCTGGCCTAGACCATTGGTCGGCTCGGACGCCACTGGGTTCCGCGCGTCTAGTCGTCGCTGTCCAGCGGAAGGAGAGCTGCGATGTCCTTTGCTATGGCGAGCCGAACGCAGCTGTCCGATTGCTCTTGGCGGTGCTTTACGACCGTGAGCATGGAGTCAAGCTGACGCCATGGCGCGCCGAGATCGACCATCGCTGAGGAGGCTCCTACGAAGCCCATCGACGCATGAGGCCATCCAAGCCGAATCGCGAGGTCTTGGCCACGGGAGACCTCCATAGCATCGAGCTTGCGACTCAATCGAAAGGACCGATTTGCTGCGTATGGGAGCGCTTTTTTCGCCATGACTAGAGTTTAGGCGATACTCCCGGATGGGTTGGTCGTTCGCTTGCGGCTTTGATGCACCCCCTCTACCCGCAGTTACCAACTACTCCTCCGCGTCAGCCAACTCCACCTCAACCGCCAGCTCGTCGCCCTCAACCAGCTCCAGCAACTCGATCGTGCCCGCCTCCAGCAGGTCCCCCTTGCCGAGCTCGAGCGCCCGCAGGCGCTCGGCCGTGTCGCGCACCGTCACCCGCCTGATCGGCGCGCGCATCGGCTTGCGCGCTTGGGACTTCGCCTTGCGCACCTCGCTCAGCGCCTCAGCCGTTACCTCCAGCGCCGTCGCTTCGCGCTCCGGCTCGCTCGCGCCGCTGGCAGCCGCCGCCGCGAGCTGAGCTGCGTCCGGCCATTGCGCGCGGTGTACCGACCCCTGCTGCCACCACGACCACACCTCCTCGCACACAAACGGCAAAAATGGCGCGAACAGACGCTGAAACACCGACAGCGACGTTCGCAACGCAAGACTCACCGACGCGCTCACCTGTGGCTCTGGGTCATAGCGGCGACCCTTCACCAGCTCCAGGTAGTAGTCGCAGTACCACCAAAAGAACGTCTCCGAGCGCTCCAGCGCCCGCGCATAGTCGTACTCCTCGAAATTGTCCGTCGCCTCACGCACCACCGACGCCAGTCGAGCGATCAAGGCCCTGTCGAGTGGGTGCGTCAGCGACTCGCCCGCCGCTGGGAGATCCGTGAGCGCGAACTTCGACGCGTTCAAAAGCTTCACCGCCAAGCGCCTGCCTACTTTCATCTGCTTAGGATCGAAGGCCGTATCCGTACCCGGACGGCCACTAGCCGCCCAATACCTCGCCGCATCCGCCCCGTACTCCTCCAACAAGTGCATCGGCGTCACCACATTGCCCTTCGACTTCGACATCTTCTTGCGGTCCGGGTCCAGCACCCAGCCCGAGATCGCCGCGTTCGCCCACGGCAGCTCGTCGTAGTCCAAGTGCGAGCGCAGCACCGTCGAGAACAGCCAAGTCCTGATGATGTCGTGGGCCTGCGGGCGCACATCCATCGGAAACACCTGCTTGAACAGGGAGTCATCCTCGCCAGCCCGTCCCGCGATCTGCGGCGTCAGCGACGACGTCGCCCACGTGTCCATGATGTCCGGGTCGCCCACAAAGCCGTTTGGCTGGCCCCGCCGCGAAGCGTCGTAACCGTCCGGCACATCCGTTGACGGATCCACCGGCAGATCAGCCTCAAGCGCCGCTATCGGCTGGTCATGCAAGGTGTTCCCATCCCCGTCCAGCGGGTACCACACCGGGAACGGCACGCCAAAGAAGCGCTGCCTGCTCACACACCAGTCACCCGTCAAGCCGTTCACCCAGTCCTCAAAGCGCGCGCGCATGTAAGGCGGGTGCCACTTCAGCTCGCGCCCGCGCGCCAGCAGCTCATCGCGGTGCTCGATCGTGCGGATGAACCACTGCCTGCTCGTCACAATCTCAACCGGGCGCTCGCCCTTCTCAAAGAACTTCACCGCGCGCGTCACCGGCTGCGGCTCGCCGATCAGATCACCTGACTGCTCCAGCAGCTCAACGATCCGTTTGCGCGCCTGGTTGATCGTGCGGCCCTCGAGCTCCGCATATTGCTCTTTCGCGCGCGCCAGGTCCTGCGACTCCCACCCCGGCGTCCCCCACGGGACCTCCGTCAAGCGCCCATCCGGACCCAACACCGAGCGCACCGGCAGACTCAGCTCCCGCCACCACGTCACATCCGTCAGGTCGCCAAACGTGCACACCATCACCAGGCCCGTGCCCTTGTCCTTCTCCACCAGCGAGTGCGCCAGCACCGGCACCCGTGTGCCAAACAGCGGCGTCAGCGCCTGCGAGCCCACCAGCGCCCGGTAGCGCTCGTCGTCCGGGTGCGCCAGCAGCGCCACACACGCCGGGATCAACTCAGGGCGTGTCGTCTCGATCAGCGCTTCCGTGGGTGGGTGGGTCCCGGGTGGGCGGGTCTCGGTAGATCGGTCGGTCCCCAGGCCGGTCCCGGATCCATCGCCATCCGCAGCCATGAAGCGCACACGGTGCATCGCCCCCGGACGCTCGCGGTCCTCCAGCTCCGCCTGCGCCACCGCCGTGCGGAAATCCACGTCCCACAGCGTCGGCGCCTCCAGCTGGTAGGCCGCACCGCGCTCCAGCAGCCCCAGGAACGAGCGCTGGGAGATGCGCTGGGCGTCGCGGCCGATCGTCGTGTACGTCATCGCCCAGTCCACCGACAGCCCCAGCGTGCGCCACAACGCCTCGAACGCCTGCTCGTCTGTCTCCGTCAGCTGCAGACAAAGCTCCACGAAGTTCGGGCGCGAGATCGATACCGGTCCCTTCTCCGACGCCTCGCTTGGCACCTGAAAGTCGGGGTCATAGGGCACCGACGGGTCGCAGCGCACGCCGTAGTGGTTCTGCACCCGCCGCTCCGTCGGCAGGCCGTTGTCGTCCCAGCCCATCGGATAGAAGACCTCTTTGCCGCGCATCCGCTGGTAGCGGGCGATTGTGTCCGTGTGCGTGAACGAAAACACGTGGCCCACGTGCAGCGAGCCGCTCACCGTCGGCGGTGGCGTGTCGATCGAGAACACCCGCTCGCGCGACGCCGAGCGGTCGAAGCTATAGGTGCCGTCACGCTCCCATACAGCGCCCCACTTCGCCTCAAGGCCGTCAAGGGTCGGGCGCTCGGGGACTTGTGCGTTCGGCTTCACGGGAACCCGCGCGTTCCTATCAGGGTTCTGGCTCGCATCGTCGGATCGCTGTTGCTCGGACAAGCGGTTGATCGTATCCGGCGCGGCATTACGTGCTTGGCAAGCTGCCCCGGCGGTTCGAGCCCCTGAGCCCCAGAGGCGGATTGGGTGTGGTACACCCAAATTGGTACGATAGCGGCGTGAAGACGATCCAAGTACGCAACGTGCCAGACGATGTTCACCTTGCATTGCGGACTCGAGCCGCCGCTGCGGGCGTCTCGCTCTCGGACTTCGCACTCGGCGAGCTCGAGCGCGTTTCGCAGCATCCACCGGTCGCCGATCTGCTCCAACGCGCACGCGCACGCGCCGGCGGCGCACAGAGCTCCGCGATCGTCGCCGCAATCCGTGCCGGTCGCGACCGCGACTAGCCATGCTTGTAGCTGACACCTCTGCGGTCCTCGAGGCAATCGCGGCGCGTGACCCCGCGCCGGGATTGGTCGAGCGCCTCGCCGAGGACGGCGACCTCCACGCGCCGCACCTCATCGACACCGAGCTGCTCCATGCGCTGCGCCGGATGAGCATCGCCGGCCAGATCAGCGACGAGCGTGCTGAAGACGCCCGCAGCGACTTCGCCGAGCTCGCGCTCGTCCGCTACCGCCACCAGCCACTCAACGACCGAGTGTGGGAGCTTCGCCACAACGTCACCGCCTACGACGCCACGTTCATCGCGCTCGCCGAGACTCTCTCCGCTCCGCTCATCACCTGCGATGCCCGCCTGGCATCGGCCCCGGGCCACAACGCACAGATCGAGCTATTCAGCGCATCGTCCGCGTAGACGGAGCGCCCGGACTCACAGCTCCGGGCGCTTGACTCCGAACATCGGCAAAGCTTCCATGAGACTTCTCTTATAAAGTTGTTTGCTCAGCCAGCCCGGAGTTAGAGTGCCAACGTTCGGGCGGAGCAGTACCAACGCTTGAGGAGACACGGTGACGCTTTGGGGAGGAAGCGGCGACTTCGGGGGAAGTCACGCGACCGGCTGGGGAAACAGGTGAGCCTGCTGGCGAAGAAGCTCCTGGGCGTAAGCGCGGCGACGGCCGTTCTGGGAGTACTCATCGGTCTCTACGTGGCCGCCTGGGCGACGAGCGCTCCGCCGACGATCGTCGCCTCGAATGCACCCGCCTCCAGCGGTGGCACCCACTTGACACTGGAGACAGTCGCTGCGATCGGACCCAAGTACAGCCCTAGCCATCCGGACTGGGTCTCCTACCTGATCCGCAAGAACGGCAAGTGGATACACAGCACGATCTTCACCGTGCCTGCGCACGCCGTGATCCATGTCACCGTCTACCAGTACGACGGCGACAGCGGCCTGCGCAACCCGTTGCTCTCTCAGGTCCAAGGCACGATCGGCGGAACCGAGACGATCAACGGCAAGGCAGTCAACGCGATCAACCCCGAAGAAACGTCGCACACCTGGGTGATCCCCCAGCTCGGTGTTTTCATCCCACTACCGGGCGTGCCGGAAGAAGCCAAGAACCAGTGTGAATTCGCGCCCTGTGAAGGCGCCGCCCACAACACGATCGAATTCAGCTTCCGCACCGGCGCCAAGGGCCGCTATCGCTGGCAGTGCTTCGTCCCCTGCGCCGCCGGCTTTCTATACGGCTTCGGTGGGCCAATGCAGACACTTGGTTACATGGATGGGTTCCTGAATGTCGTCTGAGGTGGTCGTGAGCCTTCGCCATGCCGCGTCCTCGCTCGCTCGCGTGCGTAGCACGCCACGCTCGCTGCGTCCTTGCCTGACTCGACTCACGACCACCTCAGTGAGCCGATGAGCGCACCGATCGACGAGCCGAACCACACGGCCCGCTTCGCGACCTTGTGGGTGGTGGTCACTTTGATCGCCATCCCGCTCGTCATCTGGGTGATCCGGCCGCTGCTTGGTCCGGGCACCGACAGCGACCAGGCGGGCGCCGTCGGCACCGACTTCACTGTGCTCGCTGTGATCGCCACGCCCGTTGCCACGCTCGTGGTGATGTTCCTGCTCTACTCGATGATCTTCTTCCGCCAGCCCAAGGGCCAGATGCTCGAAGGCCCCGCCGTGCGCGGCCACGCCCGCGTACAGGCAACCTGGATCATCGTCACCTCGATCATGGTGCTCGGGCTCGCGGTGTTTGGGACCGTACGCCTGGAGTCAGCCGACGGCGCCGGCTCCGGGTCCGGACCCAGCCCACTGACCGTGCCAAGGGGCAAAAAGCTGCCCGTGCAGGTAATCGCCCAGCAGTGGCTGTTCACCTACCGCTATCCCACATACGGCGGCGTGGAGACCACCGAACTGGTACTGCCTGCCAACGAAGAGGTCGAATTCCACGTCACCTCACTGGACGTGATCCACTCCTTCTGGGCATTCAAGCTCGGAGTCAAGGCCGACGCCAACCCCGGCGTCGACAACGTCGCGTTCGCCAAGCCCACCAAGCTCGAGAACTTCACCGTGCGCTGTGCTGAGCTGTGCGGCATCTGGCACGGCTACATGTCCGGCGCCGGCAAGGTCGTAACGCCAGAAGCATTCAACACGTGGATCCACCAGGAGCAGACCAAGCTCGCGCCGGCCACAAAGGTCCTGCCGAAGTACAGCACCACCTACCTACCCGAACCATTGAGGCGTGGAGAATGAGCACGATGAGCACAGCCGCAGCCGCGCCAGCCCCGAGCGGACGCCCACTGTGGCGGCGTCTGATCGGCTTTAACCTGCTCACCGCCGTGATCCTCGGCGTCGGCGGCTACTACTTCGGCTGGTGGATCGGCCATCTGATCAACGGCCCCAGCTTCGAATACGAGAGCGCCACCGACGAGAACGACGTTGCCCTGCTGCTCGGCTACTTCTTCGGCGTGGTCGGCTTCCTAATCGGCCTCGGCTTCGCCAACTATCCCGTCTCGCGTCTGCTCGGCCGCCCCGCGTCACTGCGCGAGAAGGAGCACGAGGGGATGGGGCGCTACTTCGGCCTGTGCACCGACCACAAGGTCGTCGGCATCCAGTACCTCGTGGGCATCGGCGTGTTCTTCTTCGTCGGCGGGCTCAACGCGATGCTGATCCGCGCCGAGCTACTCAAGCCCGTCCCCACGCTCGTCGGCCCCAACCAATACCTCTCGCTCGTCGGCATGCACGGCACGATGATGATGGGGATGATGACCTCCGGCATCCTCGGCCCGTTCGCCAACTACTTCGTGCCGCTGATGATCGGCGCCCGGCGCATGGCCTTCCCGCGCATCGAGGCGCTCACCTTCTGGCTGTTGATGGCCGCTGGCTTCATCCTCGTCTCCACGATCTTCTTCGGTGGCTTCCCCACCGGCTGGACCGGCTATGAGCCGCTCAACGACGAGGCCGTCATGGGCATGGACTCATACATCGTGTTCTTCGCGCTCGTTGGCGTCTCGATGGCGCTGTTGGGGCTGAATATGATGGCCACGATCATCACCATGCGCGCGCCCGGGCTGACGTGGTCGCGGCTACCAATCTTCGTGTGGTCGGTGTTCGCCACCGCCGTGTTGATGGTGCTCGCCGCGCCAATGCTTATCGCCACGCTGCTGATGGCAGCGCTCGACCGCACGATCAACACCTCGTTCTTCCTTACCGCAGGAGGCGGCAGCTCCTACCTATTCGAGAACCTGTTCTGGTTCTTCGGCCACCCCGAGGTCTACATCCTCGCGCTGCCCGGCTTCGGCATCATCCTCGAGCTCCTGCCCGTGTTCACGCGCAAGCCACTGTGGGGCTATCGCCTCGCTATCTCCGGCATGCTCGGCGTCAGCCTGTTGAGCTTCTTCGTCTGGCAGCACCACCTGTTCGTCAGCGGCATCAACGGCGACCTGCGCCCGTTCTACATGCTCTCCACCGAGATCATCTCCGTGCCCACCGGCTTCATCTTCCTATGCGTAATGGGCACGCTGTGGAAGGCACGAGCGACGTTCAGCGTACCGCTGCTGTTCGTGTATGCGTGGACGTTCAACTTCCTCATCGGCGGGCTCTCCGGCGTGGTGCTCTCAGACGTCCCCACCGACACCGGCCTACACGGCAGCTTCTTCGTGATGGCCCACTTCCACTACACGATCATGGGCGGGCTGATCTTCAGCTTCTTCGCCGGCATCTATTACTGGGTGCCGAAGATGCTCGGCCTGCGACTCAACGAAACGCTCGCCAAGTGGCATTTCTGGCTGATGTTCATCTTCTTCAACTCGACCTTCCTACCGCTGTTCGTGCTCGGCCTGAAGGGCATGCCCAGGCGCGTCAGCACTTATGAACCGGCCCTCCAGGGTCTCAACGACTGGGTCTCCATCTCAGCCTTCGTGCTCGGCTTCTCGATGCTGATCTTCATCTTCAACGTCATCTACTCGCTGATCTTCGTGCGCGAGCCCGCCGAGGCCAACCCCTGGCGCTCCAAGAGCATGGAGTGGCACGTGCCCACGCCCGTGCCTGTCAACAACTTCGAGCAGATACCCGTGTTCGACTCCGATCCATACGACTACGGCACACCCGTCCCCGTCACTGGCGGCAGTCGGCCGGCAACAGCGGGGGCCTGAGCGATGGCATCTCCAAGCGAAAAGCTGCCGCTCGGACTGATGATCCCGCCCGTGCCTGCAGGCACGGAGATCCCACCCGAGCCGCCAGACGTCGGAGCGCGTGCTCTGTCGGTCGCCTCGCGCATGCTGTGCGGCGCCTCCACGTTCTTCTTCCTCGCGTTCCTGTTCGCCTACTTCTACCTGCGCTCGATCAACGCCGATGACATGTGGCATCCCAAGCATGTAAACCCCAACCAAGGGCTCGGCGCGGCCTTCATCGCCTGCATCGTGCTCAGCGCGGCGCTCACAA
>DATBYJ010000069.1:0-6202 GCA_036513795.1 Solirubrobacteraceae bacterium | reverse complement strand
GCAAGCCGGTGCCGTTCCACTTCCCAAAGTTCGAGGTGTGTCCCTTCGAGGTCGGTGACGAGTGAGTCCCCAAGCTCGGATATCGCGGTCAGCAGGCCCTCCCGGCAGCTGTCGATCGTCGTCGCTGGTCTGCACCGGGATCGGGGACTCGCCGAGAACTGCCATGCGAGCGCCATGCGGGCGTTCGCTCCAGACACTCGATAGACGTCGAGTCGCCCCGTGCTGCGCACGACGGCCACGGTGTCACCGGCGATCAGAGCCTCCGCAACGGGCCCCAGCCGTGCGATCCGGCGTCCGGTGCCGCGTTCCGTGCTCCAGTCGAGCACCTCCCCGTCTCCGTGGACGGTGATCAATTCCGAGCCGCCGGTCCCTACGTAGGTCATCGCAAGTACGGGGCTTGGCGGCCCGTACAGAAAACGCACTATCCATGGCTCTGCGAGCAGCGAGCCGAGCAGGCTCGAACGTGCCTCGGCCGTACCGGAGGTCTCGAGCGCCTGCGCACCGAGGAGCAGCGCCAGGTCGGGCTGGGTGCTGCGCACGACTTCCGCCTCCGCGGCGAGTTGTCGCGAAAGGGCCAGATGCGACTGCTCGATCGCGCTGCTCCGCTGGATAAGTGCCACCACGCCGGCGACGAGCGCCACCACGGTAAGCGCCACCAGTACGAGCCCCGCGACGCGCGCGTAAAGAATCGTGCGCCTGCGCTCGGCGATCTCTCGACCGGCGAGCTCGGCCGGTTGCACACCATGGAGACGGGCAGCCAGCAAGCGAATGGCATCACGGAACTCATCATCCTCGAGCGCGAACTGCTGCTGGCCCAGTTGGGTGAAATCGACGTGCAGGGCTTCTTCGACAAACGCGCCTCGCAGCGACTCAGGGAGCATCGCCCAACTCTCTTCGTCATAGTCGCCATCCTCCTCACTCCATCGGAGCGCGCCCTCGGCAACACCGATAAGTAGCTTGTCAACTCCCCTCGAGCTCTGCCAGTACTCGATCTCTCGATGGACGTGCTCACTGCTCGCTGCGGCTCGCGAGGCAATTAGAATCAGATAATCGGAGTCGTCTAGTGCGGCGCGCAGTGCCTTGCGCAAACTCGGCCCCGCGGGCAGGCTCGTGGAGTCGCGAAAGACACGCAGTGCCCGAGTGCGATGCCAAGGCTTGGCGAGCCGTTCGAGACCCCGCTGCACAGCCGAGGCCAGCAGGACGTCGCTCCAGCTGTACGCGATGAAGACGTGATGTCTGCCTGCGGCGAGGGTATTAGAGCGGAACCCCAGACCTTCACCGACTGAGCGCACAGTCTCCTGCCACGCTCGTAGGATGCGTTTCATCTTCTTCTTCCAGGAAGCCGCAACCGCGTCTATGTGCCGGGGGGTGCTTGGTGAGTGGCTGGTGATTGCAGCAAGGGGACGCCCGCAACGGTGGCCAGCAGATCGGCGTATTGAGTGAGCGTGCGACTCACATCCTCCAACGCGTCTCGCAACTCGCCGCGCGATGTCCACGCCCGCTCGTGATCTGTCTGCGATCGGGCAGGCGGGCGAATGCTTTCGTAGTCGAGCAGGCGGGGATGCCACTCGGCAAGGAGCGGCCGGAGCACGTTGTTGAGAATAATGACCGCGAGCAGTCCAAACGAGTATTCGCCACCGCCCTTGGCCTGAGCGACCACCGGTCCGTGCACGCGTAGGATCGAGCGGGTGGTGCCGAACAGGCTGTACAGGGATGAAAGGGCCTCGCGCAGGAGTCCCTCTTCCGGTCCAAGCTCCACGACAGCGACGCGGGTGATCAACTCGACGTACATCTCCCACGCGGCCTGCTTCTCGCCTTCGTCTGGCTCCCAAGTGCCCTGCAGTCCACCGAGGCCGAACGGCAGGTTGATGCTGACCGCCACGGACGTGCGCTTCGTCATCGCGGAGCCTCGCCGGACGTTCCCACAGCGCCATCGTATCGGCCCCATACGAATGGACCCACTTGGCCGGACAAG
Organism: Solirubrobacteraceae bacterium; assembly: GCA_036513795.1. Lineage (GTDB taxonomy): Bacteria > Actinomycetota > Thermoleophilia > Solirubrobacterales > Solirubrobacteraceae > Palsa-744. Next base: position 4,227 of record DATBYJ010000069.1, on the reverse strand, counting down.
CCGACAGCCATTGAAGCCACGCATGCCTGGACGGACGAGCAAGTGTTGGCCACCCAGAGTAGTGCGTTCGCGTGCTTGCGGCACTCTCGACACCCAGCTCGATCGTTCGCGCAACGGACGAGCCGCGAGCGTGGAGGGCGGCGAAGCGAGCGCTTCCGCTTCGTCCGGCGCTTGGAGATGCCCGGGACACGGGGCCGCCAGACGACCGCTCGCGTGGAGCCAAAGCGGCAGTCTGCGCTCGACCGCGCGAGGCGCGAGCACCCGGTCGGCGCCCGCGCCGTTGGCGTGCGGGCCCTTCAGAGATAGAGGCCCGCCGTTGCGGACATCATGGGCGCGCGGCGCGCGTGAACGGTCGAGATGATCTCCTCGGTCAATCCAACACCAGTCATCTGGCTCGGCCTTGTCGTAGCTGGTACGACACGGACACATGCCAAAACTGTTTGCCAACAATCCGCGCCAGCTCGACCTCATTGCGGAAGCGAAGGAACCGTCGCTTGCGCTCTCACCGGATCCCGGGCGTCCGGCGACGCGCTCGGTTCGCTAATGCTCGGGACGAGCTGTGAAGCCGGAGTCGGACCCTTGGTCGGCCGCTGCTTTCCATCAGAGTTGAAATCGTTGGCCGGCTCAATCTGGCCGCTCAGTACCCCGAAGGCTTCCGCGACGGGGCGGTGATGCTGCACCGTGACCGATCGCGTGGCCGGGCGCGCTGTCAAGATTCCACGAGCGCGTTGGCTTCAACAGATGTCTAAGAAATTCTCAAATGACGAATGACGCAGACTGGGCATGGATCAGGTGCCTCAGGCGTAGGGCGCCTCGATCTCGGAGATCGCAAGTTCCGGCCGGTTGCGCGCAGGGAACGTAGGGCTTCTCATCGTGAATGGTCCGCCGGGCTAATTCTGCGATGTCAGCCGATCGCTGTGGCCGTGAGTGCCGTCGCGCCGGTGTTTATGGCGTAGTTGACAAATCCGGCGGGAACCATCACAGATGCGAATTCGCCGGTCACTGAGCCCCAGTCGAGCAGATACAGCACGGCGCCTTCGTTTGGCACGAAGCCGCTCGTCGCTTGGAGGATGAACGTTCCGCCCAACGCCGCGCCGCCGGTAACGCTCAGCCGTGCAGGTTCCGTGACCGGCGTTGCGCTGGATATGTCGACCTGCATGGTCGCGCCGGCGTTCTCGACAAGGGAGCTTAGTTTTCCGCTGGCCTGCGGGGTGATTTCGGTCTTGCCAGTCTGCAGCACGAGCGCGGCGCCGCTCGCGATCGCCGAGTCGATCACCGTTCCCCCGCTGACTTCGATCGCGCCGGGCCCTGCCAGCGTTGCCTTGATGCCGAGATTGCGTGTACCGCCCTCAAAATCGATGGTGCCACCTGCGGTAGCGCTGTAGGTGCCGGAGTCCGAGGTCTTTGAAGTATCGCCGGCGTCGATGACTAGCGTGCCACCGCGAGTACCGACGCTTGCGCTCACGGTCCCATAGTTGTCGAAAGGTACGTCGATGACCGCGCCCTCGGTGCCGCCTGGGTAGGTAATCTTGCCACCCGTCTCGTTGATTAGCTCTCCTGCATTGGGCGCATACGCATAGGAGATGTTCGAGCCGTCAGCGAGCCCCAGCGTGCCCGTGTTCTCGAGCATGGAGCCACCCTGGACATAGACGGCCTCGCCGGTCTGAATAGTCCCCGTGCCGGCGTTGACGAGCTTTATGTTGTCAGCCAGAAAAGCGTCAGCGCCTAGGGTCAGCAGTCCGCCGCTGGGGACGGTTACCGTACCTGGGCCAGCCAGCTCTCCGCCGCCTGCTAGTGCGAGGTTCGAGATGCTCGCCGTGCCAGGTACCGACATGGTGCTGCTTGCGACCCTGAGCTGTCCGGGTCCCGTGAAGCTAAAAGCGCTACCGAGGACGCGTTCGCCGCCGTCGAGTTCGATCGTGCCGCCGGCTGTGGCGCTGTACTTGCCGGTATCCGACGCGCCGGTGGTGTTCCCGGCCTGAATACGGAGTGTGCCGCCGCGGGTGCCCACGCTGGCGCTCACGGTCCCGTAGTTGTCGAACAGCGCGTCGATGACCGCGCTTTCGGTGCCGCCGCTGTAGCTGATCGTGCCGCTTGCCTCGTTGAGCACCTGTCCCAGCTTAGGTGAGTATTCGTAGGAGATGTTCGAGCCGTCAGCGAGCTGCAGCGTGCCCGTGTTCTTGAGTGTGGAGCCGCCCTGAATCTCGACGGAGTTACCGGTCTGCACGGTGCCGGCGCCGCTATTGACGAGCGTCACGTCGTCGGTCAGGTAGGCGCCTGCGCCGAGCGTCAGAAGTCCGCCGCTGGGAACGGTTACCGTTCCTGGGCCAGCCAGCTCGCCGGAGCCAGTCACAGCGAGGTTCGAGATGCTTGCGGCGCCTGGCACGGACAGTGTGCCGGCAGCAATCCTGAGCTGTCCTGGTCCTTCGAAGCTGAAGGTGCTTCCGACGACGCGTTCGCCTCCATCCAGCTCGATCGTGCCCCCGGTGGTGGCCTTGTACTTGCCGGTGTCCGCGTCGCCGGGTGTGTTCCCGGAGGCGACGTAGAGTGTGCCACCGCGTGTGCCGACGCTTGCGCTCACGGTCCCGTAGTTGTCGAACAGCACGTCGATGCGGGCGCCGTCGGTGCCGCCGGAATAACTGATTGTCCCACCAGTCTCGTTCACCAGTGCTCCGGCCTCGGGTGAGTACTCGTAGGAGAGATCCGACCCGTCAGCCAGCTGCAGCGTGCCCGCATTCTCAAGCGTGGATCCGCCCTCGATGTTCATAGATTCACCGCTTTGCACCGTGCCGGCACCATCGTTGACGAGCGTCAAGTCGTCGCCCAGAGAAGCCCCCGACCCAAGCGCTAGTCTGCCGCTGCTGGGAACGGTGACCATCCCAGGACCGCTCAGTTCCCCGCTGTTGTTCACAGCGAGGTTCGAGATGCTGACGGTGCCGGGGACTTCAGTGATGCCGCCGGAGACATCCAGCTGACCGGGCCCTTGGAAGCTGAAGGTGCTCGCGAGCACCCTTTCGCCCCCCTCGAAGTCGATGATGCCGCCAGCGGCGGCGCTGTAGCTACCCGTGTCGGATCCTTCTTCCGTATTGCCGGACGTGATGTACAGCGTGCCGGCACCGACCGTGACGGCACCATGGTTGTCGAACGGCACGTTGATCGTCGCACCAGTACTTCCGCCCGGATAGTTGATCGCTCCGCTCGGGCTGTTCACGAGCTCTCCGCTTGTGCCGTCCCAGCTGATGTAGGCGCTGTCGTCGAGGACGATCGTGGCATCGTTTTCGAGCATCGTGGCGCCGTCAATGGTGGCGGCAGATCCTCGGCTAACGATGAGCTCTCCTCTATTGACTAGACGGACCCCTGCGAGGTCGGAGTCGGTTTCCATTGTGACCGTGCCGCCTGCTGGGATGGTTACGGTTCCGGGCCCGGTGATTGAGCCGTTGATGGTGGTGTCTGTGAGGTTGACGCCGGTGCCGACGGGGGTGAAGGTGGCTTGTAGCACGATTGTGCCGGCGCCGGTGAAGGTGCCTGTGCTGGTTTGTGAGACGGTGGCGTAGAGCGTTAGCGTTCCGTCCGCGGCGTTGATCCTGCCGTTGTTACGTATCGGTGCATAGATCGCGGCACCTTCGGTCCCACCGGGATAGAGAATGCTGCCCGTCGTGGTGTTGATGATTTTGCCACCAGTGTTTTCGTCCCAGCTGATGTAGGTGTTGTCGTCGAGTGTCAGTGTGGCGGCATTTTCGAGTGTTGTGGCGCCGTCGATGGTGACGCCCGCGCCTCCTGGGCCGAGGGTGAGGTTGCCTTTGTTGATGAGGTGGATAGCTGAGAGCGATGCGTCGTTTGCCATCGTGACGGAGCCGCCTGCTGGGATGGTTACGGTTCCGGGCCCGGTGATTGAGCCGTCGAGGGTGGTGTCTGTGAGGTTGACGCCGGTGCCCACAGGGGTGAAGGTGGATCGCAGCACGATTGTGCCGGCACCGGTGAAGGTGCCTGTGCTGGTTTGTGAGACGGTGGCGTCGAGCGTTAGCGTTCCGCTCGTGGCGTTGATCGTGCCGTTGTTGCGTATCGGTGCGTAGATTTCGGCGCCTTCGGTGCCACCGGGATAGGTGATGGCGCCGCTTGTGGTATTGGTGATTTTGCCGCTGGTGTTTTCGTCCCAGCTGATGTAGGTGTTGTCGTCGAGTGTCAGTGTGGCGGCATTTTCGAGTGTTGTGGCGCCGTCGATGGTGA
>DATBYJ010000068.1:0-9363 GCA_036513795.1 Solirubrobacteraceae bacterium | reverse complement strand
GCCCCCTTTGGCTGCCCCGTGCTACCCGAGGTGTAGACGATGCAGCTCAGGCTCCCGGGTCCTACCGCGCGGACCGCCTGGGAGAGCTCCTCGACTTGCACGTCGCGCGTGCGCAGAGTCTCGTAGAAGCGAGGGTCTGGCTGCTCGCCACCGATGATCACAGGCGCCGCCGGCAGCTCGTTGCGCCGTGCGAGCTCCCGTAGATCCTGCTCGTAGGCTCGCCCCTCGAAACGCTCGATCCCGAGCAGCAACCTGGGCGCGGTGTCCTTGACGACGTGGTCGAGCTCGGCAAGGCGATGCCGCGGGTTCAGTCCAACCCAGACCGCGCCGATCCTGTGCAGCGCCAGCAGCACGATCAAGAACTCGAGCCGCGGCGTGGTGAGCATCGCGACCCGATCGCCGGGCCGTACGCCAGCGTCCAGGAAGGCACGCGCACAACCGTCGACCGCCTCGGCGAGCTGGGCGTAGGTGAGCCGCAGCTGGCCGTCGACCGCAGCCTCCCGCTCGGGGAAGCGTCGCGCCCAGCGATCCAGGTAGTGCGGAAGCGAAACCAGCTGCTCTTCGATATTTCCCAAACTTCACGGCTCCCGCACCGTTGGCAGTACCAATCTGCGCGCCGCGTCCAACAGAGAACGGGTGTAGGCGCTCGTGGGCGCCGCGAACACCTGTTGCACGGGCCCGCGCTCGAGAATCTCTCCCTCGCGCATGATCAGCACATGCTCGCACACGGCGCTTACCACCGCGAGATCGTGGGCGATCAGCACGATCGTAAGCCCCAGCCGCTCGCGCAGTTCGAGAAGCAGGTTGAGGATTCCCGCCTGCACGGGGCTGTCGAGCGCGGAGACGATCTCGTCGGCGATCAGAACGGTGGGAGACACCGCCAGGGCGCGGGCGAGCGCCACTCGCTGGCGCTGACCGCCGGAGAGGACGCGTGGCTTGGCGGCGAGCGTCGCCGCAGTGAGACCGACCAGCTCCATCAGCTCACCGCAGTCCCGCTCGATTCGCTCGGGCGGCGTGAGCTCGTGAAAGCGCAGCAATTCCCGCAGGACCGCGCCCACGCTCAGCGCAGGATTCAGCGAGCTGCCAGGGTCCTGCGGAACCATCTGTATGGCTCGCGCCAGATCTCGCTCGCGGGGATAGTCGATGGGCTCGCCGCGGTAGTGGATCGTCCCCGTGCTCGGGCGAATGATTCCGCTCAGCGCCCTCGCGAGCGTGCTCTTGCCGGCGCCCGATTCTCCGACGATCCCGACGAACCCGCCCTTGGGGATCTCGATCTCGAGGCCTCGCAGCGCGATCGTCGCCGCGGCCCGAGATCGACGCAACCGCAGGCGCCCCGCAGCGAACTCGACGCTTAGATTGCTGGCCTGCAGGACCGCGCTCATTGACTTTCCCGCTCGAGCTCATGCTCGATCTCCGAGCAGCGGATACATGCGCTCTGCCGAGATTTACCGCTGCTGTGAAGCTCATATGGAGCCTTTAGGCAGTCCGGCTTGACGTGCATGCAGCGGGGATGAAACCGGCAGCCCTCGGGCCATTCGCCGGGTCCCGGCGGATCGCCTGAAAGCGCTCGCAGCGGCCTTTTGGCCTGGTCGATGCGCGGCTGGCTCGCGAGCAGCCGCGCGGTGTATGGATGATGCGGCCGGGCGAGCACCGCCGCGGTCGGTCCCTGCTCGAGGATCCGCCCGGCATACATCAACGCGACGCGGCTTGCCAGGCGGTTGATCACGGCGATGTCGTGAGTGACGAACACGATCGCCAGATCGCGCTGCACTCTCAGTCGATCGAGGAGCTCGATAATCCGCTCCTGGACGATCACATCGAGCGCCGTCGTCGGCTCGTCGCACAGCAGCACCGAGGGTTCCGCCGCCAGCGCCATCGCGATCGCGACCCGCTGGCGCTGACCGCCGGAGAGCTCGTGCGGCCAGGCGCGCGAGCGGCGTGCCGCATGGTCGATCCCGACCTCCTCCATCAGGGCGATGGCGGCCTCTGTGGCCGCCGCTCCGCGCACGCCACGGCCGCGCAGCCCCTCGGCGATCAAATCCCTGGTCCGCATCAGGGGGTTCAATGCGGCCTTCGGTTCTTGAAAGACCATGCCAATTCTCGCGCCCCCCTCGCGCGATCGTGATCGGTAAGGCCTGCCGTCGAGCAGCACCTCGCCGTGATCCAGGTAAACCGCGGCTGGCAGCAAGCCGATGATCGCCCTCAGCGTCAGGCTCTTACCCGCGCCGGATTCGCCGACGAGACCGAGGCATTCGCCGCGACGCACCTCGAGCGAGACACGGTCAACCACTCTCCCCTCTCCCGCGCGCCGACCGGCTCTAAGCGACAATTCGCGAACCTCGAGCAGCGCTTCAGTCATCGGCTCATCGACCCCATCGGTCCGCGAGCGCGTCACCGATCAGCGAGAAGCCGATGCCTACCAGGATAATCGCGATGCCCGGAGGAACTATCAACCACGGTCGCAGCCTCAGGAACGGTTCGGCTTCGCCGATCATCGCGCCCCACTCCGCGGTCGGACTCGATACCCCCAACCCGAGAAACGACAGCGAGCTGAGCGCGAGGATCACGAGAATCATGTCGCTCATCATGTACACGATCGGCTGGCTGATCACGTTCGGCAGGACGTGACGGCGCAGCACCCGCCAGTGCGAAAGCCCTCCGGCCCTCGCGGCCGTTATGTAGTCAAGGCTCTTGACATGCAGCACCTCGCTTCGAACCAGCCTCGCGTAGATGACCCAGTCCACCAGCGCAGTGGCGATGATGATCGAGCCGGCGCCCGGGCCGAGCACCGCGATCAGCGCCAGCACGAGCACATACACGGGAAACGCGAGCACGAGATCGGCGGTGCGCATCAGTACCGTGTCGGCGACGCGACCAAGATAGCCGGCCATCAGACCCACCAATGACCCGATCACCGCCGGAATCAGCACGGCCGCGCCGGCGATCGGCAGATCCACGCTGCTCGCGTAGATGACCCGCGAGAGCACGTCGCGACCGACCGCGTCGGTGCCGAGCGGATGCTGGGTGGAAGGGCCGGCGAGGGTGTGCAGGAGATCCTGACGGTCGGGGGCATACGGAGCCAGCAGCGGCGCGAGGAGGGCAGTCAGCACGAAAAGTGCGACGATCGCGATCCCCAGTCTCAACTTCAGCGAGCCCCTGCTTTCGCCCGCGGACCGTTCGTGCTCGGCTCTCTCCAATAGGCCGAGGACACCGCTCTGGAGGCTCTGCGTGCTCATCTGAGCTCCACGCGCGGGTCAAGCGCCACATAGGCGACGTCGACGAGCAGGTTCGTGGCGATCACGAGTACCGCGGCCAGGAGCGTGAGGCCCTGCACCACCGGATAGTCACGCTCCAGCACGGCCTGCAGCATCGCTTGGCCCACCCCAGGCAGCGCAAAGGCGTTCTCGACGATCACCTCGCCGAACAGGATCAACCCGAGTTGAGCGGCCAGCAGCGTCAACGAAGAGCTGAGTGCGTTGGGCATGACGTGCCGTATCAACACCCGCCGCTCGCTGAGACCAAGCGCCCTGGCCGCGGCGATGTAGTCGCACTCCAACACACCGATCAGCGAGACGCGCAGCGCCCTGATCTGAATCGGCGCTATGCCTATCGCCAGCACGAGTGCCGGCAGCACGATCGAATGCAGGTGTCCGCTGAACCCGTGACCGAAACCGGCCACCGGGAACAGACCCGACGGCAGGGCTATGAAGCTCACGAACACCAGCGCGAGCCAGAACGTGGGGATCGAGAGGCCAAGAACGCTTCCAGTGCGAATCGTGTGGTCAACCGCTCGATCTCTACGGAGGGCGGAGAGAGTCGCAAGCGGAACGGACACCACAAAACTCGCGAACAGCGCTCCTATGAGCAGCCAAAGAGTCACCCCCACCCTCTGGGCAATGATCTTCGCAACTGGCACCTGAGCCCTCACCGAGGTGCCGAGGTCGCCGTGCAGCGCATGCCACAGGTCATTCAGGTAGCCGCGGAGGAGAGGCTGATCGAGGCCCAGTTCACGGTCCAGCGCGCTGACGCGCGCCGGTGTCGCGTGCAGGCCGAGCTGAGCTCGAGCGGGATTGCCGGGGATCAGGCGCACCAGCACATAGACGACGAACAGCATCAGCGCAAGCAGCGGCACTGTCTGGGCCAGGCGCCTGAGGATGAACGCGAAGCGTCTCATCGTCCTCGCTGAGAGCCGCTCATCGCGCCAGGCCTACTGCTGCAGTTGCAGAGTTCCCAACCGGTAGGTCCCAAACGGCTGCATCAAAAGGCCCCTCAGAGCCTTGCTGACCCCCAGATAGATATAGGGATTGCCGATCGGATTGTCCAGCCATTCCGAATGCGCCCAGCGCTCAAACTGAACTCCGCCTTCGCGGCGTTCGGTGAGTGTCTTGGCCAACGAGAATTTCTTCAAGTAGCTGAGCGCCACCGGGATGTTCCAATGCGCTGTTTCCGCTCCAACCGTGACATAGGTGGTCATCGGCTCGCCGACAGTCGGCAGAAATGCATCATCTGGTGTCAAGAAGAGGCTGAAGTTACTTGAGAGCAACTGCGTGACCGCACTGGCGAAGTCGCGGACGTCGACGGTGACGTGAAAGCCGACGTCTTCGAGCTCCTGCTGGAGGACGTCCACCAGGCTCGAATCGACACCCTTTTCATAGCTTGCCAGCAGGGTGATGGAGGGGTGGGCGCCGGCCAGTATCGCCTTCGCCTTGGCGGGGTCATATGCCCAGGCTTCCGAGCCAGAGGGAGTCCCGTGCGAGTCAGGCAGACCGGGCGGAAGCAGGCCCTGTGAGGGCACTCCCTGATCGCGCCAGATCGTCTTGAGGAGCAGGGGACGATCGATCGCCAACGCTGCCGACTCGCGGTTGACGAGCTTGTTAAACGGTGCGCGTCCATTGTTGGTCACGAGAAGAACGAGATTTGAGCGCGGGGCGCTCAGCAGGAGCTCGCTGGCTGGCAGCGCGGGGACCTGCTCGTCCGGCACATATTCGTCGAATTGAACATTTCCGGCGAGCAGAGCATTCAGCCGGGCGTTCTCGTTCGGAATGATCCGGAAGACGATCTGGCTCGGTGACACGTGGGCGGCATTCCAATAGTGGCGATTTGGCTCGAGCACCATCTGGTTGTTTGGATCCCAGGATGCGATCTGGAATTCGCCCGAGGTAATGGGGTCCTTGAAAAAGTCAACCGGCTTCATGCCGTCCAGGTTCTCCGGGACCACGAAGCCGAAGCACAGCCCCACGAGCACGAGGTTGGAATAGCGGCTCAGCTTGATCTGAATTTCATCTGCCGAAGGTGAGCTTATCGACCTGACGGCCGCGAACATGGGGCCATACTCGGGTCCTGAGGAGAAGCGTCTGATCGAGTAGATGATGTCCGCTGCGGTGATCGGCGTCCCGTTCGAGAACTCGAGCCCGCCACGCAGCTTGAATGTATAGGTGAGCGTTCGTTCGTCAAAGCTCCAGGAGGAAGCGAGGTCGCCTTCAATGCTCTTGCCATTTGCGGTGGTGCGCACCAAGCCGGCATACAGCGCCTGCTGGGTCTCGTAGTCCTCATCGATATTCAGTTCGCGCGGGTCGAGGCTGCTGATATCCGACGAGCGCGCAATCGCGATGGATGAATGCGACAACGCGCCCGAGTCGGGGGACGTGGCGTTGACGGCGATCTTGCCCGTGCCCGATGACCCGCCGCATCCGCCCACCACGGCAGTCAGCGCCACCAGCCCAAGGCCAAGCAATCTCCTGATCTGCATCTGGTTTCTCCCTATGAGACTTGATGACCGGCAGCGCCCGGCAATGAGTCACGGGACCATGCTTGGCTGGCGATGAACTCTATACAAAAGTTGAAAGGCTGCTCCGTTTCGGATATATCGTCGATACGGGATGTGGCACCGCCCAGCCGTACGTGGATCGTGATCGACCAGTGGCTTGGCCTACGCGATGTCGCAGGCGAGTCCGTTTGAGTGCTCGAGCCATTCGGTGAACCGCGCGGCTAGAGATATTCCATTTACCGGAGATCGGGCCACCGACACTCAAGCGGCCCTCGGGCCCCGCCGAAGAGAGAGCGTGCGGACGGCGAGCAGCGAACCAAGCGCGAAGCCGGCCAGCGACGCCAATTCGGTGGTGGCTGATAATGCCGGCTACGGCGCGGTGACCGCTGTCCGCGTGGCGCGACAACCGATCCTCGACCGGGAGGCACGCCTGGTGGGCTATGAGCTCCTTTTTCGGGCGCCCGAGGCAGATAGCGCCGGGGTGTTTGACCCCCGCGAGGCAACCGCCACGGTGATCCTCGATGGTCTGCTCGACGTCGGCCTCTCAGACCTCGTAGGGGAGGGACTGGCCTATGTGAACGTCTCACGCGACTTCCTGCTGAGCGTGCGTCCGCTGCCGCTGCCAGCCCGGCGGGTAGTACTCGAGCTGCTCGAGCAACACCTGGTCGACGACGAGTTGTTCGCTGTGCTCGACGAACTGATCGCGCAAGGATTCACGATCGCACTCGACGACTTCCGCCTCACCGCCGAGACCGAACAGCTGCTCGCCTACGCCAGCATCGTCAAGGTCAACGTGCTCGAGCACACCGGCCAACCGCTCGAAGAGCTACTTGCACGCTTGCGTGAGCACCGCCCGGCACTCACGCTCATCGCCGAGAAGGTCGAGGCGCGCGAGGACTTCGAGCGCTGTCGCGAGCTTGGGTTCGACGCCTTCCAGGGCTACTTCTTCGCCAAACCAGCGCGCGTACGCCAGCGGCGTTTGCCCTCCCAGGGGATGTCTGCATTGAGCGCCATGGCTGACCTCAGTGCCACCGAGGACTTCGATGAGCTCAATCGCATCATCACTCGCGATGTTGGCCTGAGCATGCGTCTACTGCGCTACGCCAACTCTGCTTACCTGGCGCTGCCGCGACGCGTTGGCTCAGTCCAGGAAGGACTCGCGTGGCTCGGCGCGATCACGGTGCGGCGTTTTGCACTGATGGCGGCACTGGCCAGTGCGAGCGACGTGCCTGACGTGCTGCTCGGAACGGCGCTTGTACGTGCACACATGTGCCAGATGGCCTCTGGCGCCGGCGAAGGGACGATCGGCGATTCCTACTTCACGGTCGGCCTGTTCTCGGTGGCCGATGCACTCGCAAATGCCCCCATGGCAGATCTGATCGAGCAGCTCCCGTTCCGCGAGGACGTTGCCGGCGCGCTCTTGCATGGCAGCGGTGAGCTCGGCCAAACACTCAACGAAGTCATTGCATACCAGCGCGGCGAGTTCGACGCCGCTGGCGAGATGATCCGCTGCCACCCCAATATCGAGCAGATCTACCGCGAGGCGACGGTCTGGGCAGACCTCAGCATCCGCGGCCTCATCTAGCTGTCCGAAACCTCAGCGTCCCGGGGCTCTCTTTACCGCACACTTACCGTCCTAGATATCAAGGAGTGCCACATGCCTTGCTTCGCCGCGCTCATCGCCTGCTGCCCAGGGTCGGACTGCCGATCTGCCACGCCGTGAGCGCAGTGGATGAGACCGTTGCTGGGCCGGCCTCCCAGGCGACATCACCCACTACGCCAACCACGACGAAAGAACGACGCTATACGCGGCGATCGCTGCTGGCGCGGCTACGCCCGCAGCACGCGGCACTGGCCTGCATCCTGGCCGGGTCGGCGGTCTTGAACACCCACCGACTCGCCCAGAACGACTATGGCAATACGTTCTATTCAGCAGCGGTGAGGTCGATGCTGAGCTCGCTTCACAACTTTTTGTATGTGTCGTTCGACCCAGGCGGCCTGGTCACCATTGATAAGCCACCGCTCGCAGTATGGGTCCAGGTAGCAAGCGTCAAGCTGTTCGGGTTCTCGCCGCTCAGCCTGCTGCTGCCGGAGGCGATCATCGCGACGATCGCAGTGGCTGCCCTCTACTTTGTGGTCGCACGACGGCTGGGCACAGCAGCCGGGCTGATAAGCGCGCTCGTGCTGGCTGTGTTTCCCGCGTTCGTGGCGGTCTCGCGCGACAACGGCGTGGATCCACTTCTGATCCTGCTGATGATCCTCGCGTGCGGCGCCGCGCTGTCGGCGACTGAGAGCGGTAGCTGGCGGGCGCTCTTGTGCTGCGCGGCCCTCGTCGGCCTCGCGTTCAACACGAAGACGCTAGCCGCCTACCTGATCCTCCCCGGCATCGCCTGCGCCTACCTGACATGCGCGCCCGGCACCTTGCTGCAGCGCTCGATCAAGCTGCTCGGCGCCGGCGTGGTAATAGTGGTCGTGTCGTTTTCGTGGATCGCGCTGGTGGAACTGACGCCTGCCGCCCAACGACCGTTTGTAGGCAGCTCGACCAACAACACGGAGATCGGGCTGACATTCGACTACAACGGCCTCGGCCGCGTCGAAGGTGAGATTGGCGGGCCTGGCAACGTACCCGTGGCGGAAGGCGCAGGGCCTCACAGGACGGTGCCCATCACCTCCGCCCCCCGACAAACCTCTCGGTATCTGCCCAATGGCAGGCTCGCCAGCCCGCTGTTCTTCGCCGAAGCACCGGGTCCGTTGCGCCTGTTCCAGTCCGGGCTGGCCGACCAGGGTGCGTGGCTATTGCCGTTTGCCCTCATCGGCCTACTCGCGCTCGCGGTGATGACGTTTGCCGGCGAGCAGGCACGTCGCAATCCGCGACTGGCCACGTTATTCGTGTTCGGCGGCTGGCTGCTGGTGGAGGCAGCGGTCCTGAGCTACTCCAAGGGGATTGTGCACCCCTACTACGTCTCAGCGATGGGACCAGGTGTAGCGGTCATGCTCGGCGCCGGCGCCACCGCGTTCGTCTGGCTGGCACGCCGTCGTCACTGGGGACTGGTGCTACTGCCTTGCGCGGTGGCGGCAACGGTCGTGGCCCAGGCAGTGATCCTGCACGAACAGCGCTACATGGGCTGGCTCGTCCCTGTGTTGATCGGCGGCACGGTACTCGGCGTGGGTGTAGTGACGGCACGGCGACTCGCTGGCACTGGTATGGCATTGACGTTGGGAGTGCTGTTGATCGCCCCCAGCGTCTATGCCGCTTCGACGTGGCTTGGCCCTGTGGAAGGCACTTTCCCCGCCGCCGGCCCACACGAAGCTATTGCCCAAGGCGAACTCGACAGCAATCACGCGGAACTGTACGTCGACCGTCAGCTCATTCGCTATGTCACAACCCACCATCCGGCAAGCAGATGGACGGTGCTCGCGGACGCTGCGCCGACCGCCGCGCCGCTGATCCTGCTTGGCGTGCGCGCCGGCGCGATGGGCGGCTATAGCGGCACCGACCCAGCCTTGGACGGACCGCAGCTGGCGCACCTGGTGGCCCGCGGCGAAGCGCGCTATGTGCTTTTGGGCGGCGCCTATGCCTCCCGCGGGGGCAACCT
>DATBYJ010000067.1:0-5217 GCA_036513795.1 Solirubrobacteraceae bacterium | reverse complement strand
AGGAGCGCAAGGAGGCGACGAAGATCATGCTGCGCGCGCTGGTGGAGCGGCGCATCGGCCGGCGCGACCAGGCGAACGCATGGATTTGGCGCCTGGCGGAGTACACCCGCGACGTGCACGAGGAGTACGCGGTGCAACGCTGGCCGGAGACCAAGCGTCTGCTCGGCCTGCTGGTGAACTCGGCAGGTGGTGCGCATGCGCGTAACGCTCGTCGTCTGATCCATGCTGCGCGCAAGCAGGACCGGCGCCTGGCGGCGGCGCTGCTGGCGGCCGCACTCGCGCACACGCCGGAGGCGGAGGAGGCGCTGCGTGGTGCCCGCACGCGAATGGCGCGAAAGCCACCGGCGCTCGCGCGGGAGCTCTTGCGTAACTTCCCCAAACGGCGCGCGCGCAACGCTCGGCGCAGGCGCAAAGGCAAAGGCGCGGGCGCAGGCAATGGTGCAACTAAGCAGCTAGCGCGGGCGCAGGCGGCGACGGCAGATACGCCGGCGCGGCAACAGGCGCAGGCAGCCGCCGTGGATGCGGAGCTGCGCCGCGATGTGCGCGAGGCGCTCGACCACAACCCCGCGTAGAAGTCAGTTGCCGCTCAAGCGGGCTCTGGTAGCATCGCGATCCTTGTTGGGGCCCCAGCTCAAGGCGCTCGAGCGACGAGCACGCATCGCTCGTAGGGGCGGCGTGGTGCTCACGCTCGCGTTGGCGATGCTCGCAGTGTGTGCGTCTGGAGCTGGCGCCTACAACAACGACATCGACGGCGTCGACCATCCCCTGCAGTCGCTAGCGGTGACTCAGGCTCACCACCTTTCCGCTCATATTGGCGTCACGCTCACGCGGCTTCACCTTGCAACGGGTTGGGCGGAGCATCCCAGTGAAGTGAAAAACGGCTTGACCGGCACCAACGAGGAGATCGACGGACCGGGAAACCTTGTTGGGCCGATCTGCGAGATCGCAATCAACAAACACTGGTTTGAGCCGTTCCCGAAAGACGAGAAAGAAGAGGTCATTGCCCATGAGGTCTTTCACTGCTTCCAGAAAGAGATAACGCCGGAGGCCAAATACGAGGGAAACTGGCTCGAGGAGGGCCTGGCGCGATGGGTCGATCTAACACTGTTTCCGAACACGCATCTCGCGCTGGCGCTCAAGGCGCTCACCGAATACTATGCGAGCCCCGACAAGCCGCTGTTCACTCGTAGCTATGACGCCGTGGGCTTCTGGGCGCACGTGCAAGACATCACGGGCGACCTTTGGAAACGCATTCCGGCGATCGTTCGTGCGGGTGTTCACTACCACAACCAGACGGCGGTAAACGCGGCGCTGGCGGGCGGCGAGGAAACGAACTTCCTGATCGACTGGGGCTCGAGCGCGTTTGATCTGCAGGCCGGTCCCACGCCGACCTGGCGGGCGAACAGCCCGCTGGGCGCGCGCTATTGGCCGACCTCACACGAACCCACGAAGATTGATGCTTCGACTGGGGTGGCATTGAAGCCATTCAGCACCGCGCAGCTGAAAATCGAACCGAACGCGGCCGAGCCGTTGATCAAAATCAGCCTCGACCCCTCGGTACACGCCACCTTTGGCGTCAGCGGCGGCTACGTCGACGCGGCGATCACCAGCAAGACTTTCTGTTCGGCGACTAACCCCGCCGAATGCCAATGTCCAGCGGGCTACACGGGCACAGTACCGCCAACCACGCCATTGCCGTCAGAGCCACTGTTGGGTGCGGCTGGCGATGAGGCCGGGGGTAGTGTGCAGGTCACCTACCTGGCGCCGAAGACAAGCGGTTATTGCACGCCGGAAACGCTGCTTCAGGGACGCTCTTGTGAAGGGCTGTTGCCCGGCTTCTCAAACGAAGCTGACGGGGTGATCGAAAAAGTCACCGGTCAGCACATCGCCATCGAAACGCACACGGCCAACGGTTATTCCTCATACAGCTGCCTATTGGAGTACAAGGGAACCATCGTCAAGACTGGCGCTGAAGGCGAAGAAGAAGAATACTTCCGCGGAGTGCTCGCGTTCCTGCCGACGGTTGAAACGCAGCCCACGGTCGCTGCCGCGCAGCAAGCGTTTCAGCTCAAGCGGGAGGTGGCCGCGGCGTTTGCGAACTCGGTCTCCCTCTCTACGGCGGGTATTGGCGAAGAATCGTTCGTGCAGAGCGGCCAGATCGAAGTTGGTCCCCACGGTGAAGAATGCGCGAGCGAGGCGGCGGTGCGAGTGCACAACGTGGTCGTCTTCTATGGCCTTGCGGGGATCCCAGCAGAAGCATGCGGTGGCGGGGCGGTGGCGTTGCTGTCCGCGGTCGCATCCGAGCTCTGAGTGGAGCGCGGCGAGGTTCGGTGCGGACTGTCGCGACGGGCTGTCGTTAGCGTCGCTGGCCAATCTCCAGCAGGTGAACCTCCCCGGATCCGAGCGTGGTGGAGCCGCCGTCGGCGAGCGTAACGATCAGTCGCCCGGTCCCGTCGATGCCGTTGGCGCGTCCGCTTCCCCCTGACCACACGACCTCGCGGTCGCGTAGGGCGTCGCGGGCGCGCCATGCGGCGAGCGTCGTAGCGGCGTCCTCGGCAAGCCGCCGCTCGAGTGCTTCGATCAGGCGCGCCAGCATGGGCTCGACGTCGGCGGGCGTCAGCCCGAGCGTGGCCGCGGGCAAGCCGGAGCCCTCGCCAGGGAGTTGAGCACCCCCGGGGCGTAACTCGGCGGGTAGATCCTCCAAGCGTACGGCCACATTGAGCCCGATCCCGAGCACCGCCCAGCGCTGCTGCGGGCGAGCCTCGACGAGGATGCCGGCCAGCTTCGCCAAAGAGGCGCCGCGTTGTATGCCGGCGGTGTGTTTGCTGGTGGTGTCCTCGTCGACGGCGATGCTCTCCGCGACCATCTCGCCGCTGTCAACGACGACGTCGTTGGGCCACTTGATGAGCGCGTGCTCGCCGGCGGCGTCGCAGACCGCGATGGCGGCCATCAGTGGCAGCAGTTCGGGTGGCCGACCGGAGCTCGGCCAGCGTAGAAGCAGGGACATCAGCACGGCGCTGCCGGTGGGCGCTGACCAGCGCCGGCCCTGGCGTCCGCGTCCGGCGGTCTGCTCGGCTGCTGTGACGAGCGTGCCGTGTGGCGCGCCGGCGCTGGCGAGCTCCCGCGCGCGCTCGTTGGTGGAGTCGGTGCGCCGCAGATGTACGCGCGGTCGCCCGAGCGTGGCGTGGCTGTGTGCGGCTGGCGGCTGGGCGTCGCTCACGCCAGGTGCACCGTCAGCTCGTCGTCGGCGCCTGCTCCGAGCATCTCAGCTGCGGAGCCGCGGTTGACGGCGAGCGCGACCATGCGGGTGGCGTCCTCGTAGATCAGCAGTTCGCCTGGCGTTACCTCGGCGAACGTGGCCGCATAGCGGACTTTGCGCACGGCGCCCGCGTGACTCAACGTAAGGACGTCTCCCGGCATCGCGCCCAGCGCGAGCAGTTGCTCGTTGGTGGCGTCCAGGATCAGGTTGCCGAACGTGTCGCCGCGCAGCACATGCACGGTGAGTACGCCGCCCTCGAGGTGCGCCGAGGGCAGGCCGATGCGTCTGAGCTGTGAGACCTCGAGCGGCTCGCCCACGTTCACGAGCGGCTCACCGGCGGCCAGCGCGGCAGCCACAGGGGCAAAGATGTCGCGTCCGTGAAATGTGCGCGACACTGGCTGAAGACGCTCACTCGACTCGCCGATGTCGACCGCTTCGGCTACCCCCGCCAAACGCTCGGCGGCGGGCATCAGCAGGCCGTTGTCGGGGCCCACGAGCAGGTGGTCGTGCTCGACTGTGCGGATCGCGATGGCGCGGCGCGCGACTCGCCCCACGCCCGGGTCGACCACCGCCAGGTGGACGCCCGCGGGCAAGAACGGCAGCGCGGAGCGCAGCACGATTGCCCCGGAGCGCACGTCGTGGCGGGGGATCGAGTGCGTCAGGTCGATCACCCTCGCGGCGGGGCAGCGGCGTGCCATGACTCCGTGGCAGACGCCCACGAACTCGTCCAGCAGGCCGTAGTCGGAGAGGAAAGTGATGACTGGTGGGAGTGCTCTATCGGCCATCGCTGACCTGCGTCGCCACATCGGCGAGCAGGGCGGCGATCATACCCTCGATGTCGTACGGATGAGCCTCGACATGAGGCTCCAAACCATGCTCGCGCAGGGTCTCGCTGGTGACAGGTCCGATTGAGACGATCCGCGTGTCCGGCGCCAACAGCGCATCCGCGCCGCTGCTTGCGCGCAGGAAGAAACGCACGGTGGAAGATGAGGTGAAGGTGATGTAGTCGGTCGCTTTCACTGCCTGTAGTGCCTGCTCCGAGAGCGGCTCGGCGACGGTTTCATACAGCGCCACCACGTCGACCTCGGCGCCGCGCGCGCGCAGGGCGTCTGCGAGCACGTCACGGGCCTCACGTGCCCGCGCGATCAACACTCGTTCGACGGGGATCTCGGCCAGGGCCTCCACGAGTGACTCGGCAACAAAGCGCTCCGGCACGACATCGGCCACGACGCCGTGCTCGGCCAGCGCACGTGCGGTCCCGGGGCCGATTGCGGCGATCTTGGCGGCGGCGAGCCCGCGGGCGTCGCCCAGCGGATGGACGCCGTCGTCGAGGCGCTCGAACAGGGCTGACACAGCGTTGGGGCTGGCTAGGCAGATGAGGTCATACGGCGATGGGTCGAGCGTCGGCTGTGCGGGGTCCGACAGCGGCTGTACGCGGATGACGGGCGCCTGTACGACGTTCGCCCCAAGCGCTTGCAGTTTGTGCGCGAGACCGCTCGCCTGTGCACGGGCGCGCGTGACCGCGACACTCAGGCCGCGGAGCGGGCGTGGAGTCAGCCAGGCAATCTCCTCGGCGAGCGCGGCAACGGGGCCGATGATCGTGATCGATGGGGGACGCACGTTCTGCTCGCGGACGATCTCGGCGATCGTCTCGAGCGTCCCCTGCACGGTCCGTTGTGTGGGCAGCGTGCCGTCTTGCACCACGGCCGCTGGCTGTGAGCCGGGACGCCCGGCGGCGATTAGCGACGCCGTAATATGGGGCAGCTGGCGGACGCCCATGTACAGCACGAGCGTGCCGGGGAAGGCCGCCAGAGCCTGCCAGTCGATCGCCGCTTGCTCGCCATCGGGGGTGCCGTCGGTGCCAGCCTGGGTGTGGCCGGTGACGAGTGCCACGGCGGTGGAGAGTCCGCGGTGGGTGACGGGGACGCCCGCGTATGCGCTCGCGGCGATCCCCGCCA
>DATBYJ010000066.1:0-11680 GCA_036513795.1 Solirubrobacteraceae bacterium | reverse complement strand
GGGCATGAGACCTTTGACGAACCCGAACGCGTGTCCGCGCCCGGCCCGGTCAGCCATGCGACCGTCGCACTCGACCCAAATAGCGACCGTGCCGTAGCCGCCTGGCAGGGCGAAGCTGCCGCGATCGAGTACTCGATCCGTGGCGCTGGTGGTGCCCCGTGAGCCACTCGCCACGGACAGCGCACCGCGTAGAGCAAGGCATTTAGGAAAAGATGGTCGCGGATGGATAGGGACTACGAGCTCCAGACTCACCAGGCGGAGGACCGCCACTGGTGGTATCGAGGCCGGCGTACGGTGCTCGACGGCGTGATTGATGACCTCGGGTTGCCCATCAACGCACGCATCCTCGACGCTGGGTGCGGTAGCGGGCGCTTCATGGTCGACCTCGCTAAGCGCGGCGAGGTCAAAGGCGTGGAGCTCTCTGACACAAGCGTCGCGCTCGCCCGTCAGCGCGGCATCGGTGAGGTGGTCGCCGGCTCCGTGCTCGAGATGCCGTTCGCCGACGCCAGCTTCGACTTGGCCGTCAGCCTCGACGTGATCGAGCATCTTGAGGACGACATCGCCGCGCTGCGCGAGCTGCGCCGCGCAGTCGCCCCCGGCGGTGCCCTGCTGATCACGGTACCCGCCTACCAGTGGCTGTGGAGCGGTCACGACGAGATCAACCACCATCACCGCCGCTACACCCGCCGCACGCTGCAGGGCGCCGCCGAGCAGGCCGGCTGGAAGCAGGTGCGCACCACCTACTTCAACTCACTGCTGTTGCCAGTTGCCATTCTGCTGCGCGTGCTCGACCGCTTCTCCACCAAGACCACCGAGTCGAGCCTCGACCTGTGGATCCCGCCGGAACCGCTCAACTGGCTGCTCGAGCGCCCACTCGCGCTGGAGGCCGCGCTGATCGCGCGCGGCGGGCGCATCCCCGCGGGGCTGTCGCTGCTAGCCGTCTTCCGCTAGAGCAGCGATCCGTCGGTAGCGACCGGCGCGTGCACCCGAAACGTCCACGCGCGGTTCACGAAGAACGTGCTCACGGTGACCACCGCCGTCGCGCACACCTGCGCGATCAGCTTGTCCAGCTTGGCGTCATGCACGAACAGGTAAAGCAGTCCCTCGTTCACCCCCAGGCCACAGCCCTGCACCACCGCCCAGCGCACCGGTGTGAGCGCGTCGCCAACATGCTCTCGAAAGGTCCAGCGGCGGTTGAGCAGAAAGCCATTTGTCGCACCGACCGCGAACCCGATCGCCGACGCGGCCAGGTACCACACGCCGAACACCTTCAACAGCAGCGTGTAAACAGCGAGCGTGAGCAGCGTGTTCGAAACGCCCACGAGGCCAAACTTCACGAACTGGACGAGCATCGGCGTGCTCACAGAGCGCGAGCTTCTCGCTACGCTGGGGAGCGATTCTCCCGTCTCAGGCTGTTCGGTAGGCACCATACGCAGGATCAACGATAAATTGAGCACCCGCTTAAGGCGCTCGTTGAGGATAGAGACACGGCAACACCGCCGCCCCAGCCTTGCCATTGAGCCCAACAATCATGTCGGATACCCCACTTCGCACCCCCACCCTGCTCAGCGTCGTGGCGCCCATCTTCGACGAGGAGGAGCTCGTCGAGGAATTCGTCGCTCGCGCCTGCGCCGCGGTCGCCGACTACGAGTTCGAGCTGGTGCTGGTCAACGACGGTAGCTCTGACCGTACGCCCGAGCTGCTCGACCAAATCGCCGCCGCCGATCCGCGCATACGCGTGATCCATCTCTCACGCAACTTCGGCCACCAGGCCGCCCTCACCGCTGGCCTCGAGCACGCAGTCGGCGACGCCGTCGCGATGATCGACGCCGATCTGCAGGACCCACCTGAGCTGATCCCCGACATGCTCGCCCAATGGAGCCAGGGCGCCGACGTGGTGTATGCGGTGCGCAACGAGCGCGAAGGCGAGACGGCCTTCAAGCTCGCCACCGCCTCCTGGTTCTACAAGCTGTTCAACAAACTCGCCCAGGTCGACCTCGAGCCCAACTCCGGTGACTTCCGCCTGCTCGACCGGCGTGCGCTCGACGCCCTGCTGACGATGACCGAGCGCTCGCGCTTCTTGCGCGGCATGACCGTGTGGGTGGGGTTCACCCAGACCGCCATCTCCTACCAGCGCGACGCCCGCCACGCGGGCGAGACCAAGTACACGCTACGCAAGATGCTGCGCTTCTCGCTCGATGCGATCGCCTCCTTCTCGCACCTGCCGCTGCAACTGGCCACCTATGTGGGCATGCTCTCAGCCGGTCTCGCGTTCGTCGCCATCCCGGTGGTGATCGCGCTGCGCATCACAGGCTCCTATCTGCCGGGCTTCGGGTCGATCACGATCGCCATCCTGCTGCTCGGCGGGATCCAGCTGATCGCGCTCGGTGTGATCGGCGAGTACGTCGGGCGCATCTACGACGAGGTCAAGCACCGGCCGCTTTACATCGTGCGCGAGGAGCGCAACCGGCCGAGCCAACCCGGACGGATCGTCGCCGGTCCCGCCGTCCGCGCGGGGCTGGCAGCGCGAACGCCCGAGCAGGTCGTGTAGCGCACGCTGTCATGAGTAGCGAGGACTCCACGCAAGCACATGAGCCAGGCATCGACCACCGCTGGGAGCGGATCAGGATCGAGACCGAGCGCCACCAGATCGAGGGTGTCCTCACGCTCGCACGCGACGGCTACCGCAGTCGCGTATCCGACGTGCTGAACGCCTCTGAGCGGGACTTCATCACGCTCACCGACGTGACCGTCAAACCACTGGACGGCGGCCCTATCGAACTACACGACTACCTAAGCCTCGCCCGTCGCCACATCATGTTTGCAGTCGCCGCCGACACGCCGTAGCCCGCGCTCATGGCTTTCAGGGACTGAAGCTGCGTGCGCTGTACACGGTGCCAATGGGTGCCGTGGTGTTTCTCACCGCTATCAGGCCCGCTTCGACGCCCGCGGGAACCCTGACCTTGAGCTTCTTCGCAGAAGCGGACGTGACCGTCGCCGCGCGTCCATCGAAGCTGACAGTGGACTGATGGTTGAAGCCCACTCCTTTGATCGTCACGACCTTGCCGGCAGCAGCGCTCGCGGGCGTAAAGCTGGCCACCGACAGCGTGGGCGTGAACTTCGCAGCGCTGACAACGCTGCCTGTGGACGTGCTCACGGTGATTTTGCCCGAGCGCGCACCGTTGGGCACGATCGCTTCGATCTGGGTGGAGGACAGCACGGTGAATTTCGCCGCAAGGGCACCAAATTCAACCGTTTTGACGCCGCTTAGATCGCCACCTTCGATCCGCACCGAGCTGCCTGTGATGCCCGACGCGGGACTGAAGGAAGTGAGCGCCAATACGTCCGCCACCACCGTCGCAGTCGCGGTCGAGGCGGCCGGCGCGCCGATGCCAGCGGCGTTGACAGCGGTTTCCTGGACGCGGATCGTAGAGCCAACGTCAGCGGCGGTAAGCGTGTAGGTGTGCCCCGTCGCCCCCACGATTGCAGCGCATGCGAAGCCGATCGCATTACAGCGCTCCCACTGGATAGTTCGCGAGGTGGGGCTGTTGCTCCAGGTGCCCGCGTTCTGCGTGAAAGCCTGGGTCTGTTCGCTCACACCCGACACGGTCGGCCCAGACGTGCTCGCCGGACTACCAACGATCGTGAATGCTCCCAGCCCAATCGGGCTGCCAACCCCGGAGGGACCGTCGAAACCAACCTCCGCTTGGCACTCGCTCGAGCCAGCGCATTTGCCGTTGGCGCCCGAGACGACGTCATCCAGCGCGGCCCCGTCGCCAGCATGCGAGTAGAGAGTGGCCGCCGGATTGGAGACGCCGTGGGCGCCACCTGCCAACGCAAACTCAGCGGCGATGATCGGCGAGGCCACCGATGTGCCGCCCCACACGCCCCAGCCGGTGGGATCACCGTTGCCTTCAGGCGTGCTGTCGTAGACGTCGACACCAGTTTCCGGGTCGCCGATTGCGGCCACATCAGCCACGGAGCGCTTCGCCCCACAGCCAGTAGCCGCGAAGTCATCGACCGCGCGCTGCCACGGCGGCGCGCCGAAGATCTTGCTGCAGCCGCTGCCACCTTCGTCCCACGCCGTGCTGCTCCACGTTTCCCCTGACCCGGTGAGCGTAGTTCCGCCCACTGCCAGGACATCTGGCGAGTCCGCGGGGAAGTCAGCCGTGGCAGGCTCGCCCGGACATGCTTCGTTCAGGTAGCCGCAGTCGCCCGAACTGGCCGCGATGAGAATCCCCGGGTGGTCATAGTAGGCGGCGTTGTATGCAGAGAACGTGCTCGCCAGGACTGGTTCCTCGGGCCCCGCATACGAGTTACTGATCTCCGTTGCGCCCGCTTTCACAGCAGCGTTCACCGCCGCCCCAAGACTCGTGAATTCTTCGTTGTCGGCCTCCACGAGCAGCACTCGACAGCCCTGACAAATGGCGTGCGCCATCTGCACGTCGATCGATATCTCCGAAGCCCATTCACCTTCGGTTTCCGGCAGCGGGCTTGTGTGGCCATCCTGGTTGAGCTTGGTGAAACAGCCGTTCGCGCTGGTGCAGGCAGGCAGGCCAAACGTTTCGTCATAGACCCTTAGGTCGGCTTCTGCGCTCGGATCGTTGTAGGCATCGATGACCGCAATCGTTTGCAAGGTCGAGGAGGCCGGTTCGATTGGCAGCGAGTAAGCCGCATGCAAGCTCTGTGGAGTTAGGTAGCCCGGATAAGGATGCTTGACGCCCACCGCGGGGGCCTCATCGGCAGCCGCTTGGCCCGCTTGCGCAACAGCGCTGGCGTGGAGTTCCGCGCTGCTTAGAGACGCCGGCACGAGCTTCATACCCGCACACGACGCCGCGCCCGGACGGGGCAGCCCGCACAAGCGCTGGACGCGAAACGTCGATGATGCTGTTCCAGCGAAGGCACTCGCGCAAACCGCGAGCGCAAGCACAAAGCCGAGCTGCAGCGCTGCCGCCATCAGCCCCCGCCGATGCATCAAGTGCCTCGCCTCCCCACAGCGAACTGTCTCATCCATGACTTCTGCACTGTAAAGACTCCATCCAACCCGCGACGAGGGCTAGGAACTCGCATGCCGCGTATCGCACAGACGCAACTCGCCGACCGTTAGGGTGTTCGATCTATTACAAAGGGTCGGCCGGCAAGGCCACGTCTGAGTAGCAGCAGCCACGGGGACCCCTACGTGGTCCATCGAAGAGGAGGAGAACCAAAATGCGCAAAGCGTCCACCTGGGTCGCAGTCGTTGGCTTGGCGTTGTTGGCGCTGCCAGGCGCTGTGTCGGCGACCCCTACGGTCAAGTTCAAAGCAGAGGCAGTGCCGATCAAGGGCTTTCCTCATACCGGGAACATCCTTGGCGCCGGCGCCGCCGTACAGGCCGAATACAAGATCGAAGGCACCGAATACGCTGGCTCGCCGCCGCCGATCATCGGCATCAACGTCACCTTCCCGAAGGGCACAAAGCTACACACGAGCGGCTTTCCAACCTGCAAGAAGACGGTGCTCGAACAGTTCGGCCCCGTCAAGTGTCCTAAGGGCTCCGCAGCCGGACCAATCGGCAAAGTTCTTGGCTTCGTGACCTTCGGCGGCGAACGTGTTGAAGAGGCAGCAGAAGTCTCCTCCTTCTATGCACCAGGCGGTGGCGTGGAGTTCTTCGTCGACGGCCACTCGCCGGTGTCGCTGGAACTCATCTCCAGCGGCCACTACACCAACCTCAACAGTGGTGGCGGCTCGGGGCCGAAGCTCCTCACCGAAGTGCCGCTCGTCGCAAGCGTGCCGGGGGCGCCGTACGCGTCAGCTACGTCGATCAGCGTGAAGGCTGGCTCGGCGTACAAGTCACATGGAAAAACCATCTACTACGGTCGCGTACCGACGAAGTGCCCCAAGGGTGGCTTCCCGATCACGACCGAAGTGATCTTCGCCGAAAACGGCGAAATATCGAAACCGGAGCCAGTCGTAGCGCACTACAAGGCACCGTGCCCACGGAAGTAACCAAGTAGTCGGCTGAGGTTTGCCTGCTCGCCTGCCACGCATACGGCAGTTGGGCGGGCAAACCAGCCAACACGGAGCTCAATCCTCAGTCGGATCGCCAGGCGACGAGGCTTGAGCCGCGCCGAGGCCGCGTGACAAGCGATCACCGAGACCGCAGAGCGGAGCGCCGACGCGGCGGACTTGCAGCCGAGGCGAGGCGCCTCATGCAGAACGAGGACTACGTGCGCGAAACACGCGATGTCGCCGCCCTGATGGAGACGCTGCGTGGTCCGCGGTGACGTCCATCGGATCAAGATGCAGGCAAGCACGGCCAGGTTCACCGGGTGTGCCCCCAACAGGAGGCCAACGGAAGGGGGGAGATTCGAACTCCCGAGACGGGGGGTACCCGCCTGCCGGTTTTCAAGACCGGTGCATTCAACCGCTCTGCCACCCTTCCAAAACGACGACTCTTGAAGGCTACCGGTCGCTGGCTGAGTGGGCTCGAACTCGCAGGCTGCGTGACTGTCTCCGGGCCGCCTATCCTCCGGGAGAGGTGGTCGATTGTGGATTGAGTGCTGCCGGACGACCGGGTCTGCTGATGGTGGGCTCTCGTCAGGCGAGGGCTGAGCCTCTAAACTGCCAGACCGATCACAGGAGAGGTGGCCGAGTGGCTGAAGGCACTCGCCTGCTAAGCGAGTATGGGGGTCAAACTCCATCGCGGGTTCGAATCCCGCCCTCTCCGTCCGTGTTGATTTTCGTCTGTTCTTGGCTCGGCGAAGCCAAGAACGAGTGAGCGATCGGACATGGGAGGTTGGTGCTTGTGCGAACCCGAGCGCTCGCCTTGGAGCGCCGACGGGGAGTGTGCAGGCATCAATGTGTGAGCAGCGCGGTTGCCCACGCAACGGCGTCGGAGGCTGTTGAGAAGGCCCCATCGCGATCGAGAGGCTCCAACATCTCGTAGCGCAGCTGTGCCGCCCATGGTGTCAGCCAACGCGCATCATGAATCGAGTCTGGGACCGCGATGTCGTTGTCGGTGGCGATGTCCACCAGCTCGCGGAGATCGTGAGAGCGAGGGAAGTCGACGTCTGCCAATACAAGCGAGACCTTCAGCGCCTTCTCGACTGCCTGCTGGGCATGGAACCCTACGACATCGTCGCGCATGTCCTCTGCGGCCATGAGCACACGGCACGCACCGAGATCGCTCGTCGCGTGCTCGAGCAGCAGTTCTGCGTACTCGCGCTGCTCAGGAGTCGGAGCGGGCAACGATCCGACCCTCCCGAAGGGCATGATGGACCATCGTCCCGCGAACCTTCGATCGCCGCTCCGCGAGATCCTCGTCCATCACGATCACATCGACCGGCCAGCCGATGCGCCCGACCGCGTCGCGTAGGCGGACGGCCTCGGCGACGCGGTTCTCGACATCGCGCTCGATGACCAAGAAGTCCAGGTCGCTGTCGCGTGTGAGCTCGCCACGCGCTGCCGATCCGAACAGGATCACCCGGGCAGGAGACCTGGCGGCCCGCGCGAGGCGCTGTCCAGCCAGCTCGATCAACTCTTGCGTAGTCACGACCAGAACAGCCTACCGGCGTATGCGGCACTCGCTAGCTCAGGCACCGCTCCAGAGATGGTGTAAGACCGTCAAAGTCGTCGGCGCGGAACGCGTCATTCACGCCATGCCGGCCAAAGCCACGTATGCGCAGTCGCTACCAGGACGCCGAGGATAGACCAGAGCTTGTCCAGGTTGGAAACGGGGTTCGCAGGTCGTCCCGCCCTCTCCGTCCAGCAGTTCTGTGCTGTTTTGGTGCCTGCTCTGAGTTCCTGCCGTTAGCCGTGTCTGTGGGCTACTTGATTCGCCTCATCATGTAGGCGCAAGAACCGAAATCTGTAGACGCTCAAGTGCGTCTTGCATGCGCTTATCGTAGGTAGCGACGCCTGCCAGCTCAGGGCTCAGGCTAAGTGCGCTGGCTACGTGGATGGCGTCAGGTGCGCTGACAGACGTTGGTTGGACCACGCGTGCGGCGGCAACTATGTCTTCGTTTAGGGGAGCGATCGCCGCTGAGGACAGCACTTCTTGGAGTACAACGCTTCCGTTTACAACCGTAGCCCTCCTGTCCTCTCGAGCGCGTGCGACAGCACGGGGAAGCTCGACTTCGGTCACGACACTCGTAACGAGGCTCTGCCATCGAAGGAGCTCCCGTTCTATCGCCATCGACTCCTCTTCGCGCACCAAGAGCTTGACGAGGGCCGAGGTATCTACATAGAGGATGCCTTTGCGATTCGACGGCTCAGGACTCGCCATGCGCCCCGGCAGGTGCTTCTCCGCGCACCGTAAGGAGCGAACGCGTCCCGGCATCGGTGATAGGTCCGGTTAGGGGGCCGCGCTTGGCCAGCACATCGTTCAAGCGTCGTGTAGCTGGTCGCAGATGTCCGTCGCGAACCATGACGGACACGGGGTCATCTGAGCCTTGTCCTGCAGACCGACGCCCCTGCTTGGGCTTTCCTTGGCTGCGGTGAGATGTGGCCATGGGCTACGTGCCTTCCCGGGAGCTGGCGCCACGAATAGCGAGCTACAATCTAGCATGCTACAAGCTACAAAGTAGCGCATAGACTGAGTCGCAAACGTAGGCAGCGCGCTATGGTGCCGGGTCTGTGCGCCAGCTGAATATCCGCACCGATGAGAGGTTGATGGCGGTTCTGGAGGCAGCTGCCTTTCTAGAAGGCCAGACGGTCCCCGATATGGTGCGATCAGTCCTCGATGCTCGGGTGTCAGTTTTGGCGAACGATCCGCAGATCCAGCTGATGCTGCGCCTGCGGTCCGAACGGGCGGCGATGGCCGAAGGGAAGCTGAGTCCTCTCGTACGTCGGCCCGGCGGACGAGAGAGCGACCGGTAGGTCGAGTCTGTAGTCACCCGAAGCGTCGAGCATGCAGTTCCCTTATACGCTCCCAGACGGGGGCATGTTTCGAGAGTCGTCCCGTTAGCCCTGGTTGGGTGTGTTTGGCCCTGTGCTGGCACCCCGATGCGGTTCGAGCTTCTTCCCTCCCCGTCGAGCAACCAGTACTACCCCAGCCCACTCTCCGCGGCCGCTGCGGAGCCACCCAGCACCTGTCCTTCGCTACCAAGCGCCTGCACCGCCACATATGGCCCCGTCGTCCCGGCAGGTATCGGCACAGCGGTCTCAAAGCCACTACGCGCGACCTGCGTGACGGCGGCCATGCTGGAAGCGCTGGCGCCCGCGAGCACCCGCCACGCGGCTACGGATGTGGCGCCGTTCCAGCTGACGTACACCAGCCCCGGAGCCCCGGGGCTCCCTGGCTGAAAGACGAACGCTGGCGGATGCGCGGGCACGCCACTCCACGCGAAGCGGAAATCACGATACGAGCGCTCGTGCACGGGGAAGTGCGCTTCGAACAGCAGCGCACCTTCAGGGCTTAGCTCAGAGAAGTACGGTTCCTGCCCCCAGCCGATGAACCAGTCGCCGTTGGCTAGTGCCTGTACGCTGCCCTCGCTTTCCACGACCAGTCCCGGCGCGTGCGTGAAACGTCCGTCCAATGTCGCAGTGTCGCCTTCCCCGTTGAGACTGACCACGATCCCGCGCGACTGGCTGTGGACGGTCGGGGAGGCGCCGTTGTCGAAGATGCTGATCGCGCCATCAGGAAGTTCGCGTGGGTCGTGCTGCCAGGCGGTGCCGGTGCCGGCGCCCATTTTGAAGCTCGAGTGCCTGCCACCCAGACGCCAGAGGATCTGCCCGCTATGGGGGTCGAGCTTGTAGATCGTCCAGGTGTTGCGCGAGGAGATCAAAAGGCCATCTTCGCGGTCCACGTCGATCGAGTTGAGGTGGAAGTAGTCGTAGGGCTCAGCTGTGTTCGAGCGGGCGACCGGTTCGTAGGATTCCGCGATCGCCACATGGTCGAGCGCGGTCCATTCGTACATCACGAGGCCCGTCTTTACGTCGATCTCCTGGAAGACGCTGTCGGTGAGACCGCCATAAGCGGGGCCGCCCACCGATGAGAGATTGCACAGGATCGGGTCGTAGGCGGTGATCAGGGCGGTGCCCTGGGGGGTCAGCTGGAACTCGTGCAGGTCCGCCTGTAGACCGTTTCCAGCCCTGACGTGCTCGATGTCCGTGTATGTGTTGTTGGCGATCACGTCTTCCCCCAACCCAAAGCCGTGTACGGAAACGTCGCCCTGCCACCACGTGAGCACCGGCTGGCCGTTGTATTCCTGGACTTGCAGGTTGGTCGCCGCGGTGTTGGCGGGCATCGGCTTGAACCACACGAGTTCTCCGCCTGGGCCGAGGATCATCGGCCCCGCCTGACCAGGCCCCGCATAGGGCGCTACGAACTCCTCGCCGGGGGCCACGCCGGGGGAGTTGGCGGTTACGGTGACCACCGGCGGGTGCAGTTCCGGGCGCGACTGGAAGCTCTGGACTTCTGCCGTGCTCCCGGGGAAGGTCCGCGCTGGCGTGGTGGTGATGTGATCCTCGCGGGCGATCGCGAACACGTCGCTGATCGTTTTCACGGACCCGCCAGTCCGCACCCGCGCGTGCACGGTCACGCGCTCGCCTTCCGCAAACGGACGGGACGGCAGGAAGCTGGCACCGTTGCCTTGCGAGTAGGCGGCCATATGACCGCTGTGCGCGCCTGTCTGGGAGCCCACCACACTCACCCCCGAGAGCGCTGCACCAGGCAGCCCAAGGAAGCTAATCTGCGTTTGCGGCGAGGCCACGCGGCTGCCCGGCAGCGGCGATATCGTCACCAATCCGGCCTGTAGGGCCGAGTTGTCGAGCGTGCTTGGAGCGCACGCCGGTGCGGCCTGCGAAGCAGAGGCAGCCTGCGCCGCGAACCCCAACCCCACGGCCATCACAGGCCCTAGGATGAGAGCGCGAATGGACAGCATCGACCCGCCGGAGCATAAAAGAGTTGATCGACGTACGTTCCTGAAGGGCAGCATCGCGGCCGGCGTACTCGCCGGTACGGGACTGGCGATCGAGGCAGTGGCAGATCCGGGCGGGCACTCGAGCCCGCCCCGCAAGGCCCCTGCCGCCCCTGCCCCTGCGCCTGCACCTCCCAGTGCCGCGAGCGGGAAACCGAACATCCTCGTGATCGTCGTCGACCAGTTGCGCTTCCCGCAGTGGTTCTCGCCAGACCCGAGCGGCATCGGCCTACCGCCAAACCTCCAGCGTCTGCGCCAGGGCGCCGTCTCCTTCGGCAGGCACTACACCGCCTCCAACGACTGCACCCCTGCGCGCGCGACGCTTTTGACCGGCCTGTACACCCACCAGACGGGCTGCATGATCACCGGTGGCAGCACGCTGGACCCAGGCTTTCCCACGTGGGGGACGATGCTGCGCGAGCACGGCTATCGCACCCGTTGGCTGGGCAAGTGGCACCTGACCCATCGCGACAATCACTGGAACGAGCTCGCCGGTGAACAGGCACTCGAGCGCTACGGATTCGCGGGGGGTATCTACCCGTCTCCAGACGGCGCTCCCGGCCAGGGTTGGCGTGTGGACCCGCACATCGCGAACAAGTTCGCCGACTGGTTCGCCGAGGAAGGCGGCTCGGGCCCCTGGTGCACGACGGTCTCGTTCGTCAACCCACACGACATCGCCTGGTGGTACAAGTGGACCGACCGGGTTCCCGCGGAGCTGGACGCCCCGCCAGTCGTACATCGGCTGCCGCCCAACTACGAGACGCCAGAGCAGTTGCTCGCGC
>DATBYJ010000065.1:0-29938 GCA_036513795.1 Solirubrobacteraceae bacterium | reverse complement strand
GCTCGTGCTCGTGCGGACGCTCCGATGGTGAGTGAGATGCTCGACATCGACGCGTCGGGCTCGAGCGGCAGCGTGGGGATCGGCGGTATCAACATTTCGAGCTCTTCCCCGTACGGAGGTTGACCGGAGAGCGTCGCCCCGCTCAGCAGTACCCGCTCGTTGAACGGCGTGAGCCCTCGGCCGAGGATCTCTACAGTCGGCTGCAGGTTGTGCGGCTCGCCGAGAAACAACGAGAGCGAAATCGTCTCCGATAGGGTCTGCGAACCGAGTGGTGCCACCACCAGCGCATGCCCGCTACCGAGGTCGGATTGGGGGCTACACGCGCGCGCACCACGAGTTCGTAGGCGTGGTGGCGAACAGGAGCTCAAGTGGGGGATCGCGAGCGTCAACCCTGCGGGGAACGACAACAGCGCGCGCCGTACGGGAGACGGCACTTCTCCAGATTTCTGGCCGCTGTAGCGAATCTCGAACCTGAGGGTGCTCCTTGCCCCGAGTCGATCTGGGGAGAGCGCTGCCGAGATGGCCGCAGAGGTGCCGGCTGAGGATGTCGAGTCGGTCGCGGCCAACCCAGTCGAGCCGACGAACAGGGCAACAGTCATCGTCGCTGCGCACAGGAGTGTGAGTGAGAGAGCGATGTGCCGAGAGCTGGTGTGTGGACTCGCGCGCATCGACAGCTGCTCAGCGGTGAGGGCAGGGGTCGGTGTAGTTGGCGGTGCTCGTGGTGCCGTCGGCGAAGCTCATGCTCAACGCAAACGGAAAGCCATGACCGGAACATGTCTTGGGTGCGGTTAGGCCCTTGATGTGGACGAGCTTGCGCTTGCCGTGGACCGTCTCGTAATAGGCCACGTTGGTGGCGCCGACTGAGACATAGTTGCTTTCCACCGAGGCGTAGGCCGCACCAGGGACCGTGCTGACAGGTGGCACCTGGACGCTAATAGCGAAGCCGTACGGTTTGGGCGCGGCGATTTCCTTGCCGACCAAGACCAGCTCGACCGGCACCGGGCTGACGGCATCGACGTAGATCAGGACCGCCAGGTGCCCAGCTTCGTTGGGCGCGAGGAAGAAGTCGAGCGTGTAGTGCTCTTTGACGAATTCCCGCCCGAGCTGAACCGTACCCACGCCGCCGCCGAAGCCTACGCGTGAGTCTGCGGGGCAGCCATCGGTGCCTTCGGTTTCGAGCTTCGCCCGTTCGCATGTGGCGATCCCATGCACTTGCACCTTCAAGCCCGCGGGCAGATAGGCGACGACGGTGCTCACCGGCGATGGTGGACCTTCGTCGGAGGCGATCGTCGTTTCGGCTGAGAGGTTCGTCGGGGCGCCCAGCTTGTCGGGAGTGAGGCGAGCGGTGAACTTCAGCGTCTGCGACGCCCACGCCACGGTTACCCCGATCAGGCACAAACCGATGGCGGGCACCAGCAGGAACACCCGCGCCCTACGTCCGCCGATTCCGCCCCTCCCTCTCATGTTACCGAGCGTAACACTAAATCTCAGACGCTGCGCAGCGCCGTTGCGGGCGCAAGCCGCGCCGCGCGTATGGCCGGATATAGGCCCGCCAATGCACCGAGCAGCAGCGCGAGCCCGACGCCGCCCGCAACGGACAGCAGCGGCACAACGACGATCCACCCCTGGCTGGCCGCATAGACCGCGGTGGCGCCCGCGCCGAGCCCCACTCCGACAGTCCCGCCGAGCGCTGACAGCAATACGGACTCGCCAAGAAACTGCACGCCGATGTGCACCGCACGAGCACCTAGCGCCCGACGCAGCCCGATCTCAGGGCGGCGCTCGAGCACCGAGATCACCATCACGTTGGCGATGCCCACTGCGCCGACAAGCAACGCGACGGCACCGAGCGCAAGGAACACTGCGGTCAGGGTGCTCTGGGCGTCGGCACGGGCCTGCAGCGCGTCAGAAGGTCGGCTGACCTTTGTCTGTTCGGGGTTCTGGGGATCGGCAGCTGCGCCGAGTAGCGAGTCGGCTTCGGGGACCCGTTCGGGATCAGCTCGCACGTAGAGCATGCTGGCGTGCTGGGTAGTGCCGAACAGGCGCTTGGCGACGGAATAGCCAATTAGCGCAGCGCGTTCGATTTCTGGTGCCAGCGGTAGCGGGCCGATCACGCCGGCGACGGTGAACCAGGTGTTGTCGATCAGCACCTGCAGTGGCCGTCCGTCGGCGGACAGTCGCTCTACCCCCCGTCGTTCGGCAGCGATGAGCCCGAGCACTACCAAGGGAAAGCGTTCGTCACCGGTGTTTAGGAAGCGGCCTAGCGTCATCTTTCCCCCGAGCGTGCCGAGGAGCTGTGGCTCGGTGGCAAACACACCGATCCCGTTTGTTTCGGCAGCTTCGATAAAGGCGCTGCGCCGCGCGCTCGCGCCCGACACGTCTGTCACTGCGGCCGCGAAGCGCACGCTGCTCAGGTTGCGCACATCGCGGACGGCAGCTTCTGGCAGCATCGCCGCTTCGCCTGAGAACGTTTCCCCGGGGGCGACCGTGAGTAGGTTGGTCCCCAGTTCGTTTAGCTCGGCAACCAGGCCTGCCTTGCTCGAGTCGGAGATGCCGAGCACGGCGACCATCGCAGCGATCCCGATCGCAACTCCCAGCGCCGAAAGTGCGGCGCGTAGCCGGCGTGTGCGCAGGCCGACGCTCGCGACTCTCAGCACGTCGGCTGCCAGCAGGCGACTGGGCGCGAGATCAAGCGCGCTGTCGCTCACGGCGAAGGCGTCTCGTCGTGGACGAGGCGCCCGTCGCGCAGCTCCACCCGTCTGGGCATGGTGGCGGCGATGTCCCGGTCGTGGGTGATCACGAGCACGGTCGTGCCCTGTGCGTTAAGCGTCCGCAGTAGCTCGAGGACCTCCTGCCCGTTGCGCGTGTCGAGGTTGCCTGTCGGCTCGTCCGCGAGTACTAGCGCCGGCGAGCTAACGAGCGCACGCGCGATTGCCACGCGTTGGCGCTCGCCTCCCGATAGCAGCGCTGAGGTCTGACGCATGCGGTGGCTGAGTCCCACGCGCTCGAGTGCCGCGCCCGCCGCCTGCCGGCGCTCGCGGGCGGAGGTACCTGTGTAGAGCAGGCCGTTGGCCACGTTCTCCAGTGCGCTGTCTGACTCCAGCAGGTGGAACTGCTGGAAGACGAAGCCGATGCGACGTGCTCTAAGGGCCGCGAGATCGCGCTCAGAAGCCCGTGCGACGTCGGCTCCGGCGATCCGCACGAGCCCGCTGGTTGCCCGTTCAAGTGTGCCCATGATGTGCAGCAGCGTCGACTTGCCCGAGCCCGACGGGCCGATGATCGCGCACAGTTCGCCTTCCTGCACGGTCAACTCGACACCCCGCAACGCCTGCACTCCGCCGTCGTAGCGCTTGACCACATTTGAAAGCTCGAGCACGGCGCTCATTGAGACTCAATCACGATCAGGCCTTCGCGCAGGCGCGCGCCTTCCACCTGGACATAGCCATCGGCGAACATGCCTGGTGTCACTGAGACCGTCACGCGACGATCTTGCACGAGCGCTTCGACGGCGTAGCCGCCGCCGGCGGTCGCGATTAGGGCTGTGGCGGGGACCGTCAGCACATTACGCCGCACGCTCTTGACCAGTTCGACGCTGACGGGCGCCTCATCGAGGTGAGCGACGTGGTGTCTGAGCGTGATCGTCACGGGGATCGTGGCGGATTCGCCGCTTTCGCTGCTCGGGCTGCCCTTTTCTTCGGCGCTCGAGCCTGTGGATTCGCTGGCTACCGTGCCAACCTGCGTGATACGTCCGTGGCTCTGGCCGCCGCCTGGCAGCTGCACAACAACGGTCTCGCCCAGCTTGGCGAGCTGCTGCTGTTCGGGCTTTACCTTGAGCTGGACGAGCTGCTGGGTGGAGGTGGTCGTGAGCACCACCTCGCCTGCGCCCGTGCCCGATCCTCCACCGGGTGATTCTTTGCTGGGCGAGTCTTTGGCTGGGTTTTGTTTAGCGGGCTTTTCTTCCGCAGCTTCCTTTTTGGGTTCTTCTTTGACATGCTTGTCCCTGGCACGTTTCTCTTTTTTGCCTTTGTGGGGCGATTTGCTTTCGCTCGGCGCGGTGGCGCCGGGCGGGTCCTGCCCGAGCGCGACCTTCACCGCAGTCACGCGTCGTGCGCTGGGCGCAAACACGACGCGGCCGAGTTCCACCTCACCGGTTTCGGGCAGTTCTTCGGCCTTCTGCCAGCGCTTGACGGCGGCAGCGGTGGCTTCGCTAAAGGCTTCATCGTTGGTGATCGCTCCGTAGGGGTCGTACCCGAGTTCGATCAGGTTCTGGTTTAGCTCGGCAACGTCGGGGCCGTCGCTGATGCCCTGCTCGAGCGTGCGGTAGGCGGGTACCGAGCCGTACATCAGCACGACGGGCTGATCGTCGATCCGCCACAGTGTCCCGCCGCGGCCGATCACGGCGCCGACGGCGGGCAGCCAGGTGAAGGTCCCACCGAGGCGGTCGTAGAGTTCGAACGTCGAGCCGTAGCCCAGGGTGCCGTCGACGGTCGCGCTTTCAGACAGCGTACGCCGCGTCACGCTGTCGGTGATGTCGCCGGCTGGCACGCCGGAATCCGCGTCGTGATGCTTGCCTGATGAGGAGTCGAGCAGCACAACCGCGAGCACGGCCGCCACGGCGACCGCCAGCGCGCGGGCGATCAGCCAGCGCCGGCCCCTGCGCGTCGAAGTGCGCCCCTCGCCCGCCCACCCGTCGCTAGGTGGCCCCTCAACTTCCGGGTGCTCCACGCCTCAGCCGCCGGTGGCAAAGCTGCCGTTTTCCGAGCCACCAGGTCCGCCGGCGCGCTTGGCGGGCGCGCCCTTGCCCTTGAACGGAAGCAGCCGCTGGCACGATTGCTGCGCTTTCTGGAATGCGGGGCTTTCGGGGTTGGGACCGCCGCTGCCGGGTTGGCCGTGGATCTGGATCGAGATGCGTCCTTCGGAGCTCGAGGCGTGCACTTCGATGCCGTGTTCGCGCATGCACTTGGCGAACTTTTCGACGGCTTCCGCACGTTCCACCTTTTCCTGCGGGGAGAGGTCGAGTTTCTGCGGTTCGGGCTGGTATTTCTTGCAGGCTTTCTGCGCGGCTTCCATATTCGCGTGTCCACCGGGGCCGGCGCCCTTGACGCGCAGCGCGTGACCTTCACCGCCGGGTCCGGTCGATGTAGTGGCGTTGACGCCGTGTTCGCGCAGGCACTTGGCGAAGTCGGCGAACTTCACTTCGGCCTGCTGTTCGTTCGCGGCGGAGGATGTCGGAGTGGAGGAGCCACCGCAGGCACTGAGCACAAGCACCGGCAGGGCGAAGCCGGCGGTCATGAGCCAGCGACTATTGAGGCGGCGCCGCGTGGGCACGGCCGCGGACGGGGATGCGATCAATGATTTGCGAGCCGGCTTCGGGTTTGTAGGCATGCGGACATCAAGCACCCGCAACCTGAGAATCGCCTTAGAGCATTCGAGGAGCTTGGTGAAGCACGTGGCTGGCGACACTGGCCTCCAGGTCGGCCGCGGTCATCGCCAGCGCCGGGAGCTCGAGCGTCAGCAGCGCGCCGCCGCCGGGCGCGTTGGCGGCACGCACGGTGCCGCCGTGCGTCTCGGCCAGGTGCCTGACGATCGCGAGACCCAGCCCGGAGCCGGGGCGGGCACGCGCGACGGGTGCGCGGTAGAAGCGATCGAACACGCGCGGCAGGTCGTCTTCGGCGATCCCGGGGCCGTGGTCGCGCACGTGCAGCGCGCCATCACGCACGCGCACCTCGATTGGTCGGGTATGCGGCGAGGTGGTCCACTGGCAGGCGTTATTGAGCAGGTTGGCGATCGCGCGATCTAGCCGAGCGGGCGCACAGCGCACGAGGCAGGGTGCGGCATCGAGCGTGAAGCTGCAACGGGGGGCGTGCAGACGTGCCCGCTCGAGCGCGGCCGCTGCCGCCAGGTCCAGGCGTACGTCCTCGATCTCGATCTCCTCGACGTCGGTCTTGGAGAGGTCGACGAGGTCGCCGACGAGCACCGTCAGCTCGCCCAGCTGAGCCTGCACTGCGGCGACGATGCGCGCCCGCTCGGAGGGCGCCAGCCGCTCGCCGATGGCGAGCGCGTCGAGATTTGCCTGCACGCTGGTCAGTGGCGTGCGCAGCTCGTGCGAGGCATCGGAGACGAGCTGTCGCTGGGCCAGACGCGAGCGCTCTAGTGCCGCGAGCATCGAGTTGAAGCTCGCTGCCAGCCGGCCAAGCTCATCTCCTTCTGTAGCAGGGATCCGATGCCCGAGGTCCTGCGTGCGCGCCACCCGCTCAGCGGCGCCCGTCAGGCGGCGCACGGGCACTAGCGCCGCGCGTGATACGAGCAGGCCGAGCAGGGCAGCAAGCGCGATGCCGCCAAGGCTGACGACTGCGAGCACTAGCTGCAGGTGACTCAGCGTGCTGTTGAGGTCGCTCAGTGGCAATGCTGCCTGCCACACGCCGCCTTCAGGTGCGCGCTCGGTGAGCTCTCGCACGGGCGTGCCGGCCACCTTCGCGTCACTGAAGAACGCTGGCCGCCGGCCGGCCGCGACGGCACGGGCGGCAGTGGTGACCGGCAGGAGCGTGCCCTTGCTTTCTGAGCGCAGCACGCGTCCGTTGGGCTGGATTAGCTGCACGTAGCCGGTTGCTCCGCCGAGCTTTTGCTCGGGCAGCACGAGCTTTGCCATTTCACCGGGGCTGGGCAACTGCCTGCTCACCGATACCCCGCCGCCGCTGACGCGTACGGCCGTTCCGGGGGTCGCGATGGCTTCGCCGCGTAGACGCCTGACCGCTGACGTCGACGCTGCGCCGGAGGGCCTACCCAGAGCCTGCAGTCCCGTCGAGCTGCTGGCGATGCCGAGCTGGGTTACGCTCTGTAGCGGCAGCCTATCTTCGTGTTTGAGCCTGGCAAGCTCGCTCGGGCTCAGCTTGGCCGTACGGATTTGCACCGACTGCGCCTGACCGGGAACTAGCTTTGCGCGCAGCGTGCTGTCGATCTGGTTGAGCAGCTCGCCACGCGTGACTACGTAGACCACCGCGGAGGCAAGCACGATCGCGGCCGCCACGGCTCCCGCCGCCAGCAGAACCATGCGCCGGCGGAAGCTCATCGCTCGGTGGACTTCAGCACGTAGCCGACGCCCCGCACCGTGTGCACCAACCGCGGCTCACCCATCGCCTCGGTCTTGCGGCGCAGGTAGCCGACGTAGACCTCCAGCGAGTTAGACGCTGGCCCGAAGTCATAGCCCCACACATGGTCGAAGATCGCGCCACGGGTGAGCACCTGACGCGGGTGGAGCATAAGCAGTTCGAGTAGGAGGAACTCGGTACGGGTGAGCTCGAGCAGGCGACCGTCACGGCGGGCCTCGTGTGCGAGCGGATCGAGCTCGAGGTCTGCGAAACGCAGCGTCGTCTCCTCGCCCTCCCAGCCGGTACGTCGCAATAGCGCGCGTAGTCGCGCGATCAGCTCCTCGCGCGCGAACGGCTTGACGAGATAGTCATCGGCGCCGGCCTCCAGTCCGGCCACCCGCTCGCTCACCTCGGTGCGGGCGGTCAGCATCAGTACTGGTGTGCGATCGCCGATCGCTCGCATCCGGCGGCATACCTCTAGACCATCCAGGCCCGGCATCAGCACGTCGAGGACCACCGCGTCGGGCGAGTCGACCGACAGTGTGCGAATTGCCTCACGGCCGTCGGCTGCGGTGACTACGTCGAACCCGCCCAGGTCGAGCACGAGCGCGAGTGCTTCGCGTACGGAGGGGTCGTCATCGACGACCAGCAGGCGCATGCGCCGATGCTGACGGGCAAAGGTGAAAGAAACCTGAACGTGCACACGCGAAGTTCGTGCGCGATGTGGCTGCGAGCCCGCTAGGCTGCGGATATGTCCGCCGGCTGGCCGACGATGCCCGCCTATGAGGAGTGGAGCGCTACGTGTGACACGCTGCACGCGCACACGCAGGTCCTCGGCAAACTGGCTGTGGCGATCGCACCGCCTGAGCCGGAGCTGCAGCACGCGGCGCTGCGCTTGACGGCGCGCGGTTGGGAGACGAGTCCGCTGCCTGCGCCAAACGGCTCAGGTGCATTTGTGGCCGCGCTCGACCTGCGCAGCCACGAGGCGCTCGTCGAGCATAGCGACGGGCGCACGCGTCGGATCGCGCTTGGGCCTGACCGCGCGGTTGGCGTAGTCACGCGCGAGCTGCTCGACGCGATTTCAGCGCTTGCAGGACCCGTGAAGATCAACCCCACGCCACAAGAGGTGTCGTGGAGCGTGCCCCTCGATGAGGACGATGAGCACGCCAGCTACGACACCGAGCGGGTCGCCGCCTACTTCGCTGCCGCAACCCGCGTCGCGCTCGTGCTTGCTGCGTTTCGCGCTCCGTACCGCGGGCGCTCGACGCCCGTGAACGCCTGGTGGGGCTCGTTCGATCTCGCGGTCAACCTCTTCTCGGGTCTGCCCGCGCAACCGCCCTCGCAGGACTTCATCATGCGCAACGCGATGGACGCGCAGGAGGTGGCGGTCGGCTGGTGGCCCGGCGACGGACGTTACGAGCAGGCCGCCTTCTACGCCTATGCGCACCCAGCGCCGGATGGCTTCGCGGGCGCGTCGCTGTCGCCGCCGTCGGCCCGTTGGGAGTCAGAGCTCGGCGAGTATGTGCTCGACTGGAGCGATGTGTGCGCTGCCGAGGACCCGCACGCTGTAGCGCTTGAGTTTGCACGCTCGGCCGCTCGTCATGCGTGTGCTGTGTGCGAATGGGAGCCGGCGCTTGCGGGCAGCCTACATGGCGAGCCGCCGCCGATCCTCTAGCGCCGCGGCTTGAGTTTCGTCCACTCTGCCTTATGGATGCGCTTGGCTGCCTGGTACTCGGCGAGCGCTCGCGGTGAGTCGACGTCGCCGAGCGTTGGGTGGGTCGGGACGAGCTCCGCGGCGGTATCGATGCCGTAGCGCTTGGCTAGGACCGCGCTCAGTGACTTGACCTTCATCTCGCCAAAGCCGGGCAGGGCGGCGAGGTTGGCACGAAGCTCGTCCGCGTTGGCGGCGTCGGTCCAGACCCGTGCGGCGTCGCCGTCGTAGTAGTCCTCGATATGCACGGCTAGGTCGTGTACGCGCTTTGCCATCGACCCGGGGAAGCGATGGACGGCTGGCTTCGCACGGAACACCGGCTCGAGGTCAGCGGTGGCCAGCGTACCTGCGGTGATCGAGCCCAAACGTTCGCGCAGCGCCAACGGACCGGCGAAGGCCTTTTCTACGGTGACCTGCTGATCGAGCACGAAGCCGATCAACAATGCCATTGGGTCGGAGGCCAACAGCGCGTTTGCCTCGTCGGAGTCGGTGAAATACAGACGCTCGGGCATCGGACGGTCAGGCATCGCTGCATCGTACTGGTGCGACGTTCAAGCCGATGGAATCGAAGAATGCTCGCTCGACGTTTGATCGGTGGACGATTGCGCTGCTGCGAGGTACAGCACAGCCTGTACTCGCGCGACGGCGCCGACGGCGTCGTCAGGAGGTAGGAGCTCGGGATGATGCAGCGGGCGCGCCCTGAAGCCCTCCGCGCCGTCGAGTCCGACGAACGCCATCGCCAGCGGGGCGAGCGCGCTGAAGAACGCGAAGTCGTCCGACCCGCACGAGCGCCACGTATCGGTCGCCACCAAGCCGGCGGCTGGGAGCAGCTCCCGCGCGCGAGTAACGACTTGCGTGTCGTTCTCCAAAGTCGGCTCGCCGGGCACGAGCTCGACGCTGCCCCTGCATCCGTGTGCGGATGCGACGCCGGCGGTGACCTGCTCGACCAGCTCGCGTAGCGCTTGTCGATCCTCAGCGCGGTGCGCGCGTAGTGCGCCGCGCGCCACCGCGCGCTCGGGGATCACGTTCTCGGCACTTCCACCTTCCAGCACGCCGACCGTCAGCGACGCTGGGTGCAACGGGTTGATCCGTCGGCCGAGCTCGGCATGAAGGGCGACCACGATCTGCGCGAGTGCGAGGATCGGGTCGCGTCCGCGGTGCGGGTAGGCGCCGTGGCTGGGCTCGCCCTCGACGGTGATCGCAACTGCGTCGCACGAGGCATTGACGGCACCTGTATCGAGTCCAACCGCACCCCACGGCAGCTCCGGCTGTACGTGTGCAGCCACAATCGCCGCTGGCGCAAGGGCCGCGAGCTCGCCGCCGCGCAGCAGCTCTTGGGCGCCCGACGGATAGGCCTCCTCGCTCGGCTGGAAGATCGCCAGCAGCGGCGCCGGCAGCGCGTTGCTGAGCTCGTGTGCAGCACGGGTTAGTGCGACGAGAGCGGCCATGTGTACGTCGTGTCCGCATGCGTGCATAGCTCTGCCGTGCGCTGTGCACGTGGCGCCGGTGCGCTCCTCGATCGGCAGTCCGTCGAGCTCCGCGCGTACGGCCACGGGTGCGCGCGCGTCGTTCGCTGCCACCAGCGCGAGCCTGCCGGTACCGGCTGCTGCTTCACAGGCGACGGGCAGCTCGGCAGCGATGCTTGCCGCCGTGTGCTGCTCGGCGTGTGCGAGCTCTGGCTCGGCGTGCAGGCGCCGTCGCAGTGCGACCGCACGCGGCAGCTCCCGCGCGATGCCATCCAGCAGTGCTCCGAGCAGCCCCGCCTTGTCGGTTGTTTCAGTAGATCGCGGCATAGCGCCGGCAAAGCTCCTCGAGGTCGACGTTATCGGCTGCATCGAGCTCGGCGCGCTTGACGCTTACGTACGCGTCGTAGAGCAGCGGCGCCATCCATTTGCGTGCGGTGTCGTCGTCGGCCAGCGCCTGCAATGCCTCATCGAGCGTGCTCGGCAGTGCACCCACGCCGAAGCGCTGTGCCTCCTGCGCGTTCAGCTGGGATGGGTCGCGGTCGAGCATCGGCGGTGCGGGCAGCTCCGCGCGTATGCCTTCGAGGCCTGCCCGCACGATCGACGCTAGCGCCAAATAAGGGTTGGCGCTGGCGTCTGCGCCGCGGTACTCGAGGTGCAGTTGCTCGGATGGGTCGGCGCCGGCGAGCTCGACCACCGGTGGTATCCGCAGTAGCGCCTCGCGGTTGTGCTGGGCCAGGCACATGGCCCCTGCGCTCCAGCGATGCGGCTCCAGGCGTGCGCCCGACACCGGGCTCGCGGCGGTGAGCACGCTCAATGCTCGCGCGTGGCGCAGGATTCCCGCTGCGAAGCTTGTCCCGAGCTCGCTCAAGCCGGCTGGCCGTGCGGCGTCATACAGCAGCGACGCACCGCCAGCGTCACGCAGGCTGAGGTGGATGTGCAGGCCGTTACCAGCTTGGGCGGGGTCGAGCAGCGGTACGAAGCTCGCCCGCATCCCTTCCCGCCGGGCGATCTCCCTCACGACCTCCTTGAGTACGACGCTGCGGTCGGCGCTCGCCACGCCCTCCGCTGGTGCCACGGGGATCTCGAACTGGTGTGAAGCGTACTCGGCAAAGAAGCGTTCGGGTTCCACGCCGGCGTCCACCAACGCGTCCATTACGTGCGTCGGGAACGGCTCGACGAGGCGCTGCGCCTCGAGCGTAAATGGCAGCGCTGGCGATGTGTCCACCAACAGCTGAAACTCATGCTCGAAGCTCGCGAACAGGCGGGCGCCGAGCTCGCGCTCGAGCTCGCCCAGCGCGTCACGCAGGAACGAACGCGGACAGCACTCCCACGGCTTGCCGCCCGTCTCAACGATGTCGCACAGGACGAACTCCAACGCGTTCACGTTGCCGTTCGCGCCTACAAGCACGCGCGTGTCCGGGTCGGGCAACAGGCGCAGATCGCCCGTCGATCCGAACGGATTTGGTTCGGCGATTGGCCCCAAGGGCGTGAGTGCATGGTTGGCTGGTACCCAGCTGACGCCCGCCTGCAAGTGCTCGCCCCACTCGGCCGAGAACACCGAGCGTCCGCGCACGATCGAGCCGAGGTCGCAGCAGACAAGCGCGATTAGCCCCGGTGCGCTCACCTTGATGGCTCTCCGCTCGGAGGCTCCACGACCACCGTGCCGTTGTCCCAAATACCCTCTCGCAGCCCTAGTACCGCGGCACCCGCACGCACGCTCGCAGCATCCTCAGCGGCGGTGACCACGATCATGCCGCCAGCCGGCATGTCCCGCCGCTCGAGCGCGCTCGCAAGCCGCTCCTGTGGCTGCAGATGGACACCGGCGTTGCCCAGTGTGGGATACGTGTCGGCCAAGCAGTAAAGGCTCGCGCCGGGGCCGCGCACTCGCGCGAACACGCACGCGAAGTGCCCTACGTCCCAGTCTGGCGGCGGGCCTTGCGCCTCACCATCGTGTAGATAGCCGAGCATCTGGTTGACGCTCGGGCGTCCGCCCCATAGATGGCGGGTCGCGAGGTTCGCGA
Organism: Solirubrobacteraceae bacterium; assembly: GCA_036513795.1. Lineage (GTDB taxonomy): Bacteria > Actinomycetota > Thermoleophilia > Solirubrobacterales > Solirubrobacteraceae > Palsa-744. The sequence continues at coordinate 17,652 of DATBYJ010000065.1, read as the reverse complement.
TGAGCGTGACCGGGTGGGCGAGCGCAGCCACGAGCTCGAACAGGCCGGCGAGTGTGCCCCCGTTCCACGGGCCCGCGTAGGGGATTGCCGCCAGCGCTTCGTCTGACAGCCGTTCAATTGCGTCGAGCAGTCCTGCAGCGGTGGTGCCTGATGCATCAGAGTCGTCGATCAGCGGCAGCTCGATGCGGTAGTCGCGCCGGCCCGGTTCGCCGTGTGGCAGTGTGCCCGCCTCGCGCACGCCCGAGATGACGCTCCCCGCCGCGAGTGCCACCGCGTCCTGATCGACAGGCTCGCCGCCGTGCGCGGTGATGCCGGCTGAGCCTAGTGCCAGAGCGCCGCAGAACGCTCCACAGAGGTCGTCGCGCTGGGGAAGCTCGCGCGCGTGCAGCCCGAGAAGCTCTCTAGATCCGGGCAAAAGCTCAATTTGCAGCGGGTTTTCCTGCGGCATTGACCCAATGTACATGTGCTGGATATCGATCTGTCCACCGCCTGTGCGAAAGTACTACGTGCGATTCCACACGAGCCAATGCCGCGGCGATTCGCATATTATGGTCTGCTTCCGCTTGACAGAACTCTGTGCGCCTGTGATAGTACGAACCGTATGGCCCGCAGGGCGGAATCCTTCCATCGACGGGCGACAATGTACGAAGCTGTTTGTTAGACATCAAGCCCGAGAGCCACGGCGGATCATCAACGACGAAGGGGTGGGTGAGGGACCATGAAGCGCATCGTGATTCTCGGGGTAGCCTTGGTTGCGTCGTTCTCGCTTGTCGCTGTCGATGCCATTTCCGTCTCTGCTTCAGGCGATGAATTCGTCGCCAGCAAAACCGGGAAAATCAAAAGCAAAGGCGGCCCGCAGAAATTCAAAACCTCCGCTGGGACGATCGAATGCACTGAAGTCACCGGGAGCAGCGAAATCCTCGCGGGCGAACTCCAATCGGTGACGCACAAAGAAGTGCTTACCTTCATCAACTGCAAAGGTTTTGGTGACCCGGTGACGATCACATCGGCGCACCTCGAACTGAACGCCAATGGGTCGGCGAAACTAGAAAAAAAAGTGACCGTCAAGCCGGAAGGCGCCGGCTGTGAAGTGCTGATCGAAGCCCAGACGCTCACGGGCTTCGGGTACAGCAACGCCACGGGTGGCAAGGTCGACGTCGAACCAGCTGTAACCGCTATCCACTCCAAAGGCACGGGTGGCGTGTGCGGAGGCACAAACACAGAAGGCTCCTACAGCGGCACGATCGTCAGCGAACTAGAAGGCGGCACGGTCGAATGGAAAGTGTAGCTCGGCTCTAGCCGCGTCCGTTTGGTTGGGCCGAGGCCGGCGGGGCGCGGGATCGACGGCGCCCCGCCTTGGCGGGCTAAGGACGGGTGATAGACGTCGTTGGACCAATTGGCGCCCCCTCGATAGCAGCTGGCTAGACTACGGCGCGCAGAGGAGGAGCGAATGCGCGGAAAGCCGCTACGTGGTCGATCGATGAACAGCGGGGCCCGCGTGAGCGGTGCAAGTCTGGCCGTACTCGCCGGTATATGGTTCTTGGGGGCATCGGTATCGTCGGCGTCGGCGTGCGCGAATACGCAGTTCCGCTCGGGGCCATCGGAACGCCTGCCCGACTGCCGCGCCTACGAGCTGGTCTCGCCACTCCAGAAGGGCGGCCAGGACGCGGCGACTGTCCATCCCGTGCTGCCGGCGCAGGCCTCCAGTTGCGAAGCTGCGGAACCCTGCGCGGTCGTCTACATGAGCGTGGGTGCCGCGTTCGCGGGTGATCCCGGCAACGAGTACCCCAACGCATATCTCGGTACGAGGGGACCGACCGGCTGGCAGACGACGCCGCTATCTCCGCCGACCACGCAGGCCCCGGCAAACAACGATCCCAAGCTGAGCTATGCCTTCTCGGAAGACCTATCCCAGACCGTCCTGCGAGTTCCCCTGCAGCAGCTGACCGAAGGCGCACCGGCGGGCGTCTACAACCTCTACCTACGCGAGCCGAACGGCGAATATACGCTGATCACCACCGTCCCTCCGCCCGAACCGCCGCAGGCCGGGTGCGGCTCGTGCTTCGAACACGAAGACGCGGTCGCGTTCGCCGGCGCCTCGCGGGAATTCGGCCACGTCCTCTTCGAGAGCAACGACAGCCTCCAAGTGGGCGCGCCCAGTGGCGTACAGAATCTCTACGAAGAGACCGCGGGCCACCTACGGCTCGTTGGAGTACTCCCCGATGGCGCGATCCCGACGGGCGGGTCGATACCCGGCGGCGGGATCTTGGCCTCCGGAGAAGGTGCTCACGAGTTGGAGCACGCCATCTCGGCGGACGGCTCGAACGTGCTCTTCGAGGCCGTGGCCGACGGCGGCGCTCCCGACGAGCAGCAGTTGGGGGACACTGAGCTCTACGACCGTATCGACGGCAGCTCCACGGTCGAGGTCTCCGCCCCGTCCGCCGGCGCCCAGCCGTCGAGCTGCGAAACCGAAGCAGGTGTGTGCAGCGCTCAGCCAGCGCAGTTCTGGGCGGCCTCCGAAGATGGATCGGTCGTGTACTTCACGAGCAAAGCCGCGCTGACGAGCGAATCGCACACGGGCCCGGAACCGGAAGACCCCGGCAATGACCTCTACCGCTACGAAGTTGCCAGTGGCACGCTCACCGACCTGACGCCGGACGCATACGGTGAAGAAGAACACGGCTTAGGACCATCGAAAGAATTGGATGGCGCGAGCGTGCTTGGCGTCGTTGGCGTATCCGGGGACGGCGCTTACGTCTACTTCGTCGCCGATGGTCACCTGGTGGAAGGCGCCCTCGCCGGCCAGCCCAACCTCTATGTGTGGCACGGGCACGACGGAAGCACCGGCCGCGTCAGCTTCATCGCAACGTTGGCGGCACCGGTCGAAGAAGAACCGGAAGACATCGAAATGGGGCGGCTGGGGGAAGCGTTTCCTTACAACAGCGACGTGGAGGACTGGACGAGCTGGCCGACCGCGTCGCAGGCGTATGTGACGCCGGACGGCACGCACCTCGCGTTCATGTCAGCGAAGCCGCTCACGGGCTATGAGAACGTCGACGAAGCCGGACAGAGGGTGCACGAGGTCTTCGAGTACGACGCCGAAACCGGCAGTCTCGTGTGCGCCTCGTGCGATCCAAGCGGCGCTCGGCCCCTGGGCAGCGCATTCCTGGGCGCGACGCTGAACGAACGGGCAAGCACGCCCTTCCACCAGCCACGCAGCCTGAGCGACGACGGCAGCCGTCTGTTCTTCTCATCGCCGGATCCGCTCGCCGGGTCTGGCGGTGGCAGCGTAAAGCTGTTCGAGTACGAGGATGGCGGGATCAGTTCGATCTCAGGGCCGCAAGCGGGCGGCGAAGCGGTGTTCCTCGATGCCAGCGCGAGCGGCAACGACGTCTTCTTCGCCACGCGAGAACGTCTCACCGAGGGCGACACCGACGAACTCCTCGACGTCTATGACGCGCGGGTAGACGGCGGCTTGCCGGTGCTGACGCAACCACTGTCCTCCTGCGAAGACAGTGCCTGCCTGGAACCGTTGAATCGGCCGCCGTTGCTCGCGCTGCCCGCATCGGCTTCGTTCAGCGGCTCCGGGAACCTGCTCCCGCCGTTGCCTGCATCTCCGTCGAAGCTCACGCGCAAGCAGTTGCTTGCTCGTGCCCTGGCTAGGTGCAGGAGGCTAAGGAGCAGCAAGCGGCGCTCGAGCTGCACCGCGTTGGCGCGAAGGCGCTACGGCCCCAGGTCAAAGCGCAGGCATAGTTCCAAACTGATGACGCTGCGACGACCCAGGTGATAAGGGTCCTGAGCTGTTTCGGTGGCGTCACGCGCGCCGGGAGCGCTGCCTCGGTGGTGTTGCTCGTCGCCGCTGTGCTCGTCGTCTCAGCGGCAACTGCACCCACCGCGTTCGCAACCGGCGCGGCGCCGCATTGGAGCATTACCTCTGAATCGCAGCCGACGTATTTCCCCGCGGCGGCCTCCTCCGACGCATACGTGCTCATCATTCGCAACGATGGCGGTGTGCCAACGGCGCACGGGAGCACCGTCACGATCACAGACAGACTGCCCGAACACGTAACCACCACCAAGGTTCTCGCCAAGGGTGAAGCCGCGAACGGCAGCGGCCTTCCCTCTTACGGACTGAAATGCGCCGGCGAAATCGGTGCTGAACTCGTCACATGTAGCTATGAAGAAGGTCCCGGTCGCGGCCGGATGCTTGCAGGGACGACGATCCTCGTCGCGATCAGCGTTTCGGTCCCCAGCGAAGTCGTGGCGAGCGGCGCCGGCTCGCTCGTCAACACTGCAGTTGTCTCAGGCGGTGGCGCGCCGAGCGCCGCGACGAGCGAGGTGACGCCCATCGCACAGGAACCGGCTCCCTTCGGCATCTCGTCCTTTCTGGTCGACACCGTCGGAGAAAACGGTGCAGTCGACTCTCAGGCCGGCTCCCATCCATTTGAGATGACCACCGGTCTCGCATTCAACGTCAGCTCGCTGGAATCGCCGTCGGCGGAGAACAGCGAGGAAGCAGGGCCGCTGGCCGTGGCCGCGGTCAAGGACGTCGAACTGTCATTCCCGCCGGGGCTGGTGGGAGATCCAAACGCCGTCCCGCAGTGCAGTCAGCATGCGTTCTTGGAAGGCCAAAACCTCAACTGCCCGGTTGACACGCAGGTGGGGACCGTAAAGCCTTTCTTCTATGGAGGGTTCCCTTCGGCGGTATATCCGGTGTTCAACGTCACACCGCCCGCGGGCGCGCCAGCCGAGCTGGGCTTCTCCGTGGCCACCGTCGGGCGCGTGACGATCTTCCTCCACGTGCGTCCGAACGAGCACGGGGAAGATGAGATCGCCGCGTCGTTGAACGGCATCCCCGAGACGGGGCCGCTGCAGGGCGCGATCCTGACCTTGTGGGGTCTTCCGGCGGAAGCGAGCCACGATCTCGAACGCGAAGGCACAGTGGGCGCTGGAGGTCAGCAGGACAGCGAATTCTGCAAGCCGTCGGTCAAGGTCGAAGCGGGAGTCGAACACCCAACGCGTTGCCCGAGCGACGTGCCGGTCAAGCCCTTTCTGACGTTGCCGAGCCGATGCCAGACCGAACAGCCGTTCGTGATCGCCACGGACTCGTGGGAGAACCCGGCCCAGCTCGAGAGCTCTCCCTCGCTTGAGCTCGAAACCACGGGCTGTGAGCAACTCGCGTTCACGCCGTCGCTGATGCTGACACCTCAGACGACCCAGGCGAACGCACCCAGCGGCTACACCGTCGAACTGCATGTACCGCAGAACGAAGACCCGACCGGCCTGGCGGAGGCGGATCTGCGCGACGCGACCGTGACCCTGCCGGCGGGTGTCGTGGTCTCGCCTTCATCCACCAACGGTCTGCGCGCGTGCGCTCCAGCGCAGTTCGCGCTGAGCTCCACTGCCACTGCTTCCTGTCCCGCGGAATCGCAGATCGGCACGGTCAAGATCACGACGCCGATCCTGTCGTCTCCGCTCGAAGGACAGGTCTTCCTGGCCGAACCTGAATGCGCGCCCTGCTCAGCGGCGCAGGCCCAGGAAGGCAAGCTGGTGCGGCTACTGGTGCAGGCACAAGGCTCTGGTGTGACTGTGAAGCTCGAAGGCACGACGTCGATCGACCAGAGCACGGGCCAACTCCAGATGAGCTTTGCGAACGCGCCACAGCTACCGTTCGAAGATCTGAAGCTCACGCTCAACGGTGGTTCGCGGGCGCCGCTTGCAAACACCTCGACCTGTGGCGTACCGCTGGCGGCGAGCTCATCCCTCACGCCGTACAGCAGCGAAACTCCGGCGCAGCCATCGAGCGAACCGTTCGAGCTCAGCGGCTGTCCGCCACCGCAGTTTCATCCCTCGTTCATCGCCGGCACAACCAACAATCAGGCGGGCGCGTTCAGCCCGCTGACGGTGACGCTGTCGCGCACCGACCAGGACGAGCAGCTGCAAGCACTCAGCGTGCATCTGCCGCCGGGGCTGCTGGCGATGCTTGCCAAGGTGCAGGTGTGCGCCGAAGCACAGGCGAAGGCCGGTGCGTGTGGATCTCAGAGTGAAATCGGCAGCGCCACGGTTGGCGTTGGACCGGGCGCGAACCCGGTGTTCCTCTCCGGGCACGTGTACTTGACGGGTCCGTATGAGGGTGCGCCGTTCGGGCTGTCGATCGTCGTCCCCGCTGTGACCGGTCCATTTGACCTGGGCGCGGTCGTCGTGGGGGCGCGGATCGAGGTGGATCCGAGCAACGCGACGGTGACGATCGCGAGCGACCCGCTACCGCAGCGCCTGGATGGCATCCCGCTACAGATCAAGACCGTCAACCTTGACATCGACCGCGCGGGCTTCGCCGTCAATCCAACTGACTGCGAGCCGTTGGCGGTTGAAGGCACTATCCAAAGCAGCGACGGCGCGATAGCCCTGCTGAGCTCGCGCTTCCAGGCGGCCAATTGCGCGATGCTCCCGTTCAAGCCGAGGCTTGGCGCGCTCGCGCACGCGAAGACGAGCAAAGCGGGTGGCGCCTATCTGCACGTGCGCCTCGAATCCCAGCCCGGCGAGGCGAATATCGCCAAGCTCAAGGTCGATGTGCCCAGGCGATTGCCCGTACGGCTGACCACCTTGCAGAAAGCGTGTGCGGCGCGGGTGATTGAAGCCGACCCGGCCGGTTGCCCGGCGGCGTCGGTAGTTGGCAGCGTGACTGTGATCACGCCGGTTCTGCGCAACGCGCTGGTCGGCCCGGTGTATCTAGTCTCCCATGGTGGCGCGTCCTCGCCCGGCATCGAGCTTGTATTGCAAGGTGAAGGCGTGACGGTAGATGTGGTGGGACAGACGATCATCAAGCACGGCGTCATCTCGGCTGTCTTTAGAGCGCTTCCCGACGTGCCGATCTCAACGTTTGGCATGGTCCTCGGCGGGGGCCTACATTCGCTGCTGGCGGCGAACCTGCCGCCGCGGGCGAGAGGAAGCCTTTGCGGGCAGAAGCTCACGATGCCGGTAGCGATTACTGGCCAGAACGGTGCGGTCGTCAAACAGACCGTCAAGCTTCGTGTCTCCGGGTGCGCGCGGAAGGAGGCGTAGGCTGTCAATACGTCGCCGACTGTGCTGAGAGAGAGGATGGGCTGCCATGAGCTGGGACTTCTCGACCGACCCTGACTTCCAGGAGCAGCTCGACTGGATGGGCGAGTTCGTGCGGCAGGAGATCTGGCCGCTGGAGGCGATCTGGCACGAGCTTGGCCTGGCGGGGCTGCGTCGAGCGATGGCGCCGCTACAGGAGCAGGTCAAGCAGCGCGGCCTGTGGGCTACACACTTGCCGCCGGATCTCGGTGGGCAGGGCATGGGCCAGGTACGCCTCGGCTTGATGCACGAGATCCTGGGCACGAGCCCAATCGCGCCGCTGGCGTTCGGCAACGCGGCGCCGGACTCGGGCAACTCCGAGCTGCTGGCGCTGGCGGGCACGCCTGAGCAGAAGGACCGTTGGTTGCATCCGCTGTTGGCGGGCGATCTGCGTAGCGCGTTCAGCATGACTGAGCCTGACACGCCCGGCTCGGACCCCACGCAGCTGCGCACGCGCGCGGTGCGCGATGGTGATGAGTGGGTACTGGACGGCCGCAAGTGGTTCTCCTCGAACGGCTCGATCGCGGACTTCCTGATCGTGATGGCGGTCACCAATCCCGATGCACGTGCCTCGCGGCGAGCGTCGATGTTTGTCGTCGCGGCCGACACGCCTGGCGTTGAGATCGTGCGCGACGTGCCCACGATGGAGCACCCGTGGGAGCAGTTCGGCGCTTACGGCGGGCACGCGGAAATCGCCTATGAGAACGTTCGTGTCCCCGCAGAGGCGCTGCTCGGCGGCGAGGGCGAGGGTTTCTTGCTCGCCCAGCACCGTCTGGTGCCGGGTCGCATTCATCACTGCATGCGCTGGCTTGGCGTCGCGCGCAGGGCGTTCGACATGCTGTGTGAGCGCGCTACCTACCGTCATGCGCACGGCTCGCTGCTGGCTGACAAGCAGACGGTGCAGAACTGGATTGCCGATAGCGCCGCGGAGATGCAGGCGGCGCGGCTGATGACGCTGCACGCGGCATGGGTGATGGACACGCAGGGCGCGAGCGCCGCGCGCACGGACGTGGCGTTGATCAAGTTCTACGGCGCGAAGGTATTGCATGATGTGGTCGACCGGGCGCTGCAGGTGCACGGCTCGCTGGGTTACTCAACCGACCTGCCGCTCGAGCAGATGTACCGTTTCGCCCGTGCTGCGCGGATTTATGACGGCCCTGATGAGGTACATCGCCAGTCGGTTGCTCGACACATCCTGCGCGGCTATGAGCCCCCGGCGCAGGGAGTCCCGAGCGAGCATCTGCCGACGCGTCGCGAGCAGGCGCGCGAGCGCTTCGCTGAGCTGCTCGACGCGGTTACCGCGAACGATTAGGCGAACTCGCGCGCGAGGCCTGTTCCTAACTTGAGGATGGCTGCGGTGTCTCCGATCTGGCGCGGAGGCTCCAAAACTGGAGCAATTGGATTTACAGGGTGAAAGGCGACGAAATCGCTGCGGACTTCGTGTCGACGTCGACATCCGTTGACAAATAATTCAACCGTTGCATAGTTCGCGGCTACGGTCATCTTCTGCCAGGGGAGATAGCTGGTCATCGTAGAGCGAGGTGTGCGATGTTGGTAGCTTCAGTGAAGTACGCATTCGAGGACGTGGGCCGCTAGATGGGCGGTGTCACTTCACCGACGCCTGAGTTGGGAACCTCACGTCGTCGGGCTCCGCAATCAGCACCGTCGGCCAACCCATCGGAGCTAACGCGGGTCGGGTGGACACCCAGCGCGAACCTGGGGTTGGCCGAGTGGTCGGCAGTGGGCAGGCGCTTTGGCGAGATTGGGCGCTGCAGCCAGTGGTGGCTCGGTGACTGGATCAAGTACGGCAACGCTAAGTTCGGCGAACGCTATTCGCGGGCGATGAAACTCACGGGCTACGACGTGCAGTCGCTGATGAACATGGTGTATGTCGCATCTCGCTTCGAGATCTCCCGACGTCGGGAGAATCTCTCCTGGAGTCATCACGCGACGCTCGCGCCGCTGGATGTTGCAGAGCAGGAGTATTGGCTGACGCGGGCGATTGCGGAGAAGCTGTCGGTGGCCGATCTGCGGGTGGAGTTGCGCGGTGTGCGGCGCACACGTGGAATAACGGGCGCAGGCGGCGCCGAGCAGGCAGAGCACTTGGAGGGCGATCAGGCGCGCACACTCGTCTGTCCGAATTGCGGGGAGGCGGTCCCACTGTCACATTGACCGTGTGCTGATGGAAACCGATCTGCTCGTGCTTGGTGCGGGCGCCAAGGGCACGGCGATCGCGATGAAGGCACATGTGCTCAATAGCCTTGGCCTTGGTCCTATTCGGCTTACCGTGGTTGAGGCCACGGGGCCTGCCGCCGCGTGGCGTGATGGCGAGGGGGTTACGTCCAGTAGGGAGATACTCGGACTGAGTCCCACAAAAGACGTCGGGTTCCCCTATCAGGCTGGGCGTGCTTTTGGCAATGCTGGGGCTGAGGTCAACCGCGCTGCGATGGCGTTCTCATGGCAGCGCTACTTGGTGGACAATGGTCGCTACGCCGCGTGGATCGATGCTGGCTGCCCCTCGGTGCAGCGCCGTGTTTTTGGTGACTACCTGGCATGGGTATTGGCTCATGCCACAAACGGTGTGAGCGTCGTGCGCGGGCGCGTGGCGCGGCTTTCGCTTGCACAGCACGCAAACCGTTGGGTCGTAGACGTCGAGCCCGCTGTGGGCGAGGACTCCGCTCGGGTAGAGGACCCAGCTCAGGTTGGGTACCCAGCTCGCGTCAAGGACCGTGCGCAGCCCGACAGCTATGTGTGCAAGGCGTTTGTGCTCACCGGCCAGGGCGCGCAACGGGTTCTTGCCCACGACGATGAGGCAGCGGTGCGGGTGCTTGATTGCGAGAGCGGCCGCATGGAGATCGCCCGCGTGCCGCCCGAGGGGAGCTCGGACGTCGCGATCGTGGGCGGCGGGGAGAGCGCTTTGAGCTGCATCGAGTTCGTGCGCGCCCGGCGCCCGGACGCGCGGCTTACCGTGTACACGGCGAACTTGCCGATGAGTCGTGTGGAGAGTTTTTTGGAGAATCGTGTCTTCTCCAGGCCGGACGACGTCGCGTGGGCCGCGCTGAGCGTGGAGCAGCGCCGTGACTTTGTTGCCCGCAGCGATCGTGGTGTGTTCGGCGCCGATCGCGTATCGCCGTTCGCCTACGACCCTGGCTGTAGCTTCGTGGGTGGGCGTGTGCAGCACATCGCTTCAGTGGCTGCGGGCCGCAAGGTGTGTGTTCACTACAACTCGCCCGCCGGCGCGATGAGCTGCGAGCACGATTATGTGATCAATTGCACCGGCTATGACCCGCTGGAGCAGTTGCGCCGGCTGCTGGCGGATGACGCGCAGGTGGAGCTCGAACGGCAGGTGGGGACGCTGTGGGGGCCGGCCTGCGACCCAGACGCGACGAGCATCGGCCGATCGCTGGAGCTCGAGGGCGTGCAGCCGCGGGTCCACATCCCTGGGCTGGCTGCCGTCAGCCAGGGGCCGGGCTTCTCGACGCTGGGTGCTCTGGGCCTACTCGCTGACCGGGTGCTCGAGCCGCTCGTCGCAGCCGCTCGGGCGAACGTGGTGGCGCTGTCGCCGAGGAGGGTGGCTACGCCACGACCGGGGGGGCCGTCCCGGTCCCCGGCGGCTGCGGGTCATCGTGGCCCGCGCGAGGCGTGACGATCGCGAGCGCTTGATCGCCTGGCAAGAACGCCACCGAGCTGCGGGTTGCTCCCGGGCTGCCAGTCGCGCCAGCGTCACCCGAGGCGCGCGCCGGACGCACGTCCAGCTCGCTCAGGACAGTCTGGATGACGCGCTTGATCGTCAGCTGGGCGAAGCTCGCGGCCAGGCAGCGTCGTACGCCACCGCCGAAGGGGATCCACGCGTAGGCGGGTGCGGGTGCGCCGAGGAAGCGCTCGGGCACGAAGGCGCGGGCGTTTGGATAGAGGTCCTCGCGGCGGTGGATCAGATACGGGCACGGCGCGGCGGTCGCGCCGGCGGGAACTGTGTAGCCGCTGAGCTGCATCGGCGCGAGCAGCTTGCGCATGATCAGCGGTACTACTGGGCACAGGCGCAGCGTCTCCTTTACGACTGCTTCTGCGTAGGCGTCGTCCTGGCCGTTCAATACCTCTTGTTGCGTGCGCGCGAGCTTGTCGGGATGGCGCAGCAGGCGCTCGAACGCCCAGGCCAGCGAGGTAGAGGTGGGGCCGTCGGAGAGCAGCGTGATCAGTTCGTCGCGCAACTGCGGCTCGCTGAGCGGCGAGCCACACCACGCGTGCGCGCGCTCGAGCATCGCGAGGACGTCCTCGCCGTCCTGTGCGCCGGGCGTCGCGCGGCGGCGGCGGACCTCTGCGAGGACATCTGCTTCGACTGGCGCCATCACGGCACGAAAGCCGGCGTTGTGTGACAGCCAGCGGGGGCCGACGGTCGTTGTCAGCGCCAGTCGACGTGGATCGTTGAGCCACGCGGTGAGGCGCCTGAGGCGCTCACGCAAGCGCTGCATGTGCTCGGTCTGCGTATCGCCGAACACCGAGCGCAGCAGCACCTCAGAACTGATCGCTTGCATGCGCGGCCACAGCGCCAACCGCTCATTCATCGGCCAGTGGGCGATCTCCTCGTGTGTCACCGCAACGACCATGTCGCCATATTCACCTAGCCGCTCACCGTGAAATGAGCGAAGCATGAGCTTGCGGTGGACCATGTGCTCGGGCTCGTCCAGGAGCATCACCGAGCGCGGGCCGAGCAGCGGCCCGAGGGCTGGGCTCGCCTCGACGGCACTGGCTGTGACCGTGTCGGCGTCGGCGGTAAAGACACGCTTGACGTCGTCTGGCTGTGTCAGAACCACCCATGGGTGGCCGTGGCGGACTCGCAGCGTAAAGGTATGACCGAAGTCCCGCCCGCAGCGCTCGAGAAACGCCAGTGGTCGCATCGACCAACCAATTGCTTGCAGTGGGCTTGGCAGCCGTGGTCCGGGGGGCAGTCCTATGTGTTCACCCTCGCTGACCATCTCGGCCTGCCGTGCAGTCACCTCAGCTCTCATCCTCGTCCTCGCTCAGAACTACCGTCGTTTGAAAAGGTGCGCTCGGCCACAGCGCACCGTATGGTGGCTTCACATACCCCGCTGCGCAACATGCCCCGAATGAAGTCACTCGGGTGCGCGGCTGGGCCATTGCACCAGTGCCCTAATCGGTTAAGGGAGCGGCCTTAAACGCCGTCGATCCGGGTTCGAGCCCCGGCTGGTGCATCGACGGGCCTTGATTCTCCAAATCCGGTCAATTCACCAAAAGGTCAATTCACCAATCATGCCGATGAACATCAACCTGTTTGACTACTTCGAGGACCTGCCGCGCAACGGCGCAGTGGGTGCTCACTGGGCGGCGCGCACGCCGTTGCGTCCGAGCGATCGCTTTGATGTGAAGCTGGTACCGCGCTCACCCGGCTGGCAGCGGGATGCCGCGTCGCTGGACGCGCTCGAGCGTGTCGAGCGTGAGTCTTGGGTGGAGCAGATGGTACGCACGGATGACGGCGTGGAGCTGCGTCTCGCCGATGACTGGATCGAGTCGGCTGGCCGTGCCTTGCAGGAAGGCGACGGGGGTGAGCAGCAGCTCACGGATCTTGCCTATGGGCAGCGATTCTCCGTGCAGTTCTGGGATGCGAATGCGACCAAGGCGCTGCACGTGGGACATCTGCGCAACCTGGCAATTGGTAACGCGCTGGCGGCTGCGCTGAGTCAGGCGGGGGCACAGGTCGAGCGCCGCAGCCTGATTTCGGACGCCGGACGCAGCATGGGTGAGGCGATGGCTGGGGTGATGAAGAGCGGCCGCCACGCCCAGGCTTGGCCGGACAAGAACGAGAAGAGCGACCACTTCGTCGGCTGCTGTTACGCCGAGTACGTTGCGGCCGGGCGCTCGTTCAATGGCAATGGCGACGGTGCCGCCGCGGCGGGAGATTCGCTTACACGTGAGCTGGATGTGCGTAACGACGATGCCGACGAGCTATTGCGGCGTGTGCTCGCCGGCGATCAGCAGGCGCTAGAGCTCTGGTACAAGACGCGCGCGTGGGTGATTGCGGGGCAGCGCAAGACGCTGCAGCGGCTGGGGATCGCCTTCGACAGGGTGTTCTTCGAGTCGGACTTCCTCGCGAATGCTGCCGAGTTGATGGCCAGCGGTCTGCGCGATGGGCTGCTGTTTAGGCGCGATGACGGCGTCGTGATCTACCCAACCGAGCGTGAGGACTTCGATGAATTCCCACTCGTTCGCGGTGATGAACTGCCGACTCAGCACATGCGCGCGCTGGCCTACTGGATGGCTGCACCGGGGCTGGAGGGAATGACCTCCGTGCAGGTGTGCGGTTCGGAGTGGGTCTCGCATGTGACCTGCAGGCGCCAGCTGATGGGTCAGTTGATGGCCGACGGTGGCCGCGGTATGCACCCGACGAGCGACATCTTCCACGGGATGGTCTCGCGCCAGAAGCGCGCGATCACCTCCAGCGAGGAGGGCGCGCTTTTGATCGACGAGCTGACGGAATGGCTGCAAGCGCAGATCGAGGGCGACCCGGCTAACGAGCCGCTGTTGAGCAGGCTGGGGTCTGCCGAGCGCGTGGCCGGCCAGGTCGCGCTGGGGTTCTTCGTGCCGCGGCCGGTCACACCACGGGTGGACTTCCATCCGGAGAAGCTCTTGGATGTGCGCGAGAGCCCGGGCTGGGAGCTCGCACAGGCGCGGGCACGCGAGGGGCGGGCCGCGGTGGACTCGAGGGATCTCGCGCGCGATCGCGAGTACCGCTTCGCAGTCGTGCAGTCGGAGCTTCACCGGCGCCATCTGCGCATTGCGGTGGAGCGCTTAGACCCAGGTCCACTGGCTCGCTACGTGATCCATCTCGCGCGCTGGTACCTGGAGCAGGAGCGCAGCGAGCCGGTGCAGCGGGTAGTTCACACGCTGCTCGAGCGCGGCGCTCGAGGACTGGGACTGGAGGGAGCTGGGTGACAACGCTTCTGATCGACAACTACGACTCCTACACATACAACGTGTTTCATATCCTCGCGGCGGTCTCGGGCGAGGAGCCGATTGTGATCCAGAACGACGCTGTCTCGTGGGGTGCGCTCTCGCGCTGGGATTTCGATGCGATCGTGATCTCCCCGGGGCCGGGGCACCCGGACCGCTGGCACGACTTCGGCGTGTGCGCGGACATTCTGCGCGAGAGCGAGATCCCGATCCTTGGCATCTGCTTGGGCCATCAGGGGCTGGGTCGCCTGCTGGACGGCATCGTCACACCTGCGCCGATGCCTATGCATGGGCGCATGAGTCATGTGAGCCACGTAGGCCATGGGCTTTTCGCGGGCATCCCTCAGGGCTTTTCAGTGGTGCGTTATCACTCGCTGGCGGTCAGCAGCGCGATGGGCCCGGACGGCCGGATCACTGCGTGGACGGACGATGGGGTGGTGATGGGGATCGAGCACCGCCACCGCCCGATGTGGGGTGTGCAGTTTCACCCGGAGTCAATCTCCACCGAGCACGGACATACGCTGATCGAGAACTTCTACGCGCTTGCGCGCCATCACCGGCCTTTACGCGCTGTGAGCGCGCGTAGGTTGGTGAAGCCTCCTGAAACCCCAGCTGCGCCGCCAGTGGTGCGGCAGGTGAACGATTCGCCGATGCGTCTGCAGATGCGCTCGATCGACGGCGAGCCGTCGACAGAGGTGGTGTTTGAGCGGCTGTTTGGGGCGGCGCAGTACGCGTTCTGGCTCGACAGTGCGGATGCGCCGACGCGCTTGGCGCAGTGCTCGTATATGGGCGCGACGGTGGGCGAGGATCGCTGTCTGCTCGAATACGACGTGGACGAGTCGGCCGTGACGATTCAGCGCAGCTCGGGCACCAAGGTTGAGCACGGGTCGATCTTCGATGTGCTGGAGAACGAACTGGCGAAGAATGCAATCGAGCCGCCCGAGGGGATCGCACGCGGCTTTGTGGGTGGCTTCGTTGGCTACCTCGGCTATGAGTGTAAGGCCGACTGCGGCTCGCGCAACGTGCATCACTCGGATTTGCCCGATGCGGTGATGATGCTTGCCAATCGGGTGATTGCGGTTGATCACGTGGCCAAGCGCACCCACGTGCTGGCGCTTTTCTCGGGCGAGGACGACAGTCAGGCGCAGCGCTGGCTGGATCAGGCCGAAGGCATCGTCTTGGAGGCGCAGCAGGGCACTCTGGTGGCAGAGCTCGAGCAACGGCCGCCTACCGCGGGCGATGGCGGGCAGCGCCCCGCCAGCCAGGGCAGGTTCGACGGTGAGCAAGTCCGTGTCGACGGTGAGCAAGTCCGTGCCGGTGAGCCGAGCAGTGCGACGGTGAGTTTCAGATGCGGGCGTGGACGCCGGCAATATCTCGCTGATATCGCTCGCTGCCAGGCTGCGCTGGCGGCTGGCGAATCGTATGAGGTGTGCCTCACCGACCACATCTCCACGTCGGAGAGTCCGGAGCCGTGGCAGCTGTACCGTCAGCTGCGTCGCACGAACCCGGCGCCGTTTGCGGCGTATTTGAAGTTGGGCGGCTTCACGGTGCTGAGTTCCTCGCCGGAGCGCTTCCTATCGGTAGATCGCGATCGTGGCGTGCAGGCCCGGCCGATCAAGGGCACAGCCTCGCGTGTGGCGGACCCAGTCGAGGACGAGGCGGTGCGCGACGAGCTGATGCAGGACGAAAAGACGTTTGCTGAGCATCTGATGATTGTGGATCTGCTGCGTAATGACTTGGGGCGCGTGTGCGAGGTGGACAGCGTGCGTGTGTCGGAGTTCATGGCGGGCGAGCGCTACCGGACGGTGCACCAGATGACCTCGACGATCACAGGTGTGCTGGCGGCCAACCGCACACCTGTGGACTGTGTGCGGGCGTGTTTCCCAGGGGGCTCGATGACGGGAGCGCCGAAGCTCCGCACGATGGAGATCATTGACGACATCGAGCGCGAGGCGCGGGGTGTGTACTCGGGTGGGCTCGGCTACTTTGGCCTGGACGGCGTGGTCGACTTGTCGATTGTGATCCGCACGATTGTGATCCGGGCGGGCGGGTCCAGGGAAACGACGATCGGTGCGGGCGGTGCGATCGTGATGCAGTCCGACCCGGCGGAGGAGTTCGACGAGCTGCTGCTGAAGGCGCGCGCGCCGATGGCGGCGATTGCCCGCGCGGTCACCGGTAGCGACTCGCCCGATGCATGGACGGTGGAGCTCGAGCCGACGCTGACACGGACGGGGGCACCATGAGCGAGCTGGCACAAGCGGGCCAGGCCGAGTGGGCGCGTTCTGGGGCGCCGGCGGCTCAGATTTGGAGGGTGCGTCCCGCTGGTCATAGCGACGCAGCTGCTGTCGCGGTGGCCGTGCGAGAGCTGCTGCTCGAGTTGGGCGGCACACCGCCGGTGCTGTCGGAGATGGAGTTGGCAGCGCGTGCGCTGATCGACGATCGGGCGTCGGGCGCGGTGCTCGTGGCGCGGGCCCGTGACGGGCTAGTAGGGGTACTGGGTGCGAGCTGGCAGACGGCGATCCACGTGCCTGGTGCGTACGCATTGATCCAGGATCTGTGGGTTCATCCACGTTGGCGCAGCAGGGCGGTGGGAGTGGGTCTGTTGGATGCGATCTTCGAGCTGGCGCGCGACAGGGGGCTGCGACGCGTGGAGGTGGGGCTCCCGCGGGAGAGCTTTAACTCCTTCAGGGCCACGGAGGCGTTCTACTCGCGCAACGGCTTCATCGCGAACGGACCACGTATGCGCAGGATGCTGTCGTGACGCGGATGCCTGTGGTGGAGCGCCGGCCGGGAGTCGGGGCGATCCAGCCTTGGATTCTGGATGGCGCGGGGCGCAGGCTGCAGGCACACGATCACGACAGACGACTGTCGGAGGTACGGGCAGGGCTGCTGCGTCATCCGGGTGTGCAGCCGTCCTCAGCACGAGCGAGCAAGGATGAGCTGGCGCAGACCTTGAGCAAATTGCACGAGCCGGCTTTTCTGCGCGCGCTCGCGCGATGTCAGTCGCGCGAGCCGGTGCTGCTTGAGGAGTTCGCGGCCCCGGGAATGGCTGCCGACACGCCCGTCTGTCCAGAGGTGACGGCGGCGGCATTGGAGGGGGTGCGCTCGGCGATCGCGGCAGCGAAGTTGATCGCTGAAGGGGAGCGTTTTGCGTATGCGCTGTGCGGGCCGCCTGGGCACCATGCGGGTCCCGGCTGGCTGGGTGGCTGCTGCTACCTGAACAACGCCGCGGCTGCTGCACACACCCTGCGTGAGGCCGGCTTGGCGCCGGTGGCGATCCTAGACATCGACATCCACTATCCGAACGGCACTGCGGCAATCGTGTCGCGCATGCCTGACACGCTGCTGTACTCGCTGCACGCGTGGCCGGTGGTGAACGTGGCGTCGAAGACGGCGCATCCGTGTGGGGAGCGCGAGCGGGTGGTGGAGTTCGAGCAGGCTCCCAGCGATGAGCAGTATCTGCAGGCTGTGGCTGACTCGATCGAGGAGCTCGGCCAGGAGGCTGAGGTCTTGGTGCTGTCGCTGGGCTACGACACGCTGGCGGGCGACCCGCACGGCTGCTGGGATTTCTCGCCGGAGGTCTTTGTA
>DATBYJ010000064.1:0-4133 GCA_036513795.1 Solirubrobacteraceae bacterium | reverse complement strand
ACCTGTTCCACGGCCCCGCGGGAACGGGCAAGCGCGCGGTCGCACGAGCGTTTGCCGCTGCGTTGCTCCTAGATGGCGCTCGTAGCCCGGACACAGTGGCCGAGCGGGTCGCGCGCGACAGCCACCCAGACCTCACCTGGGTGACGCCTTCAGGTGCGGCAGAGGTGCTCGTGGCGGACATCGAGGAGCCGGTCGTCGCTGCTGCTGCCCGCACGCCATTTGAGTCCCAGCGGCGCGTGTTCGTGATCGAGAGTGTTGAGACGATGAACGACCAGGCCGCCAACCGCATGCTCAAGACGCTCGAGGAACCGCCCGCGTTCACACACCTACTGCTGCTGGCCGACCGCCGCGAGGACGTGCTCGCCACGATCTCATCGCGTTGTCAGGCTGTGCGCTTCGACCCGCTGCCGTCGGCAACTATGGCAGCGCGTCTGCAAGATGTGGACGGGGAACGTGCGCGGGCATGCGCGCGATTGGCGCTCGGCGACGCCGGCCTCGCTGCGCGCCTGGCCAGCGAGGAGGGCAGCGCGCTGCGCGCGCGGGCTGAGAAGTTCGTGCGCTGCGCACTGTCCGGGCAGGCCGGCGAGCGGCCGTGGCTGGGTCTGCTCGATGGGGCCAAGGCTGCTGGTGTTACCGCCGGCGAGCACTCGCAGGAGCTAATGGAGCGCGACCTGGAGATGGTGCCCAGCAAGGAGCGCAAACGCTACGAACGAGAAGGCGCAGACGCGCGGCGCCGCGGCGAGCGCCGTGTGCGCACACAAACGCTCGATCTTGCGCTGCGCATCGCTGAGCTGTGGCTGCGGGACATGCTGTGCGTACGCGAAGGCGCCAGCGAGCTCGTGTACGCGGTCGACCGTTTGGCTGAGCTTCAGCAGGATGCCGAGGGCTGTGAGCCGGTCGCGCTGGAGTGGGGCATTGGGTTGGTCGCCGACACGCGCCTGAGCCTGTCGCTGAACGTGTCTGAGGAGCTTGCGCTGGAGGCGCTCGCGTATCGGCTGCAGGCAAGCGTGAGTGCTCCGACGTAATTCCGGGGGCTCAGGTTTCGAAGAATTCCTGGAACGGCGGTACGGGCTTAGGTTCCCGTTTGGTGAGCGGCGGTAGTGTGATCGCTTCGAGCGCACACGGCTGTTCGCTGCTGCAGGTTGGGACCATCTCTGCTGTTGGCGTCTGGGCGGTGAGTGCGTAGACGGAAGAGCCGTCGCGTGCGATTGCGAGCACATTGCCGGGCAGTGATCCAGAGGCTGGGTTGGCGGAGCCGTAGCGCAGGCCGACGAGCGAGGAGACGTCCTTGCGGTAGCAGTACCCGTAGATCTGAAGCAGCGGGAAGACAAGTCCGTCGCCAGTTGCGAGCGGTGCTCCGGGGTAGCTGTTTTCGACGCCTTCGGTTGGTCCCGTGCACACCTCCCTGCCGAATCCTGTGGCGGCAATGCTGCTGTGGCCGGTGGCGAGATCGTCGAGTCTGACTTCCCAGGTGCCCTCGCCGACGATGCCGGGGCCGCTGACATGCCACAGGTAGGTGACGACTTTGCCATTGCTGTCGAGCGCTACCACGGAGCCCCGCTGTGGTTCGCCGACGCAGCCGCGGGGCCTTTCCGGGCAATGGGAGGGAACGGCTCCGTGACGTAGGGCGGTGAGCGTGTGCGGGTGTCGTGAACTCCACAGCATCACCTGCTCGATTTCCTTGTGGAAGGGAGACTTGCGAGCGAACGCTACGTTTCCGTGCCATATGGAGGGGGTCGTGTCCGACACCCCGTGCGGCGCGGGGATGGGTAGACGGCTTTCGCGGCCGCTTGCCAGGTTCAGCATGTAGATCCGACAGCCGCTGCTTTTGTCGGTGCCAGAGAACTGCCACGCTTCGGATGGCAGTGGCGTACGCACACAGCGGGAGAAGGTTGCAACCGCAACCCCAGCGGCGCTGGTGCCGACGTTTACGTCGAACGGCTGCGGGCGGGGCGCGACAGGGATCGGTGAGATCTGGTCGTGATGGTAAGCGTCGAGCCCCCAGCCGCCGGCCACGGGCACGCTCCACAGGAGCCATCCCTGGCCTGCGGATATGGGCACGTTTGTGTTGAGGTTGGCGATCGTGCCGGGATTGGCGAGCGCACACGCGGCGGAAGATGCGCAGAGCGCAAGCACCGAGCAGAGAATCCCTATGAGCCGAAGTGTCTTCATGCTCAGTTCAACCTATCTGGCACCTACAAGTAGCGCCCCTGGGAGCGGGCCTCGCTCGCCTGATAACAATGATGGAATGATAGATATATTCTGTCTTGATATAATATTTCTATCATGCCCCTCGTCTACAGAACACCCGAGCTGCAACCTGTAGAGGCTGCGGTACTTGCGATGATCGAGGAGCTGCGCAGCCAGCTCAGGAACTACGTCAACCTCGAGCCTCGGCGCTGGTCCGGCACACTCCGTCGGATGTCGTTTGCGCGTGCGGTGCAGGGCTCCAACAGCATCGAGGGCTACGACGCGAGCCTCGATGACGTGGTTGCTGCCGTTGACGACGAGCCAACGCCGAGCGCTGACGAAGAGACGCGTTTGGCGCTGAACGGCTACCGCGACGCCATGACGTATGTACTTCAGATCGCGCAGGATCCGAGCGCCACGGTGGATGCGGGGCTCCTCAAGTCGCTCCATTTCATGATGATCAAGCACCGCCTGGACAAGGACCCTGGCCGTTGGCGTTCCGGAGATATTTACGTTGTACGAGAGTCCACTGGTGAGCAGACCTACGAAGGACCTTCGTCAGCCGTCGTGCCAGAGCTAATCGCCGAGATGCTCGAGGAGCTGGAAGCAAGCAACGCGCCCGTTCTTGCCCGTGCAGCAATGGCGCATCTCAACCTCGTGATGGTGCATCCGTTTCGTGATGGCAACGGTCGCATGGCGCGGGCCTTGCAAACGCTGATTCTGGCCCGCGAGGAGATCCGAGCCCCCGTGTTTTCGAGTATCGAGGAGTATCTCGGACGGAATACACATAGCTACTACGAGGTGTTGGGAAGCGTGGGAGAAGGACGTTGGAACCCCCAGAACGATGCCCGGCCGTGGCTTCGTTACTGCCTCCGGGCCCACTACTACCAGGCCCGCACACAACTGCGTCGTGTTCAAGAGACTGAGAGGCTCTACGAGGCGTGCGCTGAAATCGCTGCTCGTAAGGGGCTGCCCGAGCGCACGACGGGGGCGCTTGCCGAGGCTGCCTATGGACTACGCCTTAGCCACAGGACCTACAAGACGATCATCGAGGTGACTGCCGGCGAGACCGTTTCGGACATTACCGCGAGCCGAGACCTCAAGTCCCTGGTTGACGCCAAGCTGGTGCAGGCGGTAGGTCGCACCAGGGGTCGCTACTACGTCGCTGAGTCGGTACTGCTTAGCGCGCGCAAGCGCATCCGGGGAAGCCGCGCGCCCCAGGAGTCGAGTGACCCATTCGAGCTGGCTACGCGATCGGCCCCAAATTAGGCTCGATCCCATAAGTATCGAACGCCATGAACTGTGAGAACTGGCGGTTTTCAGGTCCGTGGAAGTCGGCGGAGCCGGTGGTGAGCATCCCCAGCTCGGCGCAGCGCTTGGCGATCAGCTCGGTGTTCTCACGCGTGTGGGTTATGTAGAAAGCCTCCACGCCGTCCATGCCGAGCGCGTGGAAGCGGTCGATCGTGGATAGCACTTCGCTGTCGTCTGAGAGATCCCAGAAGGGGTGTGCCCAGATGGCCACACCGCCGGCATCGTGGATTGCTTGGACGGCCTCTGCAACGGTGGGTGTCTGGCGCAGGCGGAAGGCTGGCTTGCCCTCGATCAGGTAGCCGCGGATGAGGGAGCCAATGTCGTCGATGTTCTCTTCCTTCAAGCGCTCGGCGTTGGCTGGTGCGCGCAGCACCGCGCCGGCGAGATGGGGACGGCCGATCGGTTTGCCCTCGGCGATGCGCGCATCAATCTCCGCTTCGTCGAGGTCGAAGCCAACCTCGCGCAGGCCGTCTCGCATGCGCAGCGTGCGGTGCTCGCGGTCGGCGAGGAAGTCGGTCAGCCGCGCGGTCATGGTGGCGCCCGTGTGGTCGATGTTGTAACCGAGGATGTGCAGTTCGCGGGGGACTGGCGAATCTGCGTCCACGGCGGAGATCTCCACGGCTGTGACGATG
>DATBYJ010000063.1:0-27660 GCA_036513795.1 Solirubrobacteraceae bacterium | reverse complement strand
GGTGGGTGACGGGGATGCCCGCGTATGCGCTCGCGGCGATCCCCGCCGTCACGCCCGGCACAATCTCGAAGTCGATGCCTGCGGCGCGTAGTGACAGGGCCTCCTCGCCGCCGCGTCCGAACACGAACGGGTCCCCACCCTTCAGGCGAACGACCGTCTTTCCCGCCAGTGCGCGCTCGATCAGGAGCGCTTGCGTCTGCTCCTGCGGGACCGACGGACCGCCACCCTCCTTGCCCACGAACAGCAACTCCGCGTCCGCGCGTGCTCCGTCGAGCGCCCCGCTGGGGATCAGCCGGTCATACAAAACAACGTCCGCCGTGGCGATCAGCTCCAGCGCTCGGGCTGTCAACAGGCCGGGGTCGCCAGGGCCCGCGCCGACTAGGTACACGCGGCCGGTCACGTGCTGACCGGCCAGTGTTCAACCTCGAGCTCGGGCATGGGGAAGTCCTTCGGATTTCCGGTCGCCAGAGGCATGCCAACGCCAACTGCAGCGGCGGCGATCAGGCAGTCGGCCTGCGACAGCGTGATGCCTCGGGCAGCGAAATCCCTGCGCCAATCGCCAGCGCGGATTCCCTCTTCGCGTCCCAGCGGGGCGAGGTGCATGCCGCGCAGCAGGCGCATGGTGGGATCACGCTCGTGCGCGCGAATGCCACGCATTACCTCCTCCACGTTAACCGCGCAAATCCACGGCACCTGTCTGCTCTGATGCAAGCCTCGTAGTCGCTCGGCGGCACTTCGTCCACGCAGAGCATCGACAAGGACGGTGGTGTCGAGCAAAATCGGCAACAGCTGGTTATCCGACGGGACAGCGGTCTGCGGGACTGCTAACCGACACGAGCGGTGTCGCTGCGACGCTGAGCCCTAACCCACCCAGCGGGATCTGCGTCCCACTCGTGCCCGCTGTCAGCAAGTGCGCCGAGGCCGGCTTCGATGTCTTCCCACCGGCGTTCATCCTCAAGCGCGTGTCGAACTGTCTCGGCTATGAACGTGCTTCGACCTCGTCTGCCGATTCGCCGATCGAGCTCCTCCACGAGGTCGTCATCAAGGCTTATGTGCAAACGCATGGCCACAACTTAGCACACAGTTTCGCCCCGGCCGCTCTTCGCCGGCTCACTTCGTTGCCGCCATCTCATCAGCCTGCCGCAGCAGATCCCCGGCCCCTGCCGCAAGCATCCTCTCCGCCACGCGTTGCCCGAGTGCCTGCGGGTCGTAGAAGCCGCCCAGCAGCTCGTCGCTGACGCAGGCCGAGCCATCGGGGACACCGACCCAGGTGCGCAGGTTCAGGCAGCCGCAGCCTGCTGGCACGGCGTAAGCGCCCAGCGGGGTGTTGCAGCTGGCATCGAGCGCCTGCGCAACAGCCCGCTCTGCGAGCAGGCACGAGAATGTGTCCTTGTCGGTGATCGCTGCTACCGCTGCGCGGGTAGCGTCGTCCTCCACGCGGCCCTCGAGCGCGAGCACGCCCTGCCCGGGAGCAGGCACGAACCGCTCGATGTCGAGTACGCCTCCGACCTCGGAGCTGCGTCCTAGCCGCTGCAGCCCAGCGTGCGCCAGGACGATCGCATCCAAGCCCTCGTCGGCGTCGGCGAGCTTGCGCAGGCGCGTGTCGACGTTGCCGTGGATTGCGAGCACGTTGAGGTCCTCGCGCGCGGCCCGTAGCTGTGCCAGGCGGCGGATGCTGCTGGTGCCCACGCGCGCGTCCGCAGGCAGCTCGTCGAGCCCGGCGGTGCCGCACAGGACATCCTCGGCGGCGGCACGCGCGGGTGCGCCGTGCAGCGTGAGCCCGTCTGCGAGCTCGCCCGGTACATCCTTGGCTGAATGTACCGCCAGGTCGATCCGCTCATCGACGAGCGCAGTCTCGAGCTCGGTGACCCAGCGCGACTTGTCGCTCCCATCCGTGGCACGGTCGCCCCCGCCAGCGCTCAGCCGGTCACCGCTGGTGGTCATGGGCACGATCTCGTAGTCGCCGTGACCGGTGGTCGCCAACAGCTCCGCGATCAGCCTTGCCTGCGCCAACGCGAGTGCGCTGCCCCGCGTTCCAATCCGCATCAGCGGGGCGTGTAGGGCGGGCGGGCCATCAAACTCAAACAGGCCGGCGCCGGCGTGGGCGCAAATCGTGCACCTCAGCCAGCTCGGTCGACTGCTCCTCAGTCGAGTACCCGTCTGCTCGTGCGTCCTCGCGCAGCCCGAACAGCTCCCGCACCAGCTCGAGGCTGGCATGACCGCGGTCTTCGCTGAGACTACGCAGACGGATTGTGGGCTCGTGCAGCAGCCGGCTCATGACCGCCCGTGCGACTGCCTCCACGCGTGCGAGGTCGCGCTCGGAGGAAGACTCCCAGCGCCCCGAGTTCTCCGCCAGCACCTGTTGCACGATCTCATCGCCGTGGGCGCGCAGCGCGCTGATCGTCGGTAGCGCGTCCAGCTGGCCCAACCAGCGGGCGAAGCGCTGGATCTCTTCCTCGACGATCTCGAGTGCCCGTGGCGTCTCCTGCGCCCGGGTGCTGAGGTTACGCGCGACGACCGCCTGCAGATCGTCGATGTCGTAGAGGTTCACGCCCGCCAGCTCACCGCACGCCGGGTCGACGTCTCGGGGCACCGCGATGTCGATGATCAGCAGCGGCCTCGAGCCCCGCTCCGCCATCACGAGCTGTAGCTCGTCGCGTTCGAGGATCGGGTGGGGCGATGAGGTCGAGGACAGCACGATGTCTGCGTGCATGAGTTGCTCAGGCAGTTTGTCCAGGCCGACGACCGACCCGCCGAAGCGCTGCGCGAGGCTGATCGCGCGGTCGGCGTGGCGGTTGGCGACGAAGATCGTGCCCGCGCCCCGCTCGGACAGCGCGTGCGCCGTGAGCTCTGAGGCCTCGCCCGCCCCGAGGATCACGACGTTGCGGTCCTGCAGGTCGCCGAGCACGCTGAGGGCAAGATCGACGGCGACGGAGGAAACGCTCACGCGGCTGGAGCCGATGTCGGTCTCCGAACGCACGCGCTTGCCGGTGGTGAGCGCCGCCGCAAACAGCCGGTTGGAGAGTGGCTCCGTGGCGCCCGCGCGCATCGCCGTCTCGTGGGCACGGCGCACCTGCCCTTGGATGTCCGCCTCGCCGAGGATCATCGACTCGAGACTCGCGGTTACGCGATAGAGCTGACGTGCGGCATCGCAGTTACGCGGCGAGTAGATCACTTCGGCCAGCTCCGTAGGGCGGATCTCGGCGCGGCGGGCCAGTAAGCCGAGGACGTCGGCCTCCGCCTGAACTAGATCCCCGCCCGCCCCGCCGACGACGAGGTACACCTCCGTGCGGTTGCACGTGGAGATCACAACCGCCTCTCGCACCTCCTCCGTGGCTGTGGCCTGGCGTGCGAAGTCGCTCGCCTCCTGTTCGCTGAACGCAAGGCGTTCGCGCAGCGCTACTGGCGCCGTCTTGTGCGAGATGCCGAGCATCAGCAGCTCGCTCATGCCAGCGTGGACTCCGGTTGCTGATCCTGGCGCTCCGTGCCCGCGCCGGCTTGCTCGCCGGCGGGATTCGTGTGAGGCCCGCCAGTGCCAGTGCGCTCGGAGATACTCAACAGCTCGCCGAGGTCGCGCTCGATGCGGCTGAGGCGGATCGCCATGATCGCGACATAGATGAGCACGATGGCGAACAGCACGATGTAGGCGCCGGCGACGTACTTACCGGCTGTGTGCAGCGGCAACGCAGGGGTCTCCGAGAGGATCGTGGCAACCATCACGGCACCGACCTTACGCTTGCGCGAGTGGATGCGGCGGCTACATGCTGGATCGCGGGAACGGCGCTGCGCGCACGCGGCGCATCGGCGTGTTCACCCGACAGCCTTCTACGCAACGCGCGCAATTGCGAGCGGGTGTGCTTGGCGGTCAACTCGTACTTACAGAGGGTTGTGAACAGCAGTGACATCGAGCCAAGCGAGACCAAGAACGTCAACGCCATCGAGCCTGGGAGGTTGGAGGTGCTGCCGAGCACGCGCGGATGCAGATATTCCGTGGAAAGACGCACAGCGAGGAAGTTCAGCGGCACGAATGCACCGGCGGTGATGGCGAACACCGAGGCGTAGCGCGCCTGGCGCTCGGGATCCTCGATCGCGAAGCGCAACGGCTGGTAGGTGGCGTAGAGCAGGAAGATGATCAAGAACGACACGAGCGTGGGCTCGCTCCATACCCACCAGTGTCCCCACGAGCCCTTCGCCCAAATCGAGCCGGTGATGAGCGTGCCGACGGCGAAGATCAGGCTCATGTGGATGACCACGTAGGAGCGCATGTCCCAGCGGGGATCGCGTGTGCGCAGGTGCTGGATTGCGAGCAGACCGCCAAGCACGAATCCGCATAGGGCGACGATCGCCAGCGGCACGTGCACGTAGAAGATCTTCTGCAAAAAGCCCTGTTCGGCTTCCAGCGGGGCATAAAAGAACACCAGGCTGAGCGTGACGGCGATGGCGATGACCGTGGCGATGCTCAGCGTGCGCAATCCATTTCCATAGCCGAACGGTCGGCTTGAGCGTTCCACGTGGTTAATCCTCCAAGAGGAAGTCGAACAGGGCGAAGGCGATCAGCCCGAACACCAAATCATAGAGCCCAAGCGTAAGCAGCCAGCGGATCGCGGGCGCTACTCGGTCGGCTTGGGCGAGCAGCGGCGAGCTCGCACGCGCGCCGCCGATCACGATCGGCACGAGTAGCGGCAGGGCGAGCAGCGGTCCGAGCAGGTCGCGGGCACGGGTGCGCACCGCCATCGCTGCCACCAGCGTGCCGATCACGGCGACGCCGATATTGGCGAGTACGAGCGTCACAACCAGCCACGGCAGTGCTGGTCCGAGGGGCGATCCCAGCAACAGCAGCGCGAAGGCAGGGACGGCCACCAGCTCGAGCACGGTCAGATACGCCAGCAGCGTCAGTACCTTGGCGACGAGCATCGCGCTGCGATCCACCGGGGCAAGCAAAAACGCGTCGAAGCCGCCCTGGTCTGCATCGGCAACGAACAGTCGGTTGATGCCGAGGATTGCCGCGAACAGGAGCGTCACCCAGAGAATGCCGGCGCCCAGGTCACCTTCGACGCTGTTGCGGTTGAGCGCGAAATGGAACACCACGAAGGTGCTCAGCGCGAACAGCGACATCGCGGGCACCGACTCCAGCGTGCGCAGCTCTACGAGCAGCTCCTTGCGCAGCAGCGCGCGGACGGTCGACCACAGCCCGATGCTCGGCACGGGACGCTTGGTCTCGAGCGCTCTCGATGTGGTCTGCGCGCTCACCGGTAGAGCTCCGTGATCTCACCGGCGTCGACGTCTGTAGCCGCGCGCACTAGCGCCGGACGGCCCGCGCGCAATCCCAACACGACGTCGGCTTCGGCGAGGTCGCCGCTGGGGTTGTGGCTGCAGATCACACGCGTACGCTCGGAGGCAGCGCCGATCAGCGGCGCGACGAGCTCGATGGCGGCTGGGTCGAGGTTCGAGTGCGGCTCGTCGAGCAACAGCAGTTCGGGGTCGTGTAGGACGGCGCGCGCGACTGCCACGCGCTGGACCATGCCGCGGGAGAGGGTGCGCAGCGGCTCACCGGCGCGGGTGCTCATCGTCACCGACTCCAGCAGTTCGTCTACGCGCTCATCGCCAATCCCGTAGAGGCGCGCATGGAAGCGGAGGTTCTCGCGCGCGGTGAGCTCGCGGTAGAGCAGCGGCTCATGTCCGAGTAGGCCGACGCGGCCGCGTACCGCCCATGCCTCGTCGGGGAGGCTTGAGCCTAGTACGCGTACCTCGCCGGCATGTGGACGAAGCAGCGTGGCGAGCACCCGCAGCAGCGTCGTCTTGCCGGCGCCGTTGGGGCCGAATACGACCAGTGTCTGCCCAGCGGCGAGCGACAGCGAGACACCGCTCAGTGCTTCACGTTCGCCGTAGTGCCGCGCGAGCCCATCAAGCTCCAGCGCCGGCTCGCTCACGGCGTCGCTGGTGGTCGGATCAGGCGATCGCGCGACCAAGCAAATTTCCTTGAAGTCATCGAGGCGACTCTACAGCGGCTGTCTGGGGCGATGGCCGATCGGCGCCCGGGGGTTGCCCTGTGCCGAGTGCGGCCTGCTCTACACCAAAATGTACATAGGCGCACACGTGTTTTGGACACAGGTAGCGCGGTAGGTGCGCAACCATAGATGTCAGTTTGAGTTTTTAGGACATGACTACTTTGTGCACTTTGGCTAATCACGTTGTAGGGGAGCTAGGGGATGGAACCCAGAGACTGGCCGCTTGACCCTGTCGCCGCGGCGGCAGCCGTAGGGCACGTAATCGAAGATATCGATGCGGCTAATGAGGATCAGCGCGATGCCCTCTTGTATGAACTCATCCGCACGGCTTGGGGAACCGTGTGGGCGCTGGATCAGTGACGCGTTGCGTCTAGTGACCTGGGTCTACTCAGGTCACTAGACGTGCAGCGCGTGCGCGCTCTGCGCTCGTGCGATCAGCTCTCGCACGGACTGCTCGCCCTCCTGGCCGCCGTCGCGCAGCAGCGCGATCGGGTCTGGATCGCCATTGACGATCCCCTCGAAGAAATCCTTGCGTTCCTGATAAGTCGCGAGCGTTGCCTTCGCCCAGCCGCGCACCTCGTTGAGCAGCACTGCCAGCCGCGCGTAGGACTCGCCGAACTGCGCTTCGATCTCGCGCTTCATGCGCTTGGCCAGCGCCGGCGAGGCGCCGGCCGTGGAGATGGCGATGGCGAGCGGGCTCATGCGCACGATCGCCGGCAGGATGAAATTGCACAGCGGTGGCACGTCGACGACGTTGACGAGCATTGCTCGTTGCTCGGCGTCGTTGTACACAGCGATGTTCACGTCGGTGTCGTCGGTTGCCGCGATCGCCATGAACGCGCCCTCCAGGTCGCTTGCGCCCGCGTACTCACGCCGCTCCCAGCGGATCGAGCCCTCGCGCGCGTACTGCTCGAGCGCCGGCTCCGCTGTGGGCGCGATCAGCGTGACCTCACCATCGCAAGCGAGCAGCCCCTCGACCTTCTCCAAGCCGATCTCACCGCCGCCGATCACCAGGCAGCGCCTGCCAGAGAGCTTCAGGCAGGCGATGTAGAAGGGGGTGTCGAGCATCCCCTGCACGCAGCTCTGGTCGCAGATCCCTCTGCGCAGCTGGCAAACACACTCCTTGCCGGCGTAGGCCTGGGCGGGCATGTCCAAAGGTTAGCTGGGTGGCAGCCCGCGTCCGAACGCGCGCGCGCCCACCCGTGCCAGCGCGATTGCTCCCTCCCGCCAGGCATGCTCGCGATCGATCTCGCGTGCGGAGCGGAGCTTGGCGACCGCGCGCATTGCCTTGGCGCTGGTGGTGTCGTGCGGTCCCCACCACAGGCCGCGCATGTTGGGCGGATCCCAGGTGATGAGCTTCTCCTGGGCGCAGGCCCGCAGCCCCGCCTGGCCGAGCGTGCGGCCAAGGCCGCCACCGGCGGCGGCTCCCCATGGGCCCCGCGAGACGGTGGGGCCTGGTAGGTGGTCGTTGAGCCAGACCATGCCGGCGTGTAGCTCGCGCGCGATGCGAATCCCCTGATAGCGGTCGGCCGTCCACACTGAAGCACCCAGGCAGTAATCGCTGCCGTTGGCGGCGGCGATCGCCTCGTCGATCGAATCGACCGGCACGACCACGAGTACAGGTCCGTCGATTGGCTCGCGCAGCAAGCGCATCTCAGGTGTGGCGTCGGTGATCACCGCGGGTGCGTAGAAAGCGCCGGCGTCGCCGCCTACCGGCATGACGGACCCGCCGCAATGTAGGCGGGCGCCTTGTGCGACGGCCTCATCTACGAGTGCGCTTACGTGCTCGACTCGGCGAACCGACGCGAGCGGGCCGATCTGGACGCGTGGATCGACGGGGTCCCCAACCGTGAGGGCGCGTGCGCCGGCGACTAGCCCCGCAAGGAAGCGCTCGTAGACCTCGCGGGCGACGTAGATGCGCTCGACCGATCCGCGTGCCTGTCCGGCGCCGGCGCATCCTGCCCATAGCGCGCCGCCAATGGCACGCCGCAGGTGCGCGTCAGCGAGTACAAGCATCGCGTCCTTGCCGCCCAACTCGACGGTGACCTCCTTCTCGCGCGACACGCATGCGCGTGCCACCACGCGTCCGACGGCGGGCGATCCGGTGAACAGGATCTTGTCGACAGGTGTCTGTGCGAGCGCCACGCCGACGTCGGCGTGGCCGTGGATCACGCGCACGAGCCCCTCTGGCAGTCCGGCGCGGGCGAGTACGCGTGCGATCCGTTCGCCCGCGAGGCTCGCGCGAGCGGCGGGCTTAAAGACGATGCCGTTGCCCGCCAGTAGGGCGCCGGCGATCTGGCCTAGTGGCTGTGCGAACGGCGCGCTGCCGGCGCCGATCACGCCGAGGACGCCATACGGCTCGAACGCGATCCTCGCTCGCTTGGCGATCGTCAGCGAGCGATTGATGCCCACGCGCCGACCGCCCAGCACCTCTGCTCCATCCTCGGCGATCCACTTCAGCGCGTCGATCGCTGCCAGCAACTCGAGCGCGGCAATCTCCGCGCGGGGTCTACCCTGCTCGCGAGCCAGCGCCTCGCCTAGCTCGTCGAAGTCGTCGATTACTGCTTGGGCCATTCTGCCCATGTAACGAGCGCGGTCCTGGACCCTCAGCAGTGCCCACAGCGGCTGCACCTTGGCGACCGCCTCGACCACCCCCTCGACGCGCTCGGGGGCGGTCGTCGCGACGCTGCCGAGCACGGCGCCCGTCGCGGGGTCGTGTGCGGTGATCTCCGCCTGTGCGGGGCTCCCGTCAAAGGACATCGGGGTATCGCTAGTGGGCGTGCTCATCGCAGGGCCGATTATCGCGCCTGCGAGTCGCGCGCCTGACGGATTCGCTGCAGGCGTGCCGCCAGCTCGGCCTCGGCGTCGTCGGGCGCGTAGAAGCGCTCACCGGCGAGCTCCTCCGGCAGCAGCTCCTGCGGGCCGAGATGCCCGGGACGTCCGTGCGGGTTGTCATAGCTGGGTGAGTCATCGTGTTGCCCCGGCCGCGGACCGGAGCGCAGCTGGCCTGGAACCGCTGCGGCGCCGTGCTCGCGCACGTGGCGCTGGGCGGCAGAGAGCGCCATCCCGGCGGCGTTTGACTTGGGGGCAAGCGACAGATAGATAGCCGTCTGGGCGAGTGCGTAGCGGGCCTCTGGGAGCCCTACGTGCTCGACCGCTTGGGCGGCAGCGGTGGCAACCGACAGTGCAGTCGGGTCGGCGTTGCCGATGTCCTCGGAGGCGAGGATGATCATGCGTCGCACGATGAACCGGGGGTCCTCGCCGCCCTCGAGCATCACTGCCAAGTAGTACAGCGACGCGTCGGGGTCGGACCCACGCGTGGCCTTGATCCACGCGGAGATGTAGTCGTAGTGGCGATCGCCTTTTTTGTCGTAGAGGACCGCGCGTCGCTGTAGTGCATCCTCAACACGGGCGAGCGTCACCCGTTCCTCCCCGAGCTCCGCGGCGGTGGTTGCGGCTAGCTCGAGCGCGTTCAGCGCGGTACGCGCGTCGCCTTCGCTACGCGCGGCGAGGAACTCGACCGCGTCCTCGTCGAGCACAAACGCCCCAGTTGCTGGCGCTCCCGCTGCCGCGGTCTCATCAGCGTGCACCTGCTCTGTCGGTGAATCCTCGATCTGCGTGCCGGCGGCAGCACGGCGCAACAGCAGCGCCACCTCCTCGGCAGTGAGTGCCTTCAGCGCGTATACCCGCACGCGTGAAAGCAGCGCGCCGTTGACCTCAAACGCGGGGTTCTCCGTGGTGGCGCCAATCAGCGTCAAAAGGCCCTCCTCCACCGCTGGCAGCAGCGCGTCCTGCTGGGCCTTGTTGAAACGGTGGATCTCGTCGAGGAACAGCACTGTTTGAATGCCCTGGGTGTCTCGCCTGTGGGCGGCACGCTCGATCACCGCACGCACCTCGGCGCGCCCAGCGGCTACCGCGCTGAGCTCCTCGAAGGCTGCCTGTGAGTGTTCGGCGACGATCCGCGCGAGCGTCGTCTTCCCCGAGCCGGGCGGGCCGTAGAGCACCATCGAGTGGGGATGTCCGTGCTCGACTGCTGTACGTAGAGCTGAGCCGGGAGCGAGCAGATGTGTCTGTCCTACGAACTCCGCGAGGTGCTGGGGTCGGGCGCGCGCCGCCAGCGGCAGGCTCTGTGACACTTGATCACTTGGCATACGACGTTTGGCCATATCAAGCCCAGAAACTTTGGCCACATTGGCGTCCGGTCCGTCGTCAAAGAGGGTATCCATGTAAGCGAGTATCGCTCTTAGTACCGCGAGGGCTTGCCAGACGGCAGGCCGTCAGCTTGTCACACGAGCAGGTTTGCCCATGGCCGGCGTCGAAGTTGTAGATTCCTTGTCAACGTCCAAAGACCCCAACATTCCATGTAGAAGAGAGCCTCGAGATGAGTGCCGGGGTCACTGAGGTACTGCCAACGGGAGGGGGATCGCTCGAATTCCTGGACGTTGGCGGCGACATTGCCGCGCGCTCTCCACTACAGCTTTTCTGGCGCAGGTTCCGACAGGATCGCGTGGCGCTCATCTCGCTCGGCTTCATCGTTTTCCTGATCATCATCGCGATCGCCGCGCCGCTGGTCGTGAGCATCCTCGGCCTTCCCGGTCCATATGTGCAGAACCTCAACCTGACCGACTCCTTTGGGTCGCCGCTGGGGCCCACTGCTGCACACCCGTTTGGCGTTGACCAGCTCGGAGAGGACGTGATGTCGCGGGTGATCTACGGCACACGTGTCTCGCTGGAGGTGGGGATGATCGGCACGAGTATCTCGACCGTGATCGGCGTGGTGGTAGGCATGCTCGCCGGGTTCTACCGCGGCTGGGTGGACATGCTGCTGTCGCGATTCATGGACATTGTGCTGTCGATCCCAATTCTGTTGCTGGGGATCGGGCTGGGTGCGGCCTGTGCAGTGCGGGGATGTGTGAAAGGTGTCGTTCAGCCGGGGGTCACAACGATCATCTTCATCATCTGCATCGCCACGTGGCCGTACGTGGCGCGCATCGTGCGCGGGCTCGTGCTGTCGATGCGCGAGCGCGAGTTCGTCGAGGCGTCACGCGCGCTCGGGGCCTCGGACATGCGGATCATGTTCCGCGAGATCCTCCCCAACCTGACAGCGCCGATCATCGTCTACGCGAGCCTGCTGATCCCGACCAACATCCTGCTCGAGGCCGCGCTCTCGTTCCTCGGCGTCGGCGTTCGCCCACCGACCGCGAGCTGGGGGGCGATGATCGCGCAGGCCGCGCCGATTTTTAACACCGCGTGGTGGTTCATGGTCTTCCCGGGGATCGCGTTGGTGCTGACGGTCTTGGCATTCAATCTGCTGGGCGACGGGCTGCAGGATGCCCTGAACCCGAGAAACGCCCGATGAGGGCGATCGATACACAACACAGGAGGCGTCTTGATGAAGTCGATTAGATCGGTCACGGCCGCAGGGCTCGTGGCCGGGCTCGCGCTGCTGCTGGCTGCGTGCGGGTCCAGCAACTCGAGCAGCGGCTCGACTAGCAGCAGCTCGAGCGGTACTTCCAGCAGCGCCAGTGCTGCCTTGAGTACAGGCGGCTACAAAAGCCCGTTGACCGAGGCGCTGACCGGCAAGACGGGTGGGACGCTGACGGTGCTACAGGAAATCGACTTCGAACATCTCGATCCGGGGATCGCCTACTTCTCGGTCGACTACGCGGTCGTGTTTGCGACGCAGCGGCCGCTTTATTCGCAGAAGCCGAACGGAACCACAGCGACGCCTGACATGGCCGAAGGCATGCCGGAAATCACCAATGGGGGCAAGACGGTGACGGTCCAGCTCAAGCAAGGCATTCATTTCAGCCCGCCGGTCAACCGCGAAGTCACCTCGGAAGACGTGGCGTATGCGATCGAGCGCGGCGCCAACCCGAATGTCGCCAACCCCTACATCCAGTCCTACTTCAAAGCGATTGAAGGCATGCCGACGGCGACGGGCGGCCCGATCAAGGGCATCGAAACGCCGAACAAGCACGAGATCGTCTTTCACCTGAGCGAACCCAAAGGCCAGCTCGTAGCCGACGCGCTGGTGTTGCCGCTGACAGCGGCAGTGCCGAAGGAATACGCCGAAAAATTCGACAAGCACAAGCCGTCGAACTACGCCGACTTCCAGGTGGCGACGGGTCCGTACATGCTGAAGAACGACACCGAAGGGAAGGTTCTCGGGATCGGCTACGTACCTGGTAAGTCGGCAACGCTCGTGCGTAACCCCAAATGGAACCCCAAGACCGACTACCGCCCTGCGTATCTGAACGAAATCGACATCAAGATCGGCGGCACGAGCGCCGTCATCGGCCGCCAGGTGCTGGAAGGCACCGACATCGTCCAGAACGAATCGGCGGTTGCTCAGTCTGCGGTCCGACTCGCCGCCGAAAAGTACAAGTCCCAGCTGCAGATCTCACCGGGCGCAGGGGCGCATTACATCGGTGTGAACAACAAGGTTGGGCCGTTCAAGAACGTCGACGTGCGCAAGGCGCTATGGGCGGCGCTGGACCGCCAGGCGATGGACAAGGCGCGTGGTGGCGAACTTGTCACTACCGTCGCCACCCACTTCATCTACCCGACGATCAACGGCTTCGCACAGGCCGGCGGCGTGAAGGGCCCGCAGGGATCGCAGTTCGATTTCAACGCTTACCCCGAAGGCAACATGAAGGTGGCCGAAAAGTACTTGAAGCTGGCCGGCTACCCGAGCGGTAAATACACGGGCAACGAAACGATCACGGTGGTTGGTTCGACGGGCAGTCCGCAGGAACAGGACGCGGAGATCGTCGAGCAGACGCTCAAGAGCCTCGGTTTCACCGTGAAGTTCACGCTCGTCGAAGCCTCGACGATGTACGCGAAGTACTGCAATGTCCCCAAAGAAGAGATCACCGTGTGCCCGAGCGTGGCATGGATTGCCGACTTCGCCGATCCGCAGACGGTGCTCAACATCACGTTCAACGGCACCACGATCGTCCCCACGGGCAACGTCAACTGGAGCCAGACGAACGTGCCCAAGATCAACGCCGCGATGGCTGCCGCCGAAAACGTCGTCGGCAACGAAGCTCGCGCCAAGGCGTGGGCCAAGATCGACGAAGAACTCGTCGAAGACGCGGCTGCGGTTCCGTTCGATTGGGACAAGCAGGCGGGCATCGAGGGCAGCGGCGTCAACGGCGTCGGCGACCTTTGGGACGTCGGCGAGTGGGACTACAGCTACACCTCACTGAAGTAACCCCCAGTCACTTCGCTTGTGGGGAGGGGCCTCGTAAGGGGCTCCTCCCCATTTAGCACCAACGATGCCGAACATCACGAGGATTTCTTGAAGACCACACCAACCACTACCAACTGCCGCTCCGGCTAGACAGGCGATGCTCCGCTACATCATCCGCCGCCTGCTGATCGGGGTGCTGATCCTCGTGATCGTGTGCGCGCTCACGTTCGTGTTCTTCCGCGTGCTGCCTACGGGCAATCCGGCGCTGCTGCGCGCAGGACGTGATCCACAGCCGAAGCTGATCAAAGAGATCGAAGGCGTGCTCGGGCTGAATAAACCGTTGATCGTGCAGTTCTGGGACTACATGAAGCAATTCTTCCTGCACCTCAACCTTGGCTACAGCTACTACAGCCAGGAGTCGGTCAAAGCGTTGATCACCGAACGGTTGCCGGCCACGCTGTCGCTGACGGTGGGGGCAGCGGTCCTGTGGGTGCTCGGCGGTCTCAGCGTGGGCATCATCTCGGCTCTACGCCGTCACACGATCGTCGACCGCCTATCAATGGGTAGCGCGCTGTTGCTGTTGTCGGTGCCGGAATTCTGGCTGGGTTTTGTGTTCCTGCTGCTGTTCGCCAACGACATCGGCAAACTCAAGATTCTGCCGGGAGCGGGCAGCTACGTGGGGCTCACATATGACCCGTGGAAGTGGTTTACGTCGCTGATCATGCCTTGGATCGTGCTGGCGTCCGGCGGTGCGGCGGTATATGCGCGGCTGATGCGCAGCAGCTTGAGCGAGACGATGCGCGAGGACTACATCCGCACCGCCCGCGCCAAGGGGCTGCGCGAGCGGCTGGTCGTGCGCCAGGGGGTGCGCTCGGCGGTCAACCCGATCGTGACGCTGCTGGGTCTGGAAATCGGAGTGCTGCTGGGAGGCGCGATCCTGGTGGAGACCGTGTTCAACATCCCTGGCATCGGCGTGGAGAACTTCAAAGCGATCCAGTCGTCGGACTTCCCTGTCGTGCAGGGGACCGTGTTGCTCGCCTCCGCCTTCATCATCGTCGCGAACATCGTCGTGGACATCGCCTACGCGTATTTGGACCCGCGGGTCAGGTACTCATGAGCGCCGCCGAGCCGCTCCTCAGAGTGGAGGACCTGCGCGTGGAATTCCCCAGCGAGGATGGCGTGGTGCATGCGGTCGACGGGATCACCTACCAGGTGTTCCCAGGTCGCACGCTGGGGATCGTGGGTGAGTCGGGATCGGGCAAGACGGTCTCCTCGTTGACCGCGCTGGGTCTGACCCGGCGACAGGGTGCGCGGATCTCCGGGCGGATCCTGTTCGATGGCCAGGATCTATTGACGCTCTCCGAAGAGAAGATGCGGGCGATCCGCGGCAACGACATTGCGATGATTTTTCAGGACCCGCTGTCGTCGCTACATCCGCTGTACAAGGTCGGTCGTCAGCTGACCGAGGCGGTGCGCGCGCACCGCGACGTCTCCAAGGCGGCGGCGCGTGCACGCGCTGTTGAACTGCTGGGTCTCGTCGGCATTCCCGACTCGGTTAGGCGTGTGGACCAGTACCCGCACGAGTTCTCCGGCGGCATGCGCCAGCGCGTGATGATCGCGATGGCGCTGGCGAACGAGCCAAAGCTGCTGTTTGCGGATGAGCCCACGACGGCCCTGGATGTGACGGTGCAGGCGCAGATCCTGGCGCTGATGGAACGTCTCCAGCGGGAGTTGGGGATGGCGATCGTGATCATCACCCACGACCTCGGGGTGGTGGCAGAGATGGCAGATGACATCGCGGTGATGTACGCGGGGCGGATCGTCGAGACGGCGTCGGCTGTGCGCCTATTCGCCGCACCGGAGCACCCTTACACGTGGGGGTTGTTGAAGTCGATCCCGCGGCTGGACGCACCGCGCGATGAGGACCTCGTGCCGATCCCGGGTACGCCGCCGAGCCTCATCAACCCACCCTCTGGCTGCCATTTCCATCCCCGCTGCCCCTACTCGCAGCCAGACCACGAGCGCATCGACCCTGCACTAGAGCCGGTGCCTGAGGAACCGCAGCATCACGTCGCGTGCTTGCTGGAGTCAGGGGTGCGCAGAAGCTTGTGGGCGCAGCTGCGCGAGGGCAACACCCCAGAGCAGGCGCTTGCGGCGGTCGGCCCGGCGGAGCCCGCGGCGTGAGCGGCCCCGAGTCCACGTCCTCGCCATTCGGCGAGTCGGCGCCGGCAACCACAACGCCGGCCGCTGTCACAGACGACGGCCCGCTCGTGCGGGTGCGCGAGCTCGTCAAGCACTTCCCGATCACGCGGGGCATCATCGTCCAGCGCAAGGTCGGCGCGGTGCAGGCCGTCGACAACGTGAGCTTCGAGATCAAACGTGGTGAGACGCTCGGCCTTGTCGGTGAGACGGGTTGCGGCAAGAGCACCACCGCGCGGCTGATCACGCGGCTGCTCGATGCGACCTCGGGGGAGATTGACTTCGACGGCCAGGACATTACGCGGCTGAAGGGATCCCGCCTGAAGGAGATCCGCCGCGAGGTGCAGATGATCTTCCAGGACCCGTATTCGTCGCTGAACCCACGCAAGACGATTGGTTCGATCATCGCTGAGCCGTTTGCGATCCATGGGCTGCTGCCGGACAAGAGCGAGCGCAAGCGCGAGGTTCAGCGGCTGATGGAGACGGTGGGACTGAACCCCGAGCACTACAACCGCTACCCGCACGAGTTCTCGGGCGGCCAGCGCCAGCGCATCGGCGTGGCGCGGGCGTTGGCGCTGCAGCCGAAGCTGCTGATCGCGGATGAGCCGGTGTCGGCGCTTGACGTGTCGATCCAGGCGCAGGTGCTCAACCTGCTGCGCGATTTGCAGCGGCGGTTTGGCCTGACGATCGTGTTCATCGCGCACGATCTGTCGGTCGTACGCCACATGTGCGACCGCGTGGCGGTCATGTATCTGGGCAAGATCGTGGAGATCGGCGGTGGCGATGAGCTCTATAGCTTTCCCCGCCATCCCTACACGGGCGCGCTGCTGGCGGCGGTGCCACACGCCGATCCAAGCCGTCACGGCGAGCAACGGAACATTCTCGGTGGCGATGTGCCCAGTCCGGCCAACCCGCCCAGCGCGTGTCGCTTTCACACTCGCTGCCCAAAGGCGCAGGAGCTCTGCTCGCAGCAGGAGCCGCTGTTGGAGGACAAGGGCTCGGGCACACGCGTTGCCTGCCACTTTCCGTTGACGCGCGAGGAGGCGACCCAGATCGGCGTACGATCTGGCGGATGACTGCGAGCGGATCACAAGGCAACGGGCTGGGCGCGCAAGGCGACGTGCTAGCCGCGGAGGCCGAGGGGCTGCTGGCGAACCTGATTCGTTTCAACACGGTCAACCCGCCAGGCAACGAGCGTGCGGCACAGGAGTACCTCGCCGCCCATCTCACCGAAGCTGGGTTCGAGTGTGAGCTGTTGGGGGCTGAGCCAGAGCGCCCCAATCTGGTGGCGAGGCTTCGGCCGGCCGACGCGGATGCCCCAGCTGGTCCCACGCTTTGCTACTTGGGCCACGTGGACACGGTGCTGGCAAACCCGGCCGATTGGACGCACGACCCGTGGTCAGGTGACATCGCCGACGGCTTCCTGTGGGGCCGTGGCGCGCTGGACATGAAGTCGCAGGTGGCGGCAGAGATCGCCGCGGCGGCAACGCTTGCGCGCTCCGGCTGGCGCCCAGCGAGCGGTGAGCTTTTGATCGTGGCGGTGGTTGACGAGGAGACGGGCGGCTCGCTGGGAGCTGAATGGATCACAAAGAATCACCCGGAGAAGGTGCGCTGCGACATGCTGCTCAACGAGGGTGGCGGCGCGGTTTTCGAATATGGAGGCCCGCCGGCCCGGCGCTGCTACGGCGTGTGTTGCGCAGAGAAGGGCGTGTTCCGCTTCACGCTGTCGACCTCAGGGGTGGCCGGCCATGCCTCGATGCCTGGGATGGGCGTGAACGCGCTGTTGAAGATGGGGCCGGTGCTCGAGCGTTTTGCAGCGCGCCAGCCGTCGTTCCAGCTGACGGATGAGCCGCTGGCGTTTCTGCGTGGGATTGGCGAGGACCCTGATGACCCGCACGGCTCGCTCGAGCGCTTGCAGGCGGTCGATCCCCGCCTGGCGATCATGTTTGGGCCGATGCTGGGAGTTACGTTCACGCCGACGCGGATCAGCGCGTCGGAGAAGATCAACGTGATTCCCAGTCGTGCGGAGCTGAAAGTGGATTGCCGTGTGCCTCCGGGATTGGGCGAGGAGGAGGTGCGGGCGGGGATCGCCGAGGTGCTCGGCGATCCAATGGACTCCCATCCACCCGACTGGAGTATTGAGTTCACCGAGCGGGTCGTTGGCAATCGCTCGCCTGTGGCATCGCCGTTGATGGACACGATCTCCACGTGGATCTCCGAGCACGATCCCGGCGCACAGACTGTGCCGGTGGTGCTTCCCGGCTTCACCGACTCGCGCCATTTCCGCGTGGCGTTCCCTGAGTGCGTGGCGTATGGCTTCTTCCCGCAGCGCCATCAGACGCTGCTCGAGAGCGCACCGCTGATCCACGGCGCGGACGAGCGAATTGACGTGCGCGATCTGGTGTTCGCGGCCGAGCTGTTCAGGGACGTAGCGGTACGCGTTCTCGGCTGAGGATCATCAGGCGCTCGACAAGAGCGGGGAAAACACGCATAATGGAGCGTAATGCCAAGGATGGTGTCTTTGCTGGAGAGGGTTGACGGGTGAGCACGCAGGCCACGGCTGGACTGCACTCGACCGGGGGAGAAGCGCTGCCGGCGCACGCGGCCACGTCGACGACGGTAAGCACCGCGGCGGTGCATGCTGCTGAGAAATCAGCGTTGCATGCCGCCGCGACGTCGGGGGCGCTGAAGCACACCGGCACCGTGGGCACGGTGACGCACGCTGCCATTGTGCGTAGCGCCGTGCCTGCGGCGGCGGCGCCGCATATCTCGTTTGCTCAGGAACTGCAGAACCAGGCGCTCAACTGGGAGCCGGTAATCGCAATCCTGTTCTTCAGCGCGCTGATTTTCATGATGTGGCGGATGCTGAAGGTGATGCCGCGGGTCAAGCCGCAGCGCATCAAGCCGTCGTCAGACCAGTCTGTGACGTTCGCCGACATCGCTGGCGTGGATGAGGCGAAGGCGGAGCTGCAGGAGATCGTCGAGTTCCTGCGCCAGCCGAAGTCATTCCATGCGCTGGGGGCGAAGGTGCCGAAGGGGATCCTGCTGCACGGGCCACCAGGCACGGGCAAGACGCTGCTTGCGAAGGCGGTGGCAAACGAGTCCGGCGCGCAGTTCTTCGCGCAGTCGGCAGCATCGTTTGTGGAGATGTTTGCGGGCCTCGGCGCGGCACGCATCCGCCGCCTGTTTGACATCGCGCGCAAGCACGAACCGGCGATCATCTTTATCGACGAGCTAGACGCCGTGGGCGGACGGCGGGGGATGGACATATCTGGTGAGAAGGACCAGACGCTCAACCAGCTGCTGGTGGAGATGGACGGGTTCGCGTCGAGCGGGCGCGTGGTGGTGATCGCGGCGTCGAACCTGCTGGAGAAGCTCGACCCGGCGCTGCTGCGTCCGGGCCGCTTCGATCGACAGGTGTTCGTGGTGCCGCCAGACGTGAAAGGCCGCCTGGGGGTGCTGCAGGTACACACCCGCACGAAGCCGATGGGCGATGTCGATCTGGGCCTGGTGGCCCAGCAGACGAGTGGGTTGACGGGGGCCGATCTGGCGAACATCTGCAACGAGGCGGCGATCTTCGCCACCAGGCGTGGCGCCCAGAAGATCGCTCATACGGACTTCGATTCGGCGCTTGAGCGTGTGATCGCTGGCGTCCAGTCCAAACGGGTGCTCAACGCTCACGAGCGCAGGGTGGTGGCCTACCACGAGGCCGGGCACGCGCTGTGCGGCGAGGTCTTGCCGTCGGTGGATCGTGTGCACAAGATCTCGATCGTTCCCCGTGGGCGGGCGCTTGGCTACACGATGAACCTGCCTGCGGAGGATCGCTATCTGAAGACGCGCGAGGAGCTGCTGGACTACATGACGGTGCTGCTCGGCGGCCGTGCCGCGGAGCAGATCGTGTTCGGCGCGATTACGACGGGCGCCTCCGATGACCTCAAGCAGGTGGCGGGCATCTCGCACTCGATGGTGCACGACTACGCGATGGGCACCGCAGGGGTTGGACGCTCGCCCGATGGTGACGTGAAGCTATCCGAGCGCACACTGCGTTTGCGTGACGAGGAGCGCCAGGACCTGATCGAGGAGGCGCGCAGGGCGGCGCAGAAACTGATCGCCGCGCACCGGCGCCAGCTGGAGGAGCTGGCGCAGGAGCTGCTCGAGCAGGAGGTGCTGGACCGCGAGGCGATCGACAGGATCATGGCTGGGGTACCGAGGATGGAGCGGGCCCCGGGCGTGGGGTTGCGTGTGGTTGCGGCGGCACAGGCGCACCAGCATCTGCCTACACTTGCGCCGATCCAGCT
Source organism: Solirubrobacteraceae bacterium (assembly GCA_036513795.1). Taxonomy (GTDB): domain Bacteria; phylum Actinomycetota; class Thermoleophilia; order Solirubrobacterales; family Solirubrobacteraceae; genus Palsa-744. The sequence continues at coordinate 7,960 of DATBYJ010000063.1, read as the reverse complement.
GCCGCAGCCCTCCGAGGAGGGTGGTCCCGGCCGCCGATAGACTGCGGCTCATGTTCAGCCGCATCGACCATATTGGTGTCGCCGTGGAGGCGATCGAGCCAGCGCTCCGGCTCTACCGCGACAGCTTCCAGCTGACGGTGGCCCACCGCGAGGTGGTGGAGGAGCAGGGCGTGGAGGCAGTGCTACTGGACGTGGGGGAGAACCACGTCGAGCTGTTGGCGCCACTTGGGCCGGACACGCCGGTTGGCAAGTTCCTCGCGGCCAAGGGACCGGGGCTGCACCATGTGGCCTACCAGGTGAGCGATATCGACGCCACGCTGGCAGCACTCAAGCAGGCAGGTCTGCAGTTGATTGACGAGCAGCCGCGCACCGGCATCCGTGGGTCGCGCGTGGCGTTTATGCACCCGCGGGCAACGGTTGGCGTGCTGACGGAGATCGTGCAACCAGCAGCCGGATTGGAGAATCACTGATGTCATCGGGAACACGACGTGTGACGCTTGGCTTCCAAGGCGGGCAGGTGCTCGCACTGCGGGTCAGCGACAAGCAGCTGGAAGACCTCAACACGTCACTAGGAGGCACCGGCTGGCACGAGCTCGAGAGCGAGGACGGACCGGTACGCGTGGACCTGGGCCAGGTGGTCTATGTCAGCGCGGATAGCGACGAGCCCCGCGTCGGTTTTGGCTAGACGCCGTTGAACCTCGACGAGCGGCTGCTGCGTCTAGCACGCACCCGGGGGCATACCCCGGCCACCGAGCGTGCGGTGGCGAGCTTCTCAAAGCTGGGCGAGCACGCGGGTGTCTGGCTCGCCATTGGTCTGATGGGCGCCGCGCGGGACGTTGAGCGCCGAGGCGAGTGGCGTCGGGCCACCGCCACTGTCGCAGGTGTGTACGCGCTCAACACGGCGATCAAGCAGGTCGTTGGCCGACGGCGGCCGGAGCTGCCTGATTTGCCGGCGCTGACAGGGACGCCGACGGCGCTGAGCTTCCCCAGCGCGCATGCCTCCACTGCGTTCGCGGGGGCCGTTGTGTACTCGCGCCTCGGCCTGCCGACCCCTCCGCTTTATGCCTTGGCCACAGGGTTGGCCCTGTCGCGGCTTTATCTGGGCGTGCACTATCCATCTGATGTGGTGGCCGGCGCCGCGCTGGGTACGGTCGCGGGCGCGATATATGGCGGCCGTAGTCCATTCGTGGCGCTGCGGCGGGAGGCCCAGCGGCTGGCGGACGATCCGACGGATCGCTCGTGCGCCGCTGGCTCTTGCGCCAAACACTGACTCGGTCTGTCTAGCTCAAGTTTGTACTTGGACACACGAGCGCATATAATGGACGCATGAGCCGGACGCTTTCGACGTCGGCGGAGCGACTGGGCTGCAGCGAGCGCACGCTACGCCGCTACGTGAACGACGGTCTGTTGAGAGGGCGTCGGGTAGCGCGCCGTCGGCTGGAGCTGTCGTCCGCGGAGGAGGAATATCTCGCTGCTCACTGGGAGCTGCTCAGCAAACTGAGGACGGCTCTGCGCACTGAGCGAGCAGCTCGCATGGTGGTGTTGTTCGGATCGACCGCAACCGGCGAGGATGAGGACTCCTCCGATGTCGATCTCCTCGTGGCATATAGCGAGGAGGGACCGCGTCCTCTGGCCAGGCTGCAGATACGCCTGCGACGTGCGCTTGAGCAGCCTGTGGACGTGGTGGGCCTCGAGCAGGCGGAGATGATGCCCACGCTATTGGCTGACATCTTGCGGGAGGGCCGTGTGCTGGTAGATCGCGACGGTCTCTGGGAAGGACTGCAAGAGCGTCGGCGGGAGGTGTCCGCGGCCGCTGAACGCGAAGAGCGCGAGGTAGCGCGGCGTGCGCACGAGACGGTTGTGGCTGCGCGGGAGCGGATCGCGGCAGCCGTCTAACCTATGTCTGCACTGTCAAAGGGACAGCGTCGGCTGAACACGATCTTCGAGTCCATTCCTCGCGCGCGCGAGCAGCTGCTTGTGGCCGTGGAAGAGTTCGACCCGGAGTTCGAGCTCGATGCTTTTCTGCGTGCCGCGGGCTCACCTGATGCGCGACAGCGCAACAAGGTGGCTGTGGTCGAGCGCGAGTATGAGGTGCTGCTCAACTGGCTGCATGAGCTTGCCGCACGGGCGCTCGCGGAGGGGCAGCGCCTAGGTGTTCTCGACAAAGAGTCCGGCCATCCCTGGGAGCGACTTGCCGCGTTGCAGGTAATCTCGCAGCGTTCGGCCACACGCCTGCAGGAGGCGAAGGAGTTGCGCGATGATCTGGCGCACGCCTATCCGCCCGCAGGTTGGAAGGCGTTGCGCGAGAGTGTGCAGATCCTCTTGGCCGAGCTCGATCGCTATGTAGATCGCTGCGCCGCATGGCTGGCTGAAGAGGGCATTCTTGAACTGGAGGCGGAACCGTGAGCACACGCATAGGAATCGTGGGAATGCCCAATGCGGGCAAGTCGTCGCTATTCAACGCGCTCACGAAAGCGGGTGCGGAGGCAGCGAACTACCCGTTTACGACGATCGAGCCGAACGTAGCGGTGGTGCCGGTGCGCGACGTGCGCATGGTCGAGATCGCGCAGATGCTGGGCTCTTCGGAGATCGTGTGGGATACGGTCGACTTCCACGACATTGCAGGCCTGGTGGCGGGAGCGCACGAGGGCGAGGGGCTGGGCAACAAATTCCTGGCAAACATCCGCGAGACCCACGCGATCGTGCATGTGGTGCGAGCGCACAACGACGAGAACGTGATCCACCCGGAGGGTCGCGTGGACCCGCTGGCGGATATTGAAACGATTGAGACGGAGTTGGTAATGGCGGACCTAGAGGCCGCTGAACGCCGGGTGGAAAAAGTCGGAAAACAGGCGCGGGGGGGCGATCGCGAAGCTGTCGCGGAGGAGGCGTGGCTACGCGAGGTGATCGCGGCCTTGCAGGAAGGTCGTCCCGCGCGCACCGTGCCTGTGCGGAAGGAAGCACCCAACGCTGCCCGCGACTTGGGCTCGCTGACGAGCAAGCCGGTGTTGTTCGTGGCAAACGTGGATGAGGGCTCCGATGAGGTGCCGGCGGCAGTGGCAGAGCACGCCGCGTCACACGGCGCGCGGGCGGTGGCGGTGTCCTCGCGGATCGAGTCCGAGCTGGCGGAGCTCGAGGACGAGGACGCGGCGGCCATGCGTGAGGAGCTCGGCGTATCTGAGTCCGGCCTCCAACGGGTTGTGCGAGAGGCGTTTGCGTTGCTTGAGTTGATCTCGTTCTTCACCGCTGGCGAGGCGACGATCGCGCAGTCGTGGCACCTACGCCGCGGTCTCACCGCTTGGCACGCTGCGGGCGAGATCCACACGGACATCCAGAAGGGCTTCGTGCGCGCGGAGGTGATCGGCTGGAAGGAGTTGGTGGACGCGGGCGGTTACGTGGGCGCACGCGAACGCGGCACGCTGCGGTTGGAGGGTCGGGACTACGTGATGGCGGACGGGGACGTGATCACCGTCAAGTTCACGCCGTAAGCGAGCTAGGACCCCGGCACGATCTCGAATGCCTGCCGACCGTGTAGTCGGTAGATGTGGAAGTCGACGTCGAGGGTGAAGATGCGTTTGAGCCGGCGTTCCTCGGCAAGGGCGACCAGAGTGGCATCGGCGAGATCCATCGGACGGTCGGCGTAGCGCTCCATCAGGCGCGCTACGCGTTTATTGGCAGCCGCTGACGGTTGTGCAATGAGGAGATCCTCCCGCAGCGTCATTCGCCAAAGTGGCTCCTGTCCGTGCCATCCGTCAGCACGGCCGAGCAGGTACATAGCCTCGGTGAACGCGGGCCAGGTCGTGAGAAGCGGCAGGCTCAGTTGGGTGAGCGCTTCCACGCAGTGTGCGTGATCGGCCTCATCTGCGTCGATCAGCGCGACGAGCGGGCCGGCGTCGGTGAGCGTCACGTCTGTTGGTTGAGAATCTCTATGAAGCTGGCCCCGGTATCACGGGCTTGGTTCCCGCCTCCGTGAACAGCGCCGAGCACATCCGCCAAGCGCTCACTCGTGCCGTTGGCGAGTGTGTGATCGGCGCGCTCGCTGGCAGCGCGCCTGATGAACTCCGACACCGAAGCTCCTTCTGCTGCTGCGGCCTGTCGCACACGCGTGTCAAGCTTGTCGTCGAGTCTTATGCTGCGCATTCATGAATCGTATCACGTCTGGTGTAAATGTGATACGCGGCCTTCTCTCCAGAGATCAGCCCGCGTCCTGCATGGCCTCCAGCCGTCGGGCAAGGCGGCTCATCCCCAGCCCGTCCGCCATGCGTGCGCCGCCTGCCAAGTCCGTGCCGCGCTTGCCCGGCGGCTCCACATCGATCTGCTGCAGCGTGGCGATCTGCTTGAACTTGCGTAGCAGCTCTGCGTTCTCGCGTAGGGCGGCGGCAATGCGGGGGCGCATGAGCTTGCTCGCTGTGACCGCTGCCGCGTCGGTGTCCTCGTCACTAGCGTCCGCACCAGCGGCGCTCAGCAGCGCCTCCAGCGTTCCATGCTCGCGCAGCAGCTCTGCGGCTGTCTTTGCACCGATGCCGGGGGCGCCGGGGAGGCCGTCCGAGGGGTCACCCCGCAGCGCGATGAAGTCGGCTACCTGCTCGGGCTCCACGCCGTAGCGCTCGCGTACCTCGTTGGGCCCGATCTCACCGTGCGCACCGCCCTTGAGCAGCTCTGCCACCGCCACCTGCTCGGTGACTGCTCCGTACAGGTCGCGGTCCCCGGTCAGCAGCAACGCAGTTCCTCCGCGCTCCTCCTCTACCTGGGCGTAGGAGAACATCACATCGTCTGCCTCCAAATCCTCGCTGGTCGCATACGTCCAGCCGAGGCTTTGCAGTAGTGCTGGAGCCTGCTCCCATTGCGCCCTCAGCTCTGGCGGCATCGGATCGCGATGTGCGTGATAGGGCGGGTAGAGCTGCACGCGATAGTCCGCTTGCTCTGCGCCCATGCAGGCAACTACGTCATCCACATCATCATAAAAAGTCAAAATCGCGTTCACGGTGCCGAGCAAGGCGTTCACCGGTTGCCCGGTAGTGCCTACGATCGATTTGGGTAACGCGAAGTACGAGCGGTAGAGCAGCCACGGGACGTCCGCGATCAGCAGTGGGGCGGGCACCGGCCAAGTATGGATCAGGCGGGCGCGGTGTGACCGGCCGGCGGCTACTCGGCCGCCACGCCGCCGCTGGCTGGCGCTGAGGCTGTGCTGGCGGTGCTTGCTGGTGCGGGATTGCCTCCCTGCGCCCCCGTGGTGGGCGCCGGCGCAGCTGCCGGTGGGCTTTCGGCCGGTGGCGCTGCAAACGGCGCCTGTCCGCTCTGGTCAGGCTCGCGCGTAACGCTCGTGCCACGCTTGACGCTGAAGTAGGCCCACGTACTCGTCAGCCCCAATCGTGCTGCCAGTTCCGGGCCGCTCACCGGGCTGGTGCCGCGCGAGCCCAGCACTTCAGCGGCGATGATCCGCGGTGAGATACCGCGCTTGAGTACCGCGATGCCGCGGAGCTTCCCCTTCACCAGGCCGCTCAGTCGTGCAGCAGCTGAGGCGAAGCTGAGGCTGAGCTTCCAGCTGGACGACTTCGTTTCGTAGGCGTCCGGCACGCCCTGCAACCACGGCTCAGGTGAGGACCCCAGGAACGCGTTCTGGACGTCCTCTGTCATCCCGCCTGAGCTCGCGAAGTAGTAAGTGATCGCCGGCTTGCCCCCGTACTCCACGATCTGCCCCGCCGTCGCGGCCACGGCGGTGTTGGTCGTTGCCGTTTCAGCTGCCGTGCCTAGGTACATCTGTGAGCGGGTGTCCGAGTACACATCGAACCTGGCGCCGCCCGCGTCGGAGGTAAGCGCGTAGGTGCGACTCGCGATCGCCTGTGCCTCCAGCGCCGCCAGCGGCCAGTTAGACGGCATCTCAGCGGAGACCACGCCACGGACATAGCGTTCGAGCGGCACGCGTACGACCTTCGCGCCCTCGAGCACCTTCACCACGGAGCTCGCCGGCGCCTGCCCCACCGTGGTGCCCGTGTAGTAGTGGGCCAGGATCGCCGTGTCGCTCCAGCCGTGCTGCGCATAGCCGAGCGCGCCGTCTTGGCTCATACCCACTCCGTGGCCGTCGCCCGCGCCTTCGACCACAAGGGTGGATGCTGCCGCGGAAGCGCGCCCGACTGCAAGCACAGCGAGCGCGCACGCCATTGCCATAACCATGCGGGTCGACATCGTTGTCCGCAGCAACACCGCTGCGGACCCACGGTCGCGCTGCATGGACGAGAGATCCATGAGTCCCCCGTCGGGCGTGCGCCCAAACGGCCTGAGAGCTGCAGGATCGCTGGCGTTTGCGTAGGGCTGAGCGGTGGTAGGTTGAGATCGTGAGCGCTGCCCGCGCATCTGCCCTTTCCCAGCGCGAGCGCGACGTGCTCGACTGGGTTCCCACCGAGCTGCTCATCGCCGGCCAGTGGCGCGCTGCAAGCGGTGGCGGCACCCTTGCGGTCGAGGACCCCGCCACCACCGAGCCGCTCGTGCGGGTCGCAGATGCTCAGCCGCAGGATGCAATCGATGCGCTCGCCGCGGCAGCTGACGCGCAAGCGCAGTGGGCCGCCCATCCGCCGCGCGAGCGCGGCGAGATCCTGCGCCGGGCATATGAGGAGATCGTCGCGAAGACCGACGATCTCGCGCTGCTGATGACCTTGGAGATGGGCAAGTCGGTGGCCGAGTCGCGCGCGGAGATCGCCTATGCCGCCGAGTTCTTCCGCTGGTTCTCCGAGGAGGCCGTGCGCATACACGGCCGCTATATGGTCAACACCACCGGTAAGGGCCGCCTGCTGACGATGCGCCAGCCCATCGGGCCGTGCGTGTTTGTCACGCCATGGAACTTCCCCACCGCCATGGGCACCCGCAAGATCGCCCCTGCGATTGCAGCCGGCTGCACGATGGTGGTGAAGCCCGCCAAGCAGACACCGCTGTCGATGTTCGCCCTCGCCAAGATCCTCCAGGAAGCTGGGTTGCCGGACGGCGTGCTCAACGTGATCAGCGCCAAGAGCGCCGGTGCGGTGGTCGAACCGCTGCTGAAGGACGAGCGCACGCGCAAGCTGTCCTTCACCGGCTCCACTGAGGTGGGGCGCTCGCTGATCGAACAGTCAGCCCAGCAGATCCTGCGCGTGTCGATGGAGCTCGGCGGCAACGCCCCGTTCCTGGTGTTCGAGGACGCCGACCTGGACGCCGCTGTGGAGGGCGCCATGCTCGCCAAGATGCGCAATGTCGGCGAGGCGTGCACCGCCGCCAACCGCTTCCACGTGCATGAGTCGCTCGCCGGTGAGTTCTCGCGCAGGCTGGCCGAGCGCATGGGCGCGCTGAACGTCGGCCGTGGCACCGAGCCAGGTGTGGACGTGGGCCCGCTGATCGACCAAGCCCAGCGCACGAAGGTCACAGAGCTAGTCACTGACGCCGTTGGCCGCGGCGCGCAAGTGCTGGTCGGCGGCGGTCCGCTGTCAGGCCCCACCTACCCTGGCTATTTCTACGAGCCGACCGTGCTCGCTGACGTCCCCGATGACGCGCGCCTGCTTGGCGAGGAGATCTTTGGTCCGGTTGCGCCCATCGCCACATTTACCTCTGAGGAGCAGGCGCTGGCAGCCGCCAACCGCACCGAGTACGGGTTGGTTGCTTACGTCTACACCAACGACCTAGCGCGCGCGTTTCGCGTGTGCGAGGGCATCGAGTCGGGCATGATCGGCCTCAACCAGGGCGTCGTGTCCAACCCCGCCGCGCCGTTCGGCGGCGTCAAGCAGTCGGGCTTCGGCCGCGAGGGCGGTTTTGAGGGAATCGGCGAGTACTTGGAGACTAAGTACGTCGCGATGGCCGTCTGAAGAACTGAATAGCCTTTTGGGCGTCGGATCCCGTTAGCCGCGGTAATCCGACGCCCGGTCACTCCCCAAACAAAAGGAGCAACGACATGCCAAGCAACCTGTACGCGCTCTACCTTTCGCGCGCAGCCCGA
>DATBYJ010000062.1:0-24411 GCA_036513795.1 Solirubrobacteraceae bacterium | reverse complement strand
CGCCCGCCGCCGGTGCCCGCCGTGTCCAGCAGCTCGCCTCCACGCGCACTCGGCACGTGCGCCGCAAGCGCCCGCATCGTGCGCGCCAGGCCCGCTAGCTCCGCAACGGTCTCCCCCTTCGTCCGCAGCGCGATCAGGAAGCCCGCGATCTGAATCTCGGAGACCTCGCCGTGCATGATCTCCGCGAGTACCGCCGCCGTCTCATCAGCACTGAGGTCGCGCCGGGACGCAAGCGCGTCGATCGCGCGGGTGAGAGTCGCGTTGGGCATCAGTTGCTTAGGAAGTTCGCTAGCAGCTCTCGCCCCTGCTCGGTGAGCACCGACTCGGGGTGAAACTGGACACCCTCGGCCGGCAGCTCGCGGTGGCGCAGCGCCATCAGCACGCCCCCGCCGCGGGCCGTCTCCTCCAAGCAGTCAGGCAAATCCGCATCCACCACCAGCGAGTGATAGCGACCCACGGTCAGCGGCGTCGACAAGCCCTCGAAGATCGTACGCCCGTCGTGCTCGATCCGCGTGGCCTTGCCGTGCACCGGCGAGTGCAGCTTCCAGCGACCCCCAAATGCCTGGGCGAGTGCCTGGTGTCCCAAGCAGACCCCCAATGTGGGGACCCCCGCCTCCGGCATTCGCCTTACAGCCTCCAGTGTGATTCCCGCCTGCTCAGGCGTGCACGGTCCCGGCGAGACCACGCAGCGCTCATATTCGCCGGCTAGCAGCTCATCGACCGTGGCGCGGTCGTTGCGCACCGTATGCACCTCCGCCCCCAGCTCGCCCAGGTACTGAACAAGGTTGTACGTGAACGAGTCGTAGTTGTCGACAACCAACACTCTCATCGATTACGCCCAATCTGGTTGTTCACATGCCAGTTCCACGGCCCGCATAACTGCGCTTGCCTTCGCTACGGACTCCTCGTACTCGTACTCGGGCTTGGCCTCAGCCACCGTGCCGCCGCCCGCCTGCACGTGTGCGACCCCGTCCTTGACGACCACCGTGCGAATGTGGATCGCCGTATCGAGATCGCCGGCGTAGCTCAGATAGCCGATGGCACCGCCGTAGCCACCACGCTTGACCGGCTCAAGCTCGTCAATGATCTGCATCGCCCGAACCTTGGGAGCGCCGGAGAGCGTCCCCGCCGGCAAAACCGCACGCAGCGCATCCATCGCGCCAACCTCCTCGCGCAATGTCCCCGACACCGACGAGACGATGTGCATCACGTGGCTGTACACCTCGATCTCCATCAGCTCATCGACGGTCACACTGCCGTACTCAGACACACGGCCCAGGTCGTTGCGGCCGAGATCGACCAGCATCACATGCTCAGCCCGCTCCTTCTCATCCGCTAATAGCTCACTCGCGATACGGCGATCATCCTCGGGGGTCGCGCCCCGCGGACGCGTTCCGGCGACGGGCTTCGTGCTGACGTGACGCCCACTGACGGTCAGTAGTGGCTCGGGACTTGCGCCTGCGACCTGGAAGTCGCCGAAGTCGAGGAAGTACATGTATGGGCTCGGATTGACAGCGCGCAGGCCACGGTAGACCGAGAATGCCTTGACCGGCACCGGCGCAGACCAGCGCTGGGAGGGCACCACCTGGAAGGCATCGCCCGCGTAGATGTATTCAACGATGCGCGCCACCATCGCTTCGAAGTGCTCGCGGGACATGTTCGACTCGAAAGCCGGCATCGGGCGCTCCTCGGGATTCGCGCCGCCGCTCGAGGTGTCTGCGCGGGGAACCGGCCCGGAGAGGGCACACCGCACCTCCCCAATCGTGCGCGCGGCCTGCTCATACGCACGCTCGATGTCGGGCTCAGCTTGAAGATCGGCGTTCGCGAGAATCGTCACGGTGTGCTTGAGATGGTCGAAGATGACCAGCCCATCAGAAAGCATCAGCGCCATGTCGGGCAGCTCTAGCGGATCCGCATCAGCACCGCCCGGCGGATCACCCAACGGCTCGACCGCGCGCACCAGGTCGTAGCCGAAGTACCCGACCGCGCCGCCTACAAAGGGAGGCCCGCCCGTGCCCGTGCCCAGTCCATCAGCGGCCCCGCCGGACGTTGCCGCTCCGATCGGCGCTTGGTTGAAGCTGGCAACCCGCTCGGCGGCAAGCGCGTAGGGATCTCCGCCGTCCGCGAGTGACCAGCGCACAACCGCTCGTGGCCTGAAGCCGATGAACGACCACCGCCCCACTCGCTGGCCAAGCTCGGCGGACTCGAGCAGAAACGCCGGCTCGCCCGGAGCCAGCGCACGCAGCTTCAGGAACGCCGAGACGGGTGTCTCGCAATCCTCGATGAAGCTGTAGGTGAGCGGGATCAGATTGTGTGTGAGCGCGAGCTCACGTGCCTCCGGCAGGCCTGGTGTTACGCGAACGCCGGTCGCCCTAGGCGCGCTAGGAGCGACGGCCATCGAGCACCCGCTCAGCGTCCGTGAGCGAGCGGCCCCGGCTTTTCACCAATACGAGCAGGTGGTAGAGAACGTCAGCGGCCTCTTCATCCACACGCTCATCGGACTCCTCGCGTGCGGCGCGCGCCACCTCCTCGGCCTCCTCCATCACCTTCTCGCCGATATGGGCAGGATCGTCGAGCAGCTCGACGGTATACGAACCGTCGGGACGATCTCGTGCCCGCTCGGCAATCGTACGCTCGAGCGCCGCCAACGTCTCATATGGCGCGCCCGGATCGAGCTCACCGCGGTGAAAGCACGTGCGCTCGCCGGTATGACAAGCCGGACCGGCTGGCTCCACTAGTGCCAGCACGGCGTCACCGTCACAGTCAACGCGCAACGCACGCACCGTCTGGATGTTGCCGCTAGTAGCGCCCTTGTGCCATTGCTCGCCACGGGAGCGGCTCCACAGGTGCAGCTCCCCCGTATCGCGTGTCCGCCGCAGTGCCAGCTCGTTCATGTACGCAAGCGTCAATACCTCGCCGCTGTTCCAGTCCTGCACCACGCACGGCAGCAGGCCATCTGCGTCGAACGCGAGGAGCTCATCGATCGGCTGTGCGCCAGGCACGGTCATTGCGACGATTGTAGGTCCCGGCGCCCGCTCTGCGGTTTCAGACACACTGCCACTGCGATGCAAACCGTGCTCGACCACAAGCTGCTCGTGATCACCGGCAAGGGCGGTGTCGGCAAGACGACCATCGCGGCCGCAACCGGTCTGCTGGCAGCACAGGGCGGCAGACGCGTGATCGTAGTCGAGGTCGGCCAGGAGGAGCGACTACCGGCGCTGTTCGGGATCACGCCGAGCAAGCCGGGCGTCGAGACACAGCTACAGGAGGGCCTATGGAGCATCTCAATAGATCCCGACCGAGCACTATTGGAGTGGTTGCAGGCGCTTGGCGGCCGGGTCTCGGGCCGTGTGCTGGCCTCCAGCGGAACCTTCCAGTACTTCACCGCCGCCGCACCTGGAGCCAAGGAGCTTGTCGCGATGGTCAAGATCTGGCGCCTGACTCGCGGCGCCGGCCGCGGTCGGCGTACACAGGGATATGACCTGGTCGTGCTGGACGCTCCTGCCACCGGCCACGCCCTGGGAATGCTCCACTCGCCGCAGACATTCGGCGCGATCGCGCGCGTCGGACCGATCGCAGGACAAACGCGCGAGGTGCAACAGCTATTGGAGACGCCTTCGCATACCGCCTATGTAGCGGTCGCATTGCCGACCGAGATGGCTGTGTCGGAGGTGCTCGAGATCCAGGACGGGCTGCATCACCAGCTCGGACGGGAGCTCTCCACGGTCGTTGTGAACGCTCTGTTGCCGCGACGCTTCACCACCCACGAGCTAGGCCAGATCGAATCACTCGCGCAGGCGACAAGCACCTCTGCCTACACCCAGGAGAGCGTCGCGACCGTGCCCGCGGACCTTGCCGCTGGGCACACCGTGACCGAGGCAGCGATCGCCGCAGCGCGTGCCATACACGACCGCGCGCGTTTTCAACACAACCAACTAGCGCGCCTGCGCCGTCGCAATCTCGACGTCATCAGCATCCCATTCGTATGGGATGCACAACTCGACCTGGCGGCGGTGCGCAACATCGCCAAGCGGCTCGAGCGCGCGCTATAGCGAGTCCTAGTCAGGCTGCGAGTCGATACCTGCGCGTGGAGGGGTCGCGCTCGACCAATCCCACAGCCAGGAGCGTCGTGACGTAGCGGTGCGTGGTGCTCGTGTTCATGTCCAACCTGCGCGCGAGTTCTGCGATCCCCAGCGAGCCTCCTGCGGCGGAGAAGCATGAAAGCACCAGCAAGCCCGATAGCAGCGAGCGCGACAGGCGCCGATCCTCCATCTGAGCCGGATAAGACCACTCGTCGCAGTCAACCGCAAGAGTCCACTTGGGATCTTTCAGCGCCGACAGCAGCACCGACATCGTCCCTCCCTCGCCTGCCGTACGGACGACCTGGTCAACCTGTGCCTTGGACAACTCGATCGTCACAGGGTCCGCAGCATGCGACTCGTTGCGATGCTCGGGTCGTCGTGGAGAACCGATCCTATGCCGACGTTTACCACCTGCGGGCAGGACTCCGCTCGTGTTCTCATCTGTCATTCGCGTGCCCATCATGCCGTCAGCAATGACGCCCGCACAGGCGGCTCTGAATATTCAGTCCTGACTAATTTCTAATTGGGTCCATGCAGCTGCACGGGCGAGCGCCGTGATTGCGCCCGTAACCCCTCAAGCAGCTCGCGAGCGTTTTGGAGCCACTCGATCCTCGATTTCCACAGCGCGATCTCGGCCTCACGGGCCAGCACCCGCATCATTCCTGCCCAGTCGCGCGCCTCGCCGTTGGCCGCGGTCTGCGCGATCTCTTTGAGATCGCGCAGCCGTCCCTGGCATGCGAGTTCTTGCCCGTAAACGAGATCGATCAGCCGCGGCAGATTACTGGGTCGACACAAGGCAATCTTCATGTGCAGCTCATCGCGCAGCGGCGGCGCGGGCGAGGAGCCGAGGATCCACTCTTCGAAGTGATCGACACCCTGATCGGTCGCCTCGTAGATCATCCGCGGCGCCGCTCGCCGCGCTGGTCCAAGCCCCATCTCGCCGGCCGCACGGACGAATTCATCACGACTCAGTTGGTCCAGCGCCGAGTAGACACCGGACGGGGCAAAAGCCGAGGATCCGAAGCGCTCCTCCAAACGCTGTGCCAACTGGTAACCGTAGCCTGGACGCTCGATTACGAGTCCCAGTATCGCGTACTTCGCGGACATGCATACCCTCCCCACGAGGCTGGCTCAGCCCAGAACGTATCCCAAAACGGACCACAGCGCACTCACAAGTTGAATCAATCACACGAGCGGTAATTACTGCGAGTAGATCCGATGTAGCTATCGGAACGTCAGGCCACGACAGCACCTGCAGCCGACGCATAGTCTCCTAGGACTAGGCATCAACCACTCAGGTGATGCCTAGTCGATCCAACAGTCCCTCATCAGCACGCCAGTCACGTCGCACTCGCACCATCAGCTCGAGGTGAACCCGACAGTCGAGCACACGCTCGAGCTCACGCCGCGCCGCCGAGCCGATCGCCTTGATCATGCGGCCCTGAGCGCCGATCAAGATTCCCTTTTGAGAGTCACTCTCCACCCAGATCAACGCTCGTACAGTGGCCAAGCTGTCGCGGGGATGGGCGATCTCCTCAACCACCACCTCGACCGCATGCGGTAGCTCCTGGAAGGTACGCCTGATGACCGCCTCGCGGATCAGCTCGGCGAACAAGAGCTCCTGAGACTGGTCGCTGGTTTCCTGCGCGGCGTACATGAACGGCCCCTCCGGCATTAGCGCGGCCAGATGCTCGACGAGCTCGCAGACGCCAACACCGGTGCGCGCGGAGATCGGGAAGACCTCTGCCTGGGGCTGTAGCTGGACGGCCTGCTCGAGCACGACGATCAGCGCAGCTCGCGAGAGCTGGTCGACCTTGTTGACAGCAATCGTCACCGGCACGTTCGCACTCACGAGCGTGCTCGCGATAAAGCGGTCACCCGGCCCCACTCCCTGCTGCGCGTTGAGCATCAGCAGCACCGCATCTGATCCATCCAACTCCTGCTGCACGCGTTTAGCCATGCGCGCAGTCAGCACGTCACGCGGACGTTGCACACCGGGTAGGTCCACCAGCACGATCTGACAATCGTCGCTGTGGTAGACGCCGCGGATCGCACGTCTAGTCGTCTGCGGTCGATCAGAGACGATCGCCACCTTCTCGCCGACAACCGCGTTGACGAACGTCGACTTGCCAACGTTGGGCCTGCCGGCGAGCGCCACGAAGCCGCTGCGAGTCACTCGCGGGCCCCAGCCAGCAGCTCACTCTGCAGCGTCAGCATCTCGCCATCGTCGGTCTCGTGATCCATGCCCAGCAGGTGCAGCATGCCGTGGACGATGGCCTCACGAAGATCGACCGTGTGCTGTGGGCAGATGACGATGTCGCCAAGCTCACGGGGGAGCTCAGCACCATTCAGTGGCTGCACTCCATCGATTGGGAAGGACAACACATCAGTAGGCGCGTGCTTGTCACGATGCTCGGCGTTCAACTCCTGGATGCGAGTGGCGTCCACGAACTCGAGTGCGACGTGCGCGTCGTAGATGCCCCTGCTCGCGGCCGCCTTCTCGCACAAGCCGAGAATCTGCTGCGCCGTCGGCGCCCCACGAGCGCGGCTCGCACCGAACACCTCAACCTCGATCATCGCCGCCAGGGCCGCCGGACTGTGGAGTCAACCATCTAGACGCTGCGGACCGCTGAGCGCGCCGTAACGCCGGAGCGCACCGGCGCATCGTCGCGCTGGGAGTGCACGTCGTAAGCCTCCACGATTCGCTGCACAAGCTTGTGACGCACAACATCCTCACCGCCGAAGCGAACGAACTCGATCTCCTCGACCGCATCCAGCACCTCGCCGACCGCAATCAGGCCAGACTGCTGCTCACGCGGTAGATCGACCTGGGTGACGTCCCCGGTCACAACCATTTTCGAGCCGAAGCCAAGACGTGTGAGGAACATCTTCATCTGCTCAGGCGTTGTGTTTTGGGCCTCGTCGAGGATCACGAAGGAGTCGTTGAGTGTACGTCCACGCATGAACGCCAGCGGTGCGATCTCAATGACTCCACGCTCGATGTGCTGGGAGACCTTCTCGGGGTCGAGCATGTCGTGTAGCGCATCGAACAGCGGCCGCAGATACGGGTCGACCTTGGCCATCAAATCGCCGGGCAGGAACCCCAAACGCTCGCCTGCCTCCACCGCGGGACGCGTGAGGATGATGCGATTCACCTCGTGGCGCGAGAGCGCCGCGGCTGCCATCGCCACCGCGAGAAACGTCTTGCCGGTGCCCGCGGGGCCAACGCCAAAGGTAATCGTGTTCTCGCGCACCGAGTCGACGTAGCGCTTCTGGTTGATTGTCTTTGGCGCCACGCGCAGCCCGCGGTGGCGCCAGACCACATCCTCGAGCACCCGCGCCGGCGATTCATGGGCATCCAACGCGCCCGTGACCGCGGCAATCGTGCCTGGCCCCACCTGATGACCGGCGGCAATCAGCTCGGCGAGCTCACGCACGACGCGCTCGCCCACACGCGTCTCCGTCTCATCGCCGTCGAACGTCAGCAGGTTGCCGCGGAGGAAGACCTTGCAGTCCAGATGCGCCTCCAGTGCACGCAGCACCATGTCCTGGCTGCCCGCCAGCTCGGCCGCAACGACGTTTGACAGTTCGATCTGCGTCCTCATCCCGCAAGCGCCGCTCGTACGAGCCCGGACACGCGCTTACCGTCGGCACGACCGTCGACCACAGCCATCGCCTGCTTCATCGCGGCGCCCATGTCCTTGGCCGAGGCTGCCCCGCTGTCACGCACAGCCTGCTCGACAATCGCAGCCAGCTCATCGTCGGAGAGCTCCGCCGGCAGATAGGTATCGATCAGCTGTGCCTCGGCCTGCTCGCCGCGCGCGAGGTCATCCCGTCCGGCTTCGTCGTAGGCTTTGGCCGCCTCCAGCCGCCGCTTACGCTCACGCCGCAGCACCACAAGCTCGTCATCGGCGCCCTCCTTTGCCGCCTTTTGTAGCTCGGAGAGCACCAGCCTCAGTGCGCCGACACGGTGTTTCTCGCCAGCACGCATCGCCGCCTGCAGATCGACTTTTATCTGCTCGAGTATCGCCATCTGCAAATCAGGATACGCCGCTATCGCGCCAACACCGCCAACTCAGGGTGCGCCATGAGTGACTTTGCTAGTCGTGTTCCAGCGGCGTCGGGCTACCCAAGCGCCCCGGCGAGGATGAATCGCGACCGAAAAGCAACGCCACATTCCAATCCACCAACAGACGCAGCTTGCGTTCCAGACCGGGCATGAGCAGCAGGTGATATGTACGCGCGATCAACCATGCGGGCAGACCACGCCAACGAATGCCAAGCGTGATCGCTACCGCCTGGCTGCGGCCGAGCTCGGCAACGACGCCTTTGGTCCGATAACGAAACGACCGTGTAGCACCGCCCGCCAGCGATGCCGCGACGTTGCGCGCCACCAGTCGCCCTTGGCGGATCGCGTGCTGCGCCGTCGGTGGGCACGGCTGTCCCGCTCTGGAGGCATCGGGCACTGCGGCACAGTCGCCAATCGCCCAAACCTGCGTGCCCTCACGGATGAGGCTTTGCTCACCGGGGACGGCAGGCACGGGGGCTTGCACGCGCATCGAGGAATCGACCAGCACCCGTCCCTCCCGGTCCAGGGGAAGACCCAGCTGCGCCACCACCGGGCTCGGCTTGACCCCAGCTGTCCAGACGAGCGTTCGCGTGGCGATCGTCTCACCCCCGGAGAGGGTCGCGGCGCGGGCACTCAGATCGAGCAGCGTGGTGTTGGTGCGTAGCTCGATCCCCCGCCCCCGCAGCTCACGTTCGGCAAACTCGGACAGGCTGGGAGGAACCTCCTGCATGATCCGCTCCCTCGCCTCGACCAGCACCCAACGCATTCCCTGCGCCCGACAGCGGGGATACAGCTCGATCGCCTGCACGGCGAAATCCTGCAGGTCGGCCAGTCCCTCCACCCCGGCGTAACCGGCGCCCACGAACACGAATCCCAGGTACTCGGCGCGCAATGCCGGGTCCTCGACGGACTCGGCGATGTCAAGACAACTCAACACCTGATTGCGCAGCGCCGTGGCATCCGACAATGACTTCAATCCGATCGCGTGTTCAGCCAGCCCGGGGATCGGCAGTGTGCGCGAGACAGAGCCGAGCGCGACGACTAGTTGGTCGTAGTGCAGATCGAGCTGCTCGCCGTCGATTCGCTGCACGCCGACAGTCCCTCGCGATGGATCTGCACCGGTAACGCGCCCGATCACGAGCTCCGTACGACGCAGCTGTGAGCGCAGTGAGACAACCACGTGGCGCGGGTCGAGCGTTCCCCCGGCGGCGCCCGGCAAAAGTGGCGTGTAGAGCATGAAGTTGGCGTCGTTGACGAGCGTCACACGCGCGCTCTGCGCCGGTAGCAGGCGCTCAAGCGCACGCGCAGCGTAAAAGCCGCCAAAGCCGCCACCAGCGATCACCACCTGCCAGGCCACAGCTACACAATAAGGTGCAGGGCGTGGACAGCACCCTGTACGCTCGCGCGCTCGCGCCATTCCTCGCGGAAACGGAGCGCCTGCGCCCGGCGAACACAGAAGTGATCGACGCACACACCCATCTCGGCCTAGACGAGGACGGCCGCTCACTCACGCCCGAGCAGTTGCTCTCCCAGCTCGACGCCGCCGATGCTCGCCGGGCGTGCGTTTTCCCGCTGCACGACCCCGAGCGCAAACCGTCATACAGCCTCCCCAACGACCGGGTGTTCGAGTGGGCCGCTCAAAGTAAAGGCAGGCTCGTGCCGTTCTGTCGCCTGGACCCAGCCGAAGCGCCGCTTGCGGAGGCCGAACGCTGCCTCGCGATTGGGGCACGTGGCATCAAGCTGCATCCGCGGGCCCAGGACTTCAAGTTCGATGGCCCGGAGATGGAGGAGGTCTTCGCCCTCGCCGAAATGGCCCGCGTCCCGATCCTTATTCACGCCGGCCGCGGGTTGCCACCGCTTGCGGACGGGCTCGCGGATCTCGCGCTGCGCCACCCAGGCGCAGTCCTCATCCTCGCCCACGGCGCGATCTGCGATCAGGGCATCCTGACCTCGCGCCTAGCTGAGCATCCGGGCGTGCTGTACGACATCTCATGCTTCTTCCCGCTCGACGTGATCGAGCTGCTCGCCCGCGCACCGATCGAGCGGATCGTGTTCGCGTCAGACCCCCCGTACGGCCTGCCCGCGACAACGCTGTATATGGCGCTGCGCGTAGCAGCACAAGCGGGCCTCGATGAAGCAGACACGCGCATGATGCTCGGTGGCACGATGGCCGCACTGCTGGACGGTGACGGGCTACCGCCGGTGACGCCGCCACGACGTGGGCCTTCGATCCAGCTCGCCGGCCGCCTGGCACGGGTCTACAACTATGCAAGCCTCGTCGGCCCAGCACTGTTTACCGGCGTGGTCGAGCAAGCACGGGCGATGCTCGAAATGGCGATCGCCGCCTGCCGCGACCCCGAGCCGGGAGACGATGGCGAGGCGCTCGAGACGATCGGTACCGCGCTTGGCGCGGCCGCCACGATGATGGGCGATGCTGATGGCGTGCGCCCCGCGATCGACTTGGTGTATCGCGCGATCGTGCGGGCCGCCACCGAGATGCCAGACGCGGCCTGAAGCAGGTTCTCAGTGTGGCTGCAGCCACACGGCTGCCCACTCGCCGCTGGCGCGCCGCTGGTGCTCGCACAACCCCAGCCGGTCACTAAAAGCGCCCACGACCTCGTCAACCTCATCGCGCAGGAGCCCACTGGCGATCAGGTGGGTAGGAGCAGCGGTCATGGTGCTCGCGAGCTCCAACAGCAGCGGACGCAGCAGGTTCGCAAGTACGACGATCGGCCCAGGCGGCGCGTCTGATCCGTCGATCCAGGGCAGCGCCTGCGTGCGCAGCTCAAAGCGCCGAACCTCCATCTCCACACCATTCACGATCGCGTTCCCGCGCGCAGCCTCGACACTCTCGCGCTCATGGTCGAGACCGAGCACCGGAGCAAACCCCAGCGCAGCCGCTGCGATCGCCAGCACACCCGAACCCGTGCCCACGTCCAACAACCCCCCGCGCGACGGCTCACGCGACACCAGTTCCATCAGCAGCTCAAGGCACATCCTGGTGCTCGCATGTGCGCCCGTCCCAAACGCCTGCCCCGGGTCGATCACGATCTCGCGTACCGGACCATCGCGATAGTCACTGGGAGCCTCCCACGGCGGACGCACATGCAGGGCTGACACCGTGTGCTCGGAGCCCGCGCGTAGGCTTGGCGGCTCGAGCAGGATGGCGCGATGAAACACCTTCCAGCGCTCCTGCCAGTCATCGGCCAGCTCGCTCGTAGAGATCTCCACAAGTGCATCCCCCGCCACAGCACGTAGATCGGGAAGGCTCGGCAGCTCTCCTGGCGCGCCGTATACCGCGTACTCGACTGTGTTGACCCCCACCTGGACCTCCTCAACGCCCGCGGGCGCAAGCTCCAAGAGCTCCGCCAGCACCATCTCGGCCTGTTCGGTACCGACGCGAACGGCCAGCCGAATCACGCCGCTTGGCTGCCCAGCGCGCGGCGCAACTTCGCGAACATCGACTCCTGCGAGCGCAGGTTCTCCTCACTGAGGCTGTCATTCAGGCGCTCGAGCAGCTCACGCTGCTCGAGACTGAGGCGGCGCGGAACGATCACGTTGACCACAACGCGCAGATCCCCACGCCGACTGCGCCTGAGCGCAGGCATTCCCTGCTCGCGGAGCGTGAGCACTTCCCCCGGCTGGGTGCCGGCGGGAAGCTCGACCGAGGCAGTGCCTTCGAGCGTTGGCACCTCAAGCGTGCCGCCTAGCGCCGCCTGTGTCGCGGCGACATCGATGGCCGTGATCAGATCGTCGCCTTCCCGTACGAAGCGATTGTCCTCGCGTACGCCAACGAGCACATACAGATCGCCATCCGCTGCTCCTGCCTCGCCGGAATGTCCACGACCACCCAGCCTGATGCGCTGCCCGTCGGCTATGCCCGCCGGGACATCTACCTCCAGGGTGCGTACCTGCGTCACCCGTCCACGGCCACGACATTCGTGGCACGGCTGCGTGGGCACACGCCCGTCGCCGTGGCAGACATCACAGACCATCGTTCGCACCATCTGCCCGAGTAGCGTGCGGGTGACCACCTGCAGCTGCCCGGCACCACCACAGCGCTCACAGGTCTCGATTGGGGTGCCCGGCTCCGCGCCGTTGCCGTGGCAGTGCTCGCAGCGCTCGATCGCCTCGAAGGACACCTCGACTTTGGCGCCATTGGCTGCTTCGAGCAGGTCGAGCTCGATCGCGATCGCCGCGTCGCCACCTTGAGCAGGACCGCCACGGGCGCCCCCACCGCCGCCAAAGAATGCACTGAAGAGATCGCTGATCGACCCAAAGCCATCAAAGTTTGGGGCATAGCCGCCCGAGCGCAGCCCCTCGTGTCCGTAGCGATCGTAGGTCGTACGCCGCTGCGGATCGGACAGGATCTCGTTTGCCTCCGCTGCCTCCTTGAACTTCTCCTCGGCGTCGGGGTCATGAGCATTGACGTCGGGATGCAACTCCATCGCCAACGACCGGAACGCCTTCTTGATCTGTTGCTCGGAGGCGTCGCGGGCAACGCCTAGCACCTCATAGGGATCACGCGGCATATCGCTCCGGTCAGTTCTCGGCGTAGGCGTCTTCGACGAAGCGCGACAGCTGCTGAGCCGCCTCGCGCACGGTGGCGATCGCACCCGCGTAGTCCATGCGCACAGGCCCGATCAACGACACCGTCCCGAGCTTGCGCCTGGCCATCCCGTAGCCAGTCGCGACGAGCGCAAGCGAATGCATCGCCGGTAGCTCGTTCTCGTGTCCGATGCGCACGTACACCCCCCGCTCGCCAAGCGCCGCGCGCAAAACCTGTAGCAACGCCACCCGCCGCTCGAGCAGGTCGATCAGCTCGTTCACGTGCGTGGAACCCTCGATCTGGGCGGTCTCGAACAGCCGTGCCGTCCCATCGACAAACAGTGTGTCCTCGCCGTCTGAGGCGAGCTCACCGAATGCCGGGGCGAAGTGCTCCAGGAACCCCAGCTCGGTCGGCGTGAGGCCCGGGTCCATGAGACGTTGCTGGAGCATTCGTGCGCCCAGTTCCAGCCCTACGAGCCGCTCGTTGAGATACTCGCCCGACCACGCGACGAGGCCCGGGTCAACCGCACGCTCGAATGTCGCGAACATCTTCGAGACGTTCCCCGCGGAGGTAATGATCACTACCAGCAGCACCTGCGGCTGCAGTGCAAGGACCTCAATGTGGCGGATCGTCGCCGTGTTCATTGAGGGCGCAGAGACAACTGCGAGCAGATTGGTCATTTGCGAGAGCGTCTCGGTAGCCGCACGCATCGCCTCGTCCACCTCGCGGCGAATCAGCGAGAGCTCCAGGCGCTGCGGCGTCTGCGGCACATGCTCGGCGCTCAGCAGACGATCGACCACATAGCGGTGGCCCGCATCGGTTGGAACGCGCCCAGCGGAAACGTGAGGGTGATCCAACAGCCCGTACTCCTCGAGCAGTGAAAGCTCGTTGCGCACCGTCGAGGGACCGCATTCGAGATCGGCGCAGGCGGCAATCGAGCGCGACGCGACCGGCTGCCCGGTACGCAGATAGTCATCCACGACCTTGCACAGAATGTGCTCTTGGCGGGCGCTCAGCATGAAGTTGATTGTAGGCGGCGGGCTGACGCCCGACCGGGCGCCAGCCGCGGGAACCGAGCCGGGCTGACCCTACAGCGCGAGCTCGGCCTCCGCGTTACGGATGATCTGCTTGCCGCCCTGTTCGGCGACTGTATCGACCGTCGCACGACCGTCGCTGACCTCGCGTACGGTGCCGGTGACGAGAACCTCCTGCTCGGGTACACCCATACCGCGGAACTGGACCGACAAACGCTTGAGGTGCTCAGGACCGCCTGCCGCATCAGTCTCAGCTCTTGCAACCTGCGCCATCGTCCACAAGCCGTGCAAGATCCGCCCGGGCAACCCGACAGCGCGCGCGAACTCCTCATCGATGTGGATTGGGTTGAAATCACCAGAGGCGCCCGCATAGCGCACTGTGAGGAACCTGTCGGGCGTGACACGCAACTCTGGGATCTGCTCGCCTGCTTTCAGCTCCGACATACCGATCACACTCCTCGCACGATGTTCGTCCAGGTTCCACGACAGACCTGCTCGCCACGCTGATTGGTGGAGATCGACTCGAATACGTAGTAGCCGCGGCCGTCCTGTTCTGAGATGTCCTTGACGCTCGCAGTCGTAGTGATCTCATCGCCGGCGACGACCGGGGGACCCCATACGAACTCCTGTCCGCCGTGGACCATCATCGCGAAGTTCAGCTCGATCTCAGGGTCGAAGATCGGCGGCCCCACCGACGGCGCGCTGTACACGACGGCGAACATCGGTGGAGCGACCACATCTGCATAGCCGGCGGCACGCGCGGCCTGCACCTCGAGGTGCAGCGGGTTGGTCTCACCCACGGCGCGGGCGTACTCCTTGATCTTCTCCCGGCCCACCGCGTAAAGCACGGGCTCATAGGCCTTACCGATCGCTTTTGTATTGACAGGCATCGACGGCTCCTTGCGCAGCGTTGCTGATCTGGGGTTGCGGCGCGCCAGTTTACGCACGATCTGGCGCGAATGTGCTGGCGCAGTTGCTTGTGCGGCAATGCAGCTGGGCGGGCCAGCCTCGCAGTCGCCACCCCTCCACAAGCTCACCGGCCGCAGTCCCCCTCGTGTCAACATGCCGGGCAACTGCACCGCAATCGGTCGAGTATTTGGCATCAGAAAGCCAAACTGCGGCGCCCGAAGACAGGGCGACTGCGCTGAACGGCGCTGCGATCCCCACACCAGGCGCTCCCGGTCAATCGCGCTGGCTACGCTTGCGTCCTCTCCTTTCTCCATTCCCTGAGCCATTCCGGCACACGCCGGCACCTTCACCGCTTCCCCGGCAAGCAAGCACGCATAACCGACTCGTCCTCGTGGCTGGCCAGCCGTGCACGCAGCAGTATTTGCCGGACGCCAGTGGCTCGATGATGACGTCGCTGCGATAAGCGCGTTCGCGCCAAGTTCGGCTGCCTAGCCCACCTCGATTCGAGATTTCCGAGAACCCCCAAGGGGTTCTCGGAGTGCTGCCCGAATCCACGCGGCCCCGACAAGAGCCGCTTGACGGACTCCCCTGCGGCTCCCTACAAGCCGCCCGACGCAACTCGTACGCCGCTGTCCGATCACACCCAGACCAGCAGGAGATCGCCATGACACCGACCCTCTCACCCACACCCACCAACCAGCGTCGAGCCGCCAGGAGCGACTTCGCCACGCCGCCACGCCATCAGCACCGCCGCACACACAAGCAGGTCCGTCGCGGCCAGGACCAGCGTCTACTCGGCCACTACACCGACCGGAGCGGCAATCGACGTGAGGTCGTTGCCCGACCCGGCGCAGCGGGAAGCATGCTCGTTCTCGACCGTGATCGCACCACCCTGGAAGACCTGCGGGTGGTGGCTCATCTGGCAGCCGATGAGCCTGTGGAGAACGCGGCAGTTGTCTGCGCCGCCTATCTGTGCGACGCCACCACAGGACGCCATCGCTGTCGGCTTCTGAACGATGAGGACCTGTGCTGCACGCCGTTTGCAGACCAGTCCGATACGCATAGTCAAACTGCCGTGCCGAGTGCCGCGGAGACGGTCGATCACCTCGGTAGCCGCTATCGCCTGCAGAGAATCGAGACCGGGATGTCGATCCCTGAGTTGCGCTGGTGGCGCACCGCCGAGGACATCGCCACGCCCGCCGGCGAACCAGTGAGCATCCGCGAGGTGATCGCCGCCACCGAGAGCTACGAGCCTGTGCGGGCATTGACCGCACAGGCCCTATCACTCCACGACGGGGTTGAGATTTCAACGGCTGTTCTCCGTTGCGAGCTCGCCCGCGTACAGCAAAGCCCGATCGTGCTCAACCGGCGCCTGCGCGAAGTAGTGCTCGCGGTAGTCGCGCGCGAGGAGCTGAGCATGAGCGAGATCGCCGTACGTTGCGGGCGCATCAAGCGCGACCGCAAGGGCAACGAAAGCGGCGAGACAAGCTGGCTGGCCCGGCGTATCGGGATGCTGCCCGAGGGCGGGCGGCATGCGCCAACACCCTGGATCCACACCGACGTGCTCGCGTTGATCGCACGAGACGGCCTCGGGATTAGTCCGCGCGAGGTCGAGCTCTGATGAATGCAGAGCATCGCGGGCCAATCCTCGTGGTCGAGTCAGACCGTCAGCTCGGTCAAGCGATCACCGAGCAACTCATCGCTGACGGCTTCAGCGTCGAGCTGGCCCGTAGCGCCGAGCACGCTCGCATCCTCGCGCGCGCCAGTAGCCCACAACTGGCCGTGCTCGGCTGGCTGGACTCGCCACGCGGGGCGCTTGGGCTACTCCAGGAGATCCGCCTACCAGCTCATGCCGGCACCCCTTGGGACCGAGCACTGCCGGCGATCGTCCTCGGCCCTGCGGCGCGCGAGCTCGACATGCTGCGTGCCTTCGAAGCTGGTGCCGACGATTTCCTGGCACGAGGATCCACCTATCTCGAGTTGAGAGCACGCGTGCGCGCAGTCTTGCGCCGCACCACGGTCGTGCCCAGCGATCCGTGCCTGATCGAGGTCGGGTCCTTGGCGGTCGATACGCGCACGCACGCGGTTGCGCTCGAGGGCCGCCGGGTGACCCTTCGACGGATGGAGTACGAGTTGCTCGTGCACCTGGCGCGCGAGCCAGACAGAGTGTTCGCACGGGATGAGCTGCTGCGTGCCGTCTGGCAGTACCGCTCGGGCGGATCGACCCGCACCCTCGACAGCCACGCCAGCCGGCTACGCCACCGGCTAGCCCCAGATAACGCCCGTTGTTGGGTGATCAACGTCTGGGGTGTTGGCTATCGGCTGCGGTAGGCGTCGCTCTGTCAGCGAGACGACGGCGAGACGCAACCGCTGCCATAGGACCGAGGCGCGCGGTAGGCTCGCAACACATGGGGACGACGATGCCCTCACAGATGAGCGCGGTGGTGTCGCGAGCAAGAGCGCTACAGGCCAGCGCCGGACTGACCGTCCTCAGCGAGGACCTAACCCGGCCATGGGGCGGGTTCCTGCTGATCTCCAAGACCGACATTCAGACATTCATCCGCATCTACTTCCCGGATGTAAGACTCGATGAGATCGGCCCATCCTCGACATTGAGCCCGAAGATCCTGATTGTCGCGCCCGGCCGGCGTCTGTCGTGGCAATACCACCTCAAACGCAGTGAGATATGGCGGATCCTCGAGGGACCAGTCGGCATCAGCCGAGGCCCAGGCGACGAGGAACCATCAATGCATAGATATGACGCTGGTGAGACGCTGCGGCTCGCACTTGGCGAGCGTCACCGCCTGATCGGACTCGACACTTGGGGTGTGGTAGCCGAGATCTGGCAACACACCGACGCCAGCTCACCTTCGGACGAGCACGACATCGTACGCGTCACCGACGACTACGCCCGGGCGTAGCAGGCAAGCACTTTGGTGCCAGCGGCCTGACGGCCGTTCGCGCTCACCTGACATTCGTTCGCACCACCTGACGGGCTGAAAGCAGCCCCAGATGCACCATCCACAGCCGCGATGGCGAGCCCACTGGCTCGCCATCGCTCGTTAACCAACCCATGACCGGCTCGCGCCGGTCCGAACGGGCCTGCTCTGATGACCGGCCCTGAAAGGAGTGCGCAATGCGCTCTTCAAGCGCTTTCCTAGAAAGCGAACGCAATGTCCATGCAGTTCTCGCAGAACTGACCCACTGGCTCGCTGGAGCAGCCATCCATTGTGCTCTAGGTCTGGCTCTGGGGGTACTCGCCGCACGCCGGATGCGCGACTGCCATCTCCACTGGAGCTGGGCAACGGCGGCTTTCATCGCTCTGCTGGCAGTCGAGCCCGGACTTGGCGGCTGGTGGTTCACACTGGCGCTCGCGGCCCTGTTTGCGAGTGTCCGCAGTCGCCGCTGGCACCGCGAAGACATCGATAGCGGCGCAGATTTGGCCGGCATCGCCGCTGCCCGTCGCACGCCGCTGCAGTTCGCCCGCACGCTAATGCTCGCCGCCGTACTGCGTGTCCGCGAAGCTGTGGACAGACCGCGGTGGGTGCGAGACCAGCGACTGGTGTTGGGCTGGGATCAGCGTAATCGCAAAGTGTCGATCCCATTCGACGCTAGCCACGGTGGTAGGCACACGCTCGTGGTTGGGGCGACTGGCTCCGGTAAGACGGTCACACAGAGCTGGATCGCCGCGCGTGCGATCGAACGCGGGATGGCAGCGGTCGTGGTCGACCCTAAGGGAGATCGTGACATGCATGAGCAGGTGCGCCGCGCCGCGCTTGCAGCCGGTAGCTCGTTCATCGCATGGACGCCGGAGGGCAGCCACATTTACAACCCCTATGGGCGGGGAAGCGAGACCGAGATCGCCGACAAGCTATTGGCCGGTGAGCGCTTCACCGAGCCGCACTACCTGCGCCAGGCCCAACGGTATCTAGGGCACGTGGTGCGCGCGTTGCGCCGTGCCGAGGTTGGAGTGAGCCTCAGCACGATCGTCGAGCATTTGGTACCGGCGCGCTTGGAGTCGCTCACGCGGCTCGTGCCTGGTGAGCAGGCGAACGCCACGTTCGCCTATCTCGACTCACTGTCCTCGCGCCAACAAAGCGACCTTGCTGGCGTCCGCGATCGACTGGCGATCCTCGCTGAGTCAGAGGTCGGCAAGTGGCTAGACCCCGACACGCCGGGCGCCGAACAGTTCGACCTGCTCGCAGCGGTGCGCAACCGGGCGGTCGTGTATTTCAGCCTTAAGTCCGATAGCCGCCCGCTGCTCAGCCAGATGCTCGGCAGCGCAATTGTCCAGGACTTGCAGACCACTGCCGCAGCGTGCCAGCAGAGACCAATCCCCGCGCTGGTGGTAATCGACGAGTTCTCCGCAATCGCCGCCGAACACGTCGTGAGGCTGTTCGGCCGCGCCCGCTCGGCCGGTTTCAGCCTACTGTTGGGGACGCAGGAGCTATCCGATCTCAGGCTCCCTGGACAGGAGAGGTTGCTCGAGCAGATACTAGGCAACCTCGCGGTGCTGATTGCCCACCGCCAGGTGGTGCCGAGCTCAGCCGAGCTGATCTCAAACGTCGCAGGCACCGTGGGCACGTGGAAGGTCTCGCGACACAGCGACGGCAAGACAACACGCACCAGAACCCACAAGCCGGTGCTTGAGCCGGGTCAGGTGATGAGCCTGGAGCGCGGCTGGGGCGCGGTACTCGAGTTGGAACACGCCGGCAACACTCGCATCGCACAGATGTTCTCGCCCGCCCTTCGCGGCTGAGCCGACGCTGGGCGGCACTCCGATGGGCGGCACCGCCCCGCGCCATCGCCCACCACATAGTCAAACGATCACGGCAAGGAGGAGCACATGCTTCTGGAAACCAAGACATCACCCGCATCCGAGCGTCTGGCGATCGTGCACTGGGCCGGACGCCTCGGCGCCGTCACCGCCGAGGCGCTGGCGCGACACGACGATCGAACGATCGCCTCCGCGCGCGCCCAGCTGCGCGCGGCCGAGCAGGCAGGCCTGCTTACGCGCAGACGCGTACTCGCCGACGCCCCGACCCTGTACGCGATCACCCGCGCCGGGCTGCAAGAGTCGGGCCTGCACGGTTTGAAGCCGTGCCGAGTCAGCGTCGCCAATGCCCCACACACAATCGCCTGTGCTGAAGTGGCAGCCGCGCTCGAGCGGGCCTATCCGGACCACGAGGTGATGGGTGAGCGCGAGCTCCGTCGCGAAGAGCGCCGCATCGGTGGCGCACTGGCAAGTGCACGCCTCGGCGAGGCGCCCACTGGCGGCCCACTGCTACACCGCCCCGACCTGGTCCTGTGGCCAGATGACCCACAGGAGTCTCTGCCCGTCGCGATCGAGGTCGAGCTGACAGTCAAGGCGCCACAGCGGCTACTGGAGATCTGCAGGGCTTGGGCGCGCTGCAGTTGTGTTGCAGGCACGCTCTACCTGGCTGCCAAAGATGTCCGACGGGCACTTGCCCGAGCAATCGCGGCAGCGCAAGCTGAGGAGACGGTGACTGTGGTTGGCCTCGAGACACTGCTCGAAGCCAGCGAGACAGCACAGCCCCCGAGCGCGAGTACCGTCCCAAGCGTTGCGTAGCTTGGTGATGGGGGGTCAATCATCGAGCAATGGAGTTGATCATGGCCTACTTCAGCATCAACCGCGTCGTTCTAGTTGGACGTCTGACACGGGACCCCGAGCTGCGTGCCTTGCCGTCCGGGACTAGCGTCTGCAGCCTGCGCCTCGCCTGCAACTCGAGCAGGAAGGACCCCGACGGAGAGTTCGTGGAGCGTCCGAACTTCTTCGACGTGAGCGTGTACGGGGCGCGAGGCGAGAACGTCAGCCACTACATGCGCCGCGGCAGCCGCGTGGCGATCGATGGACGGCTGGAGTGGCGCGAGTGGGAGACCGCCGAGCAGGAGCGCCGCCAGGCGGTGACCGTAGTTGCCGACACGGTCCAGTTCCTGGACAGCCCAGGCGAGCGTGCGCAAGACGGCCTGTCGGGTGAGGATCGGGGTGACGGCGACTCCGGCGAGGGTGACCGCGAGCTCGTCGGGGTGGGTGTCGGCGCCGACGGGGATGATCTCGTCTTCTGAGCATCGGAGCATCGGCGGGGGCGCCCCTGGAGGGCGTCCCCGCTGAAGCCCATACGGCTCCTACTCAGCCGAGGACGAGGATCTCGCAAGGCTCCGCCGCAGCCTCTCCAGCACGGGGATCGCCGTGGGCAGCCGTGACACGAACGTCGGGCGGCAAGCCGGGGACTGTGTAGCCCCACAGGAGGTGCTCATGCGCGTCACGCTCGGCCACGAACATGATCCGCTGCCTCCCTGGGTACTCCCAGTCGAGCGGGTACTCGCCGGCATACGCGCGACAGGCACGCAGCACCTGGTCGGCGGCTCTCGCGCACGCACGCGCTCGGGCACGATCTCGTGACACGAACAGAACCGCCGGCGTGGCCTCAGCCCGACGGCCATAGCGCTGGGTATGCACTGACCAGCCAGACAGGAAGTGGTCATAACGCTGTAGCTTGCGGGTGATTCCCGGACCCGACAGCCGGTCCTCGCGCTCAACTAGTAGGTCGATTGCCGCCCGCCGCTCGGCGACACCAGCAACCTCGATCGTGGCATCAGGACGGAGTGTCTCGAACTGCTCCACCTCCAGTCTCTGGCCGGAGCCGTCCGATCGGAGAAAATCGTGTGGCGTGCGCCCTCCCGGCAGCCGCAGATCACGCGGACCAAGTGCCACTTGCCCGTGAGCCCCCGATCGAGAGGGAGGTGAGAGCACCGACGCTTGCGGACCGCGCAACCGCGAGTGGGACCCGTCGAGGGTCTCTGCGAGCGCCAGCACCCAGCCACTGACGTGCACATCGTGGCAAGCCTGTCGCAGGGCTGTCTCGCCCGCGCCGTTGGCGGTTTGCCGCCGTACGTCAGCAGCGACGGCTGCCTCGTCGCTCGCTAGATCCGACCGTCCGCTGTCGTTCAGCACCTTGAGGCCAGCGGCGGCGATCACATAACACATGGGTATTCCGCCGCCGTCGCGACGATGAAACTGGAAGCGCTCCACCAATCCAGCGTCGCTGAGGCGCTTCAATCGCCGCTGTGTCGTTGTGGCGGAGCGCCCCTGATTGAACCGGCGATGGAGCTGGCTGGTAAGCACATGACGCATCGCGGCAATCAGCGCGAGCATTTCCAGGTCGAGCTGATCGACGGCTAGCGCTCGCGGCAATGAGACCAGCTTGGCCCAGCGCACGCTGTGCGCACCGTCTAGCTCGACGAGCTCGCGATAGCTATCGGCGGGCGTTGGTGGCAAGGTTTGCGCCGCCCAATTGGCTCGCCTGCCAATCACCTCGGTCCGTCCCTGCGTTCGATCAGCAGGTGCATTTGCCGACTGCTGATCGCTCGCCGCACCGGATGTGCGGTCCCAGTGTGGCTGGCGAAGATCCGAGCGGTGACGTCCGCCCCGCTCGCGCTGACGTGTGGCGTGTAGCGCCAGGCGCTCGCGATCGACCGTCAATGGGATCGTCTGCGCGATGAATGGCGCCTGGCGCCCGTGAGGGGTCACCCAGCTTACGACGGCGTGGTGCTTGGGCAAATGCAACCGTACGTCGGGGTGTCCGAGGCTTGACAGCCGCACGATTCCTGGCCTGACCATGTCCGAGAACTCGGCCATCGTCAGGTCAACCGCGTCACGCGCGTCCTTCACAGAGGCAGTCGCGAAATACACGCGATGCGCGAACAGCGCGTCCAGTTGATCGCGTACCTCCCGTTCGGTCCACTGCGCGTCCGTCTGCCAGCAGGCGACCGTCTCCAGGCCGGCCGAGCGCTTGAGCGCCATCGTCTCGGCGAAGCCGCGATTGATGACAAGCGGCGCCTCGTCAACCTTGAGGGCGACCGCGACCCGTTGCTGGGCGGGGACGAGATCCTGTTGACGAGCTAGCGCCGCATCGAGCATGCCCACGAGCAGCTGCATCAGCACGGAGGTGTTACCGGCGCCCATGGCGCCCAATGCTCCCTTCACGACGAGCACCTCGCCAGCGGCGATCACGCGGTCGAAGTCGATCCTCAGCGCATCGTTGAGAAGTACTCGCTTGATCGACGGTGAGTTGAGCAAGCGGGCGAGCTTGTTTACCGGTGCATCCAACTTGGCCGTAGTGGTACTGCGGGCGTCCGCAAGCTGCGCCGCGAGCTCCGCAGTGAAGAACTCGGAGATCTCCTTGAACTCAGGTAGCGTTCGCACCCGCGCTCCCACGCTGCTGCGATAGGCATATCCCTCCTCGCCAACCGACAGTAGGCGAGCGGCATCCCACAATGTGCAGTCACGGTCGTAGGCGAGCACGGCAATGATCGCGTTGCGCAGATAGCGATCGGATGAAGCTCTGATGTCAGCATCGGTAAATAGGTTCTTCAACGCTGCCACGACGTAGTCCGCGATCACGTCGGCCGGCGCATCCACCGCCAGTGGGTTGAAGCCGCAGGTCGGGTGGGCTAGATCAAGCAGCGTGCAGGTGCGCTCGGGTGCGACCACGCTCACCGCAGCCTCAGCGGCGTCGCCCTTGGGGTCCAACACGATCACCGCGCAGCGCTCACGACGGAGGTCTTCGGCGACGCTTGCCACCAGATAGCTGGACTTGCCCTGCTCGACGGTCCCCGGGACGGCTGTGTTCTGCCTACGCAACTCCACGTGAATCGAGACCGGACCGAGCGCGTCGCGCAGGGTGCCCCGACCCTTCCCCGGCCGCAGGACACCGGGCGCCGCCGGCGCTAGCGGCAGACCACTGCGTGCAAATGGCACGGTCAAGTAGTCCACTGACGGCAGCTGCCACAGCGACGCCAACTCGGCCGAGGCGAACACGCCCTTGTGAAACGAGGGCAGCGGGTTTCCCTCACCGCGTAGCACGCGACGGCCGTACAGCCGCAAGAGCCCGTGACGCACGGCGGTTCCGCGCTCGACGAGACGGTTCTCGGCGCCCTCAGCGCGTAGCTCCGAGGCGATTTGCTCACAGACGAGGCGCTTACCGGCGATCACGCGCAGATCGACGAAGAACAGTGGCCGGTGCTGTACCTCCAAACCGCCTCGGAGCTCAGTGTCCTCTACCAGCGAACGATCACGGATCAGCAGGTGCTCACGACGTTCCTCGGACAGTCGCGCCTCGTGACGCTTGTATAGGTGCTTGGCAAACGCCTCAAATACGGCTGGCGTGGGCGTGAGCGCGATCTGTACGAACGCCGGCTCGTTACAAGCGCCCATCACGGTTAGCAGCCGGTTGATGCTTGGCTCGCGTTCCCCGTCGAAGAGCTCCGCGGTCCTCACCCGCTTGATGAACTCGGCGTGCTTCTTCAAGCGCAGCACGACAGGCGCCACCCCAAGCAGGCGCTCAGCCGGACGCAGACGGCAGTTTGGATATGCACCCTGTAGCGCTGTCTCGACCATTTGTTGCTGCTCGCGCGGACAGCTGACAGCGAGCCACGCCAAGTTCGGCTCGCCTGCCTCGTGATGTACCTCGAGCGCGAGCGACGGCTGGCCGAGCAGCAGCCGTCGCCACCAGCGCCGCAACAGACGCTTGTGCAAGGCGCCGAACATCGTCACGAGCGCTTCTGAGCTCGCATGATCTGCACGATAGGCATCGATCTGCAGCCGTACATATGAGCGACGGCGGCGAGCATCCGTCCGCACGACCGCAATCACGAGCATCAACATGGCCGCGAGCGCCAGCAGCAGCTTTACGGGCGCTATTCCAGCCGCTGGCGCCCACCCCCAAACCGCCACGAGCAGGCGAT
>DATBYJ010000061.1:0-10384 GCA_036513795.1 Solirubrobacteraceae bacterium | reverse complement strand
GTCGGTGTCTCGCAGGACGGCGTTCAGGCGCGCGCCCACGTGGCGCAGGATCTCGTCTCCGGCCTGGTGGCCGTAGCGGTCGTTGATCTGCTTGAAACCGTCGATGTCCACGAACAGCGCGGTCACGGGGAGGTCCTTACGGCGTGCCCGCGCAAGCATCTGTTCGGCGCGGTCGAGCACCAAGATCCTGTTGGGCAGGTCCGTCAGCGGATCGTGCAGGGCGAGG
Organism: Solirubrobacteraceae bacterium; assembly: GCA_036513795.1. GTDB lineage: Bacteria > Actinomycetota > Thermoleophilia > Solirubrobacterales > Solirubrobacteraceae > Palsa-744. The sequence continues at coordinate 10,158 of DATBYJ010000061.1, read as the reverse complement.
TACTCGAGCTCGCCGGTCCGCTCGCCGACAAGGGTCCAAGCGCGCTGACGGGAGCTTGACAGCACGCGATGGAGCAGGAAAGCGAGGAATGTGACGAGCAGGCCGAGGCCCAGTGCGACGAAGCCCCGTAGGTCTGGTGAGGCGAAGGCGTTTGCCGTGCCTGTGGTCTCCAAGACCCACCCTTCTCCCAGCTCGCGTGTGGAGACGTAGCCGGGCGAGCGCCCGCCCGAGTGCGCGCCAGCCCTGCCGATCAGCTGCAGCGGTCCACCGATGTTGCGGTGATAAAGAGCGAGCGTAAGCGAACGACGACCCGTGAGCACGGAGCTGAGCGTGCTCGTGCTGTCGAAGGTCGTTGCGATAAACCCCCTTACCGCCGCTCGTCTAGCCGAGGGCGTCGCGATCGACACTCCGCGCCTATAGACAGCGGCGGCGATTGCGACGAGCGAGCGGCTACCAGTTTCAGGTAGTGGCGTAACAATGAACGAGCCAGTGTTGGTCGTGGTCCGCACCAGGGCGGGGTACGGCGAGCGCCCGGCGCCCATACCGAACGGCGCGCAGTAGTCCAGCAACCCGCCATACACGCTCGGCGCCGCAGCGCTGCCGACAATCGCGCTTGTCAAACAATAACTCGAGCGCCTGCCAGGCGGGAGGATCTGGAGATCGCTGCCGAGTAGCCGTCGGAACACTGGGTCAACCTCGACATGACGCCGGTATGCCCTCAGGTCCCTCGCCGGCACGACCCGGATAAACGCAGCGACTACATCAGGAGAAGCAGGAGCACCACGCTGGAGTTCCTCATACCACCGTTGGTACTCGGCCTCGCTTTCCTGAGCTTCCATCGCTGCGTGGGCACGCATAGTACGCGTCAGCCCGATGTCCGTGCTGAGTCTCGCGGCCAGCGCGCCGCCCAGGTCGGCAACTGTCGACCCGAAAGCCCTGCGATTCACTTCCACCGCGCTCGAGCGCCACTCCGTAGCAACCACGATCGACGCAGCAAAACCCAGAAACAAGATCAGGCCGCCGACCAGCACCGTGCGAGCACGTTTGGACGGCACGTGGACGTGCCTGCTGAGTGCCGAGGACGACGGCCCTTTGGGCGCCGCTTCCTCGGTCTGCCCGTTCTCTGGCGGATCGAACCGCCCCGAACTCATCAGCTAGCCAACATCATTATCCGTCTGCATCGACAGATTCCTTGCAAGACGCGAGTACGGACTGATTCCGTATCTTGGGGCAGCGCCGCTTGTTGTTGCGGGAGCTGCCTCTTCGGGTCTGGTAGCGCTCGAGCGCACTGGACGTCTGTTCTAATTGCCGACTATCAGCATCAAGTTGGGTTGGCAACCGGTCGGGTAGATCAGCAGGTCGATCAGACCGGGGAGCCATTCCCTCTCTAGCGCGGCGCTGGGCGCCGCAGTCAGGAGACGCCCTATGACACGAGGCGTCCCGAAGTATGAGCCGCCGTCGAGCGGCTCTCTCGCAGCATGCCGGCGACCAATTGCTCGCCTCGGTGGCGGTAGCACTGCTATCCGTCGCGTAGCGGCACTCCTCCTGCTGGGTGCCGGCTGCGCACTGGTGTTCGCCGCCAGCGCGCTCGGCGCCACGGCAACCGTCGGCCTCAGCACGGCGGCCAGCTTCTCCGTGTTGGGCGGCTCGACCGTCACCAACACTGGCCCCACGACAATGTTCGGTGACCTCGGACTCAGCCCCGGCTCGTCGGTAACCGGTGCGCCACACGTGCTGGGCGCGACGCATGTCGACGACGCGGTGGCGGTCGGCGCCAAGAATGCGCTGACTACCGCCTACAACAATGCAGCATCTCGTCCGAGTAACGGTTCGGCCGGCACCGACCTCTCAGGCCAGGTGTTCCTCCCGGGCGTACGCACGGCAAGCAGTTCGTTGCTGCTCTCATCGGGGACCGTCACGCTCGACGCTGAGGGCAACCCCAATGCGGTCTTTATTTTCCAGATCGGCTCGACGCTGATCACCGGCTCGAACACCAGCGTGGTGCTCACGGGCGGTGCTCAGGCTTGCAATGTCTTTTGGCAGGTGGGTTCCTCGGCCACGCTGGGAACCGGCACAAGCTTCGTCGGCACGATCATGGCCTCGGCGACGATCACCGCCAACACGGCCGCCACGATCCACGGCAGGCTGCTTGCGAGCACCGGCGCGGTGAACCTGGACACCAACACGATCACAACCTCCAACTGCGCCTCTAGCACAACTGGCGAAGGCGGCGGAGGCGAAACGATCACCCCCGCAGAACTCGCAGCGGGGATTCCGGGAGCAACCGCCCCAGCGAGCCCGGGAAGCGCGCCCACCGGCCCCGGGACGACGGCGCTCCCACGCCCGCCGATCGGATCGAGGACTACGGGCAAACGCGGCGCCGCGCGCAAAGGCAGGCACAAGAAGCCGTCCAAGCCACACCCCAGAGCCCGACCGGCCCTCCCCAACAAGCGCGGCGCGTTCACGGGCTGAGCCGATGACATATACAACCAGCAACCCAGTGGCCGGCTCGGCATACCGACGACGGGGCTGGAGGCGACTCGGGCGGTTCGCCCGGCTCGCGCTGGCGGCCGTTTGCCTTGCCGGCGTGACCAGTACCACGACAGCGAACTCAGCACTCGGGGCTGGCTCCCCGAAGCGGGTACAGGCGACCACGGAACTCGTTGCGCTACTCGCCCCACAGGTGGCCCACCAGGCCCCAGACGTGGGATCCCCATCGGTCGCACCGGTGGCCGACCGTCGGCCGATTACGGGCGAGCAGACGACGCTGCCCGTGCTCTCGCGCGTTATCGGCGCCGGGGGTGCACAATGGCTGCGCGTGATGCTTCCCGGTCGCCCCGACGGGTTGACCGGGTGGATCAGCCAGTCCGGCACGCGACTGCTGGTGACCCCCTGGCGGATCGTGGTCGACCTCGCGGCCCGCCGCGTGAAGGCCTATCGAGATGGCATGCTCGCGGGAGACTTCACCGCGGTGGTGGGCAAGCCCTCGACGCCGACACCAACGGGGGAATTCTTCGTGGAGGAGGTCCTGCGAATGACGCCCTCCGAGACGGGCGGTCCGTTCGCGCTGGCTCTCAGCGCGCGCTCGAACGTGTTGCAGGAATTCGAAGGCGGGCCGGGGCAGATCGCCATCCATGGACGGGAAAACCTCGGTGGCACACTGGGCACTGCCGCCTCGCACGGTTGTGTTCGTCTTGCCACCGCGAGTATCGACTGGCTGTCTACGCGCATCGTGCCTGGCACGCCGGTGACGATTGACGAGGGTTGAGCGCCGAGTGCGCCGCAGAGTCGTTGGTCAATGACCTTTGCGCCGAGCGACGGTGCGTCCGGGTTGCACTCGTGTCGCCCGACAGACCTCGGGGACGTTGGCTTCGCTGGTGAAGACCGGTGCCATAACGCTGCCGCGGGTAAGCGAGTGTTTGTGGCCGAGCAGATGACCGACCTCATGTGTCAAGGTCAGGCAGAACATGTTCCAGTCCGCGACCATGGATCTGCGCGTGGGCCACTGCCAGTGAGCGAGTGAGATCGTGCAGTGCGTGTAGGTATTGGCGGGGGCTTCGAGATCGTTCTCTCCCAGCGAGGATTCGAATGTGACCCAGCCGTCAGTTGTCGGTTCGAGGCTGGACGGCACGGAGAGGTTGGTGAGCACCGCAATCTGCCCGCCACATGGCACCGCGTTCCAGTAGCTCTCAGCCACCGCCGTGGCGAGGACCACGGGACCACGGCCCGCAAGCTTGTCGAGCACTAGAGCTCGAGTCGAGGCCTTCGTATGTCTTACGCTCGAGGCGTGAGCGTCGGCGCCCGCCGCAAGCGTAAGCACCGTCGCGATTAGTCCGGCGAGGAGAACACGAGCCATGACTACAGCCTGAGGCCGCGCTTGGTCTGGCTCTTCCCCCCGCGCGAGTGGTGTCGGGGTGAGGGCCAGGGGACATCCGGGGGATGCCGGACTCCCCCTCAGCCGTATTCGTGTCGATAGGAGACTGTGCGCCCGGCGCATATGGAGCTTCTTGACGCCACTTACCCCCACCACTGTTGTCCTCGCTCATTTCGACGATCTCCTCGCCGGTGGGCTTCGTGAGCTGATAGAGGGCGATTCAAGCCTCACGATCCTCGCCGCGGATGTCGCCCACGATCGGATCTCGGTGGTCCTTCAGGCGCACCGACCGGTTGTGGCAGTTCTGAACCTGGACACCTTGAGGAACCCGGCCGAGGTCCGCGAGTTGAGCGTTAGACATCCCGACACTCGAATCGTGCTTCTGGCCGGCGACCCTTCGGAGGTGCAATGCGCGCAACTGCTCGCGTTCGGCGCGAGCGCCTGTCTAGGCCGAGGCACACAGTCACGCGACGTGCTCAATACGATCCACCTCGCCTCACGTGGGCTGCAGGTGACCCCGCGCGCAAGCGCGTTCCGCCCCCCGTCCGCCACACGGCAGCTGCTGACCGTGCGCGAGGCCGAAGTACTTCCGCTGCTGGCCCTGAATCGCTCGAACGCCCAGATAGCCGTAGAGCTCCAGGTCGGGATCGAGACAGTGCGAACACACGCGAGCAACATCTACCGCAAGCTCGGCGTCTCCTCTCGCCGCGAGCTCACTGCAGCGCCCGCTACCGCTTTGCGATAGACGCCGACACAATCGGCTGAGCCGGGTCGTAGTTCGCGAGAGCCGCGCGGGATCGCCGTGTTCGCCTCTTGTCCCGGTACATCCGGTCGTCAGCGAGCTTCAAAGCGCGGCTCTCCGTGTCTGCTTCTGAGGGGATCCAGACAGCGCCGTGCGAGCAGCTGACGTGCCACCCACCGCCACCGTCTTCCAGTGCCGCGACCGTGTCATTGAGCAGTTGCGCGGCCGCATGTGGTGCACAGGAGGCGAGCATGCAGAACTCGTCCCCGCCCATGCGATAGGTGACGTCGCGTCCACCGGCCACCGCGAGCCTGTGACCGAGCCGGTGCAGCAGCGCATCGCCGGCAGCGTGACCGAACGAGTCGTTGTACTCCTTGAAGCCATCGAGGTCGAATATCGCCAGGAGGTGTTCCGGTCGTGCGCATGGAGTTGCGGTTGATTCGGCCAAGGCGCTGGCGAGCGCCCGCCGGTTTCCGAGACCGGTCAACGCGTCTGTTCTCGCCTCGACGCGACTGATGTCAAGGAGGCCCTTGTTCTCCAGCGCGAGACGCTCGACCGCCTCATGGGTGATGATCGCGCGGAAGTAGAAGTAGAGGAACGCGAGCAGCAGGAGTACCATCGTCGCGGCAGCACCCAGCTTTGCCTGCAAGCGAGCGCGCTCGGCGCTCGAGGCGTCGCGTCTCTCGATCTTGGCAAGGACGGCAGCAAGGTTCTTGGAGCGGGCTGTCAAACGCCCCTGTAGCAGCGAAATGCGACGGCCTTGGGCTGCAAGGCCTCCCGGCAACACGGCGATAGCGTAGATCTGCGTAACCACGGGCTCGATCGCAACCAGATCAGACCGGCCGCTTGAGAGCAGGCTGGGCGCAACCAGGCTCTGCGAGCGTGCCATCAGGCTCCTGGAAATCGAGCGCCGATCGGTTTGGATGTTGGAAAGGCTCGCCGCCGCTGGGTCGCCGACGGCTCTAGGTTCGGCGGTGAACGGCGCGGACTGCAGATCAGAGAGGGCGAGCGTGGCTGAGGCGGCACGGAGCTGGTCCGCCCGACTTGAGTCCTCTCGCGCGATCAGTAGCCACACAGCCGCGATCGCGCACGCCGTCAGGACGACGACGATCAGGGGCGGGACCAGCCTTGGGCGGCGGGCGTGCATAAGCGGCATGTTCTGCCTCGACTGCTGGCGCTCGGCCTGCACATACACACACCGTTATGGACGATTGATTCGCGGAGCTAAGCTCCAGCGCGCATGTGCCGGCCGCGTGCCTTAGATACGGTTCTTTGGAACTGTTTCCAAAATGAGCGTATGGTGTTCAGGCACCCTCCCTGCGTTTACGTAGCGATTGACCAGCGTGACCTTCGCCTCAAAGCCAAGAAGTGCCGGCCGCGCGCAGGCCCTTACCGCCGCTGGCTTCGCTCGCATCGGCAGCCTACGGGCGCTGGAGCTTTCGACGGCGCTGCAGCTCGCCGCGCTCGTGAAGTCCTCCGACGACGCGGTCATCGTTCTTTCACCGGAGGGACAGATCACGAGCTGGAGCCAGGGCGCCGAACGGCTGTTCGGCTATTCCCAAAGAGAGGCGGTCGGGCAGCGGGTGAGCATGCTCTCGCCTGCCGCCGGCCGTGAGCAGGCGCGAGCCCTCATCGCGAGGACGCTGACCGACGGGCGAACCGAGCGAACCAATGCCGAACGGCTGACCAAGGATGGGCGACTGCTGAGCGTCTCGTTGGTGATGTCGCCGATCAACGCACCGTCCGGCGAGTTACTCGGCATCGCCGAGATCGTGCGCGACATCAGTGCGCAAACTCTCGCCGAGGAGGAACTGCAGGCGGCGAGACTCGAGGATCTCGCGCACCTCGCGCTCGCGGGCGAGTGTCGCGATGACGACACACACCAACACACCGAACGGGTGGCGGTGCTGGCGGAGCTCATCGCCCGAGAGTTGGGCATGGGCTCCCAGGAACAGGCGACGATCCGACTTGCCGCGCCGCTGCACGATATCGGCAAGCTGGGCATTCCAGATCAGATCCTTCTGAAGCCGAGCGGGCTATCGGACGGCGAGCAGGCTGTGATGAAGACCCACACCACGATTGGTGCACACATCCTGGGCGAGAGCGAGTACCCCGTGCTCGGCATGGCTCGGGAGATCGCGCTTACCCACCATGAGCGCTGGGACGGCGCCGGCTACCCCGCCGGGCTCCGCGCATCGGCGGTTCCGATCGCGGGGAGAATTGTTGCTGTTGCAGACGTGTTCGATGCGATCACACACGCGCGGCCATACAAAGAGGCGCTTCCCGCGGAGCACGCGATCGCGGAGATAACACGCGCCAGTGGAGCCCAGTTCGACGCACGCGTAGTCGAGGCGTTCATGGCTTGCGTCGGAGACGTTTGCAGCTAACGCAGTCCAACTTTGGTCATAGCCGGGCTTCATCTAGCCGCTCGATTTCCAGGGCGGCATAGGTGCCCGACGCGCGGCGCGTATGGTGGCCCAGTGGCAAGCGAACGTTTGAGCGTCGTGCTGAAGGCGATGGCGGACGCCGACCCTGGCGGTACCGCTTCGATGGTCGACCGCGTGTGCGGAGCGGCTGGGGCGCTCCTCTCGCTGAGCGGCGCCGGGGTTTCCTTGATGGCGGATGGCGAGCTGCGAGGCACAGCAGGCGTCAGCGAGGCGGGGATCGAAGCGGTGCAGGAGCTCCAGCTGACCCTTGGCGAGGGCCCGTGCGTCGACGCGTGGCGCGACATGGAGCCGGTGCTGGAGGCAGACCTTGCCGATCCGGTGCAGGTGCGCTGGCCGGCGTTCGCGCACGCCGGCGTGCAGGCAGGCGTGCGCGCGGTATTCGCATTTCCTCTGCAGTTAGGCGCGGTGGGCCTCGGCGTACTGGTGCTCTACCGTGACCGCCCTGCGACGCTGGGGGATGAGGAGCTGGCCCTTGGACTGGTGCTCGCCGAAGTGGCAACCCAAACTATTCTCGGCCTGCAGGCGGGAGCCCCCGCCGAGGATCTGCATGTGCTTCTGGCCGACGAGCCGGCGCACTGGGCTGAGATCCACCAGGCGACAGGCATCCTCTCCGTCCAGCTCGAGGTGTCATTGGACGAGGCATTCGTGCGCCTGAGGGCCTTTGCGTTTGCCAACGATCGTCCGCTGCGCGAGGTCGCCGAGGACATCGTCGCACGTCGCCTGCGCCTTCCCGGCGTACGATGACGTGCTCGTGCCGCTGCCGAACGGCGCGCCATAATAGGATTCGTTCGAATGGGCAGGAGCCAGGAGATTGAGCGATGACTCGAGAAGAACGAATTGTCGAAACCTTCGTCGAGCTAGCCGACACGATGGTCGACCACTTTGACGTGATCGAGTTCCTGCACCGCCTCGTGGAGCGGAGCCTCGAGCTGATGGACTGCGCGGAGGTAGGGCTGCTGCTCGCTAACGCCGCCGGCAACCTCCAGGTGATGGCCTCTTCCAGTGAGCGCACCGAGGCGCTCGAGCTCCTGCAGTCCCGCAACGAGCAAGGGCCCTGCTTCGACTGCTATCGCGGTTCCACGCCGGTATTCAGCGAGGACTTGCGCGCCGACAGCGAGCGTTGGCCAACCTTCGCACCCGCCGCGGTGAAGAGCGGAATCAACTCGGTGCACGCGATTCCAATGCGGGTGCACAGCCGCACGATCGGCGCGCTGAATCTGTTTCGCGCTGGCACCGGCCGGCTCGCTGAGCGTGACGTGCCGCTCGGACAGGGGATGGCTGACATCGCGGCGGTGGCCTTGATCCAAGAGCGGGCAATGCGCGAGTCGCGCGGGGTCGTGCAACAGCTACAGGGCGCACTCAACAGCCGCGTACTGATCGAGCAGGCCAAGGGCGTTCTCGCCGAGCGCGGCAATGTCAGTGTGGACGTGGCCTTCGCCAGCATGCGTGGTCACGCGCGAGCGCACAACAGCCGCCTCGCCGACGTGGCACGCGACGTGATTGACGGCCGCCTCGACGCGGCTGCGCTCGCCGAACTCTCGCCTGAGAGTCACTGACAGGCGCCTCTAGGCACAGCTACATCCTATTGCCCGCAGATCAGGTGAATTCCAAAAATCGGACTGCATCGCCTGAAATGTGCTAGCGTAGTGCTGCGCTGCTCCAGACCTTGGTGGCGTGCCCGCAGGTTGAGGCCCACGTCTGGAGCCATGATGTCCAGAGCAACTAAGCGCAGCACCAGTCCAGGAGGCGCACGTGTGCCGCCGCAGGAGCGGGGCGGGGCTGGCCCGGATGAAACGCTTGCGGCCGCCGAGCAGACCGGCACTGGGGCCGACCAGAGCCTCTCCGACTCCGACCAAAACACCTCCGAGCATGACCAAATCTCATCAGATCGCGACCAGGCCGCAGCGGACATAGACCAGGCGGCCAGCGACGGGCAGCGGTCTGATAGCGGGTTGCCGGCCGACTATGAGCGCACACGCAGGATGCGCGCCGACAGTACCCTGGAGCGCCACTCAACCACCGAGTCGCGCAGCACCGTTGCAGCGTTGCGCGACCGCGTGTCTGAGCGACGAGACGGGCTGGCCGCCGCGCGAGACATCGCCAGCGCAGCTCGAGATCAGCTCGCGGCTACCCTCGACGACCAGATCGAGCGCCTCGAGCGCAAGCGCTCGCCGCAGCAGAATGCGCAATCCAACGGCGGCCGGGCCCACCTGCGGGCTGCGCTGGAACGACGGATGGGCGCCGAATCGCGGGCACGCGCGGCGCTCCAGCGCCAAGCAGCCGCAGACGATCGCGCTAATGCCGCGCGCGATCGCCAGCACGCGGCGCTCGACCGCATGGCCTACGCCCATGAACTGGCGGCGGCGGCGATCGACGAGATGACGGGGGCGCTACGGCGCGGCGTGGGTCTCATCTCTCTGCAGCGGGAGATGGATCGCACGAGGCGTACCGGGGAGCAGCTGATCGTGGCGTTTATCGACGTTGACGGCCTGAAGGCCGTCAACGACCGCGACGGACACGCAGCGGGCGATGTGCTGCTGCAGACGGTAGTGGGCCTCGTCACCGAGGAGTTCCGCTCATATGACCTGATACTCCGCTTCGGCGGCGACGAGTTCGTGTGCTCATTCTCGGGCGATGGCCTGGATGAGATCGGCGAGCGCTTCAAACGCGTGAGCGCGAGGCTCAACCAGGCGGCACCAGGCGCCAGTATCAGTGTGGGCGTGACCCAGCGGCGAGCAGAGGACACGATCAAGACGCTGCTCGACCGGGCAGACGCCCAGATGATCGCCACGCGCCGCTGCCACAGGCGTGTTGAGGTGACAACTCTGGACGGCAAATTCTCCGCTGCGGACGAAGCTCGACGATCGAACGACTTCGCTGAATGATGCAACAGCTTCTCCCGATCCTCGTCTCGATTACCGCGGTGGTCCTGATCGTCTTTGCGATCGCCCTGTGCCGATCGGCTACTCGAGCGGACGCGAGCGCAGCGCGCTTGGAGAGGGTGGCGCTTGCTCGCGGGCGCATCCCCTGTGACGAGCAAGTCTCCTCATCAAACGTCCGGCGGCCGCCCCCACAGCCGTCGACGAACGAGCGGC
>DATBYJ010000060.1:0-7935 GCA_036513795.1 Solirubrobacteraceae bacterium | reverse complement strand
CACGCCGGCGACGACAGAAACGACCACCACCCCTCCCGCCACCCCACCTACCACCACCCCGGCCACGCCGGGCGCCGGAGGCGGGACACAGGCGCCTGGCACCGGCGAAGAAACGCCCGCACAAGGTGGTGGCACGGGCGGAGTCGAAGGCGCCGGTGGCAGCACTCCCGGGGTAGGCGCAGAAGCACCCACCGGCGGCACCCAGGAACCGGGCAAATGAGCGCCGCTGAGATCGCCGGCCGTTACCGGCTGGACAGCCGCCTCGGCTTCGGCGGCATGTCCACGGTGCACCTTGCCATCGACCTGCGCCTGGAGCGCCAGGTGGCGGTCAAGCTGCTCGCCGAGCACCTAGCCGACGATCCCACGTTCGTGTCGCGCTTTCAGCGCGAGGCGCAGGCAGCGGCGCGGCTGGTGCACCCAAACATCGTGCAGGTGTTCGACTCCGGCCGCGACGAGCGCACGGGCCAGTACTTCATCGTCATGGAGTACATCGAAGGCTCTTCCTGCGCTGAGATCCTGCGTGACGACGGCTGGGTGGAGGTCGACGAGGCGCTGTCGATCATCGGGCAGGCGTGCGAGGGTCTGCACTACGCGCACCGCCATGGTGTGGTGCACCGCGACGTCAAGCCCGGCAACCTGCTGCGTGCCCGCGAAGGTGAGGTCAAGCTGGCCGACTTCGGGATCGCCAAGGCGACCGAGCAGTCGAGCATCACGCAGGTTGGCTCGGTACTCGGTACCGCCGCCTATCTAGCGCCTGAGCAGGCGCGAGGCGAGGAGGCAGGACCGAGCGCTGACCTGTATGCACTGGGGGTCGTCACCTACCAGCTGATCTCCGGGCGCCTGCCGTATGAGGCGACGTCACTGACAGAGCTGGCGCTCAAGCAGCAGCAAGAGAGCCCGCCGATGCTCGACACGCTGGTCGCAGCTGTCACGCCGGAGCTGGCCGAAGCAGTCGCGATGGCGCTGGCGCTTGACCCCCGCGACCGTTACAAGACCGCGCTCGAGATGGGGCACGCCCTCGCAAACGGGGCTAAGGGCGTTCCCCCGCAAGGCCAGCGCTCACGCGGCGCAGGCCGAGACGCGTCACCAACCAGCCAGGCCACGACCGTGCTGCCAACCGGGCGGCGTTCGGGCTCAGCCGCACCCACGGTCGCCACCAGGCGCCCACGCCAGGGACCGGCCAGGGCACACGCGCCGGTGCAGCAGACGCGGCCGGTGAGCACTTCCAGCCAACGGCGCTCGAGCCGCCTGCTGATCCTGATTCTCGCGCTGTTGGCGCTCGCGCTGGCGATTGTCGCGGTCGTCGTGCTCACCGCGCCAACGCCAACCAAAGTGGTACTACGCAACGTCGTTTACTCCGACGTGCAGAAGACATCGTCTGCGCTCAAGCAACTCGTCTCGGAAAACACCCAATAGAGAGGGTCCACCGGGCTGCGTTCCCGGCCCGTCATGCTCGCGTCCATCCTCGACGTCAACAAGCTGGTTCAGGACGCCGGCTATCCGCTGCTGTTCCTGCTCGTAATGAGCGAGGCTGGCGGCGTTCCGATCCCAGGCGAGACAGCATTGATCACCGCCGCGGTGCTGGCCAGCAAGGGCAAGCTCAACATCGAGCTCGTGATCCTGCTTGCGGCCGCTGGTGCGATCGTCGGCGACAACATCGGCTATGTGATCGGTCGCAAGGGCGGGCGCTGGCTGCTGGAGCGCCCAGGCGCCTTTCACCGCCAACGCCTGGAGGTCCTGCGCATCGGCGAGCCATTCTTTGCGGCGCATGGGCCAAAGGCCGTGTTCTTCGGGCGTTTCCTGCTGGGCCTGCGCGTGTGGGCTTCCTGGCTTGCCGGAGCCACGCGCATGCGCTGGCGGGAGTTCGCCCTATGGAATGCGCTGGGAGGTATCGCCTGGGCCACAGGCGTCGGCCTGATCGCGTACTTCCTCGGCCAATCCGCCAGCAACGTGATCGAAACGTTCGGCATCTACGGGCTGGTGGCTGTGCTCGTGGCGATCGTCGGCGGGCTGATCCTGCACCGCCGCCACGCGCGCTAGCAGCTGCTGCAGGGGGCGATGCGTTCCCACATGTCGGCGAGCGTGCTGAGCTCCAGCTCGGAGAAGTGGGAGAAGAACTGGTCTCTGATGACCGCCAGATGCGTGCCGCGAGCTTCCTGTAGGCGCTCGCGCCCGGCGGGGGTGATGCAGGCGTAGGATCCGCGCGCGTCGTGGTCGCACGAGCAACGCTCGATCAAGCCGTCGCGCTCCATGCGGTCCACCAGGCGTGTGAGGCCGCTGCGTGACAGCTGTGCCTGTTCTGCCAGTTCGCACATGCGCATGCGCCCACCGCTGATCTCCTCCAGGTGGTGCAGCACCTCATACGAGGTCATCGGCAGGCCGTGCGCACGCTCCAACTCGGAGTCCAGGCCCTTCGCCAGGCACGCATGTGCCCTCAGCAGGCCGCGCCAAGCGCGCAGCTCCCCCAACGTGAGCGTCTCCTGCTCGGAGTTGGCGATCTTGACGGCGGTGACGGTTGACATGACGGTCCGATCAAGCGTGCTACTCAATCGAGCGTAGCAGCGCTGGCGCTCGCCGCTCGGACGATCGCCGTCATCGCCGCGTCGCCCGCCACGCCCACAGCATCATCAGCGGCTGCAGCGGCAGCCGCGCATACAGCGCCCAGCGAGGGATCTTGTGGAAGTCCTCGGGCTGGCGCGCCATGTACAGGTTGGCTGGGAACACCGCTGCCAACAGCGCGACCAGGCCCAGGCCCGACAGCCGCCGTGTGGATGGCACCAGCACCCCCACGCCGCCCACGATCTCCGCCACGCCGCTGATCTGCACAACAGCCTTCGCATGATCGTGCAGCGACGGCGGCACGATCTTTTCGTATGCCCGCGGCATCACGAAGTGGTTCACACCCGCACCGATGAACACGTTCGCCAATAGACGCCATGACAGACCTTTACCTGTGCGCTGCTCGTCTGAGACCACTTGCCCTCCTTGGGCCACCCGTTCGCACCCGACGGCCGGTAGGCCGTCCTCTAAAAATCTAGCTGGCCTCGATCAACGAGCGCCCGGTCATCTGCTGCGGCTGCTCGATTCCCAACACCTCGAGCACCGTCGGCGCGACATCCGCGAGGATGCCTCCCTGCTGGCGCAGCGACACGCCCGCGCTCGTCACGATCAGCGGCACAGGGTTCAGCGAGTGCTGTGTGTTGGGGCTGCCGTCCGGCTCCAGCATATGGTCGGCGTTGCCGTGGTCGGCAGTGATCACGCATACGCCGCCGCGCTCGTGCACCGCCTTCACCACCCCCCCCAGGCACTCGTCAACCGTCTCGATCGCCTCAACCGCCGCGGGGATCACGCCCGTGTGTCCAACCATGTCCGCGTTGGCGAAGTTGATGATGCCGAAGCGGGTCCCATCCTCCCGCCATGCGCCCACGAATGCCGCCGCGGCCTCGCGCGCGCTCATCTGCGGCTTCTTGTCATACGTCGGCACGTCGCGCGGTGAGGGGACCAGCTCTCGCCGCTCGCCCCGCAACGGCGCCTCCTCGCCACCGTTGAAGAAGTACGTCACATGCGGGTACTTCTCCGTCTCCGCCACATGCAGCTGCGAGGCGCCCGCCTGCTCGAGCACCACCGACAGCGTCGTCGCCGGGTGCTCAGGCGTGAACAGCACCGGGTAGGACCAGTCCTCCTCGTAGCTCGTCAGCGTCGTGTAGCGGCCGACCGCCGGAGCGCCACCACGGCCGCTCCAGCCAGGCAGCTCCTCGGCAGGATGGGAGTCGCCGGATGCGCGCGCGCCAAAGTCAGGCTCCGCCAGCGCGCGCGTGATCTCGCGCATGCGGTCGGGGCGAAAGTTGAACGCGATCACGCTGTCGCCCGGGCGGATCGAAGCCTCCGCGCCCACCAACGTGGGCTCGATGAACTCGTCCGTCTCACCCCTGCGGTAGGCGTCCTGCACCGCCTGCTCGCCGCTGTCAGCGTGATAAATCGCCCGCCCACCCCCACTCCCGTGCACGAGCAAGTCGTATGCGCGCTGCACACGCTCCCAGCGCCTGTCGCGATCCATCGCCCAGTAGCGCCCCACGACCGAGCCAACCCGCACACCTTGCGTTTCGTCCAGCTCGCGCAGATAGCTCACGCCCGCATGTGGCAGCGTGTCACGCCCGTCCGTGAATGCATGTACCACCAACTGATGCACCGCCAGCGAGTGACCCAGCGCGATCAACGCGCGCAGATGATCGATCGATGAGTGCACGCCGCCGTCTGACACCAGACCAATCAGGTGCACCCGCTCGGCGTCTGCAAACGCCGCCCGCAGCAGCTCATTCTGGGCCAGCGTTCCGTCCGCCACCGCGTCATCGATGCGCACCAGATCCTGGCGCACCACCGACCCCGCGCCCAGGTTCAGATGCCCCACCTCGCTGTTTCCCATCTGGCCTTCCGGCAGTCCCACCGCCCGCCCGCACGCCGTCAGCGTCGTGTGCGGATAGGACTCCCACAGCTCGTCGAACACAGGCGTGCTCGCGAGCGACACCGCGTTACCCGGGCCTGGCTCGGCCAGACCCCAGCCGTCGAGCACGATCAGACAAGCACTCCCCGCCGGCAGCTCCCCGGAACCCGGCGGGATGCTCATTTGGCCGCTGCGGTCACGATCTGTGCGAACGTCTCAGCCTCCAGCGACGCTCCGCCCACCAGCGCACCGTCCACGTCCGCCAATGCCAGCAGCTCCGCCGCATTCTCCGGCTTGACCGAGCCGCCATACAGGATCCGCACCTGCTCAGCCGCCGCCTTGTCGCGGTCGCCCACCAGCGCGCGAATGAACGCGATCGCCTCCTGCGCCTGTTCGGGGGTGGCCACTTTGCCGGTGCCAATCGCCCATACCGGCTCGTATGCGATCACCACCTCCCCCAGCCGCTCCACCGGCACGCCCGCCAGGTCGTCGCGTACCTGCTGGCGCAGCTTGCGGTCAGTGTCGTCGTTGTCGCGCTCCGCCTCGGTCTCACCCACGCACACGATCGGAACCAACCCTGCCTTCAGCGCCGCCGGCACCTTCAACGCGAGCGCCTTGTCGGTCTCGCCGAAGAGAGCCCGGCGCTCGGAGTGACCCAGCACCACCCCACGCACATCTAGCTCGGAGAGCATCGGCGCGGAGACCTCGCCCGTGTAGGCACCCTCGGACTCCTGGTGCATGTTCTGCGCGAACACCTCCACGCGCGAGCCACGGGCGCTGTCGACCATCGCGCCTAGGTCCGTGAACGGCACGCAGATCGCCACATCCACACCGTCCACCGCCGATACTCGCGGCAGCAGCGCCTGGATGTAGTCCTCCGCCTGCTCCTGCGTCTTGTACATCTTCCAGTTGCCCGCAATCAGCGGTGTGCGGCTCATCGGCCGACCACTCCCACGCCTTCAAGCGCCTGCACACCCGGTAGCACGCGTCCCTCAACCAGCTCGAGTGTCGCGCCACCGCCGGTCGAGAGGTGATCGACCGCGCGCTCGAGCCCGAACTGCGCGAGTGCTGCCGCCGAGTCACCGCCGCCCACCACCGTCATGCCCGGCGCGCTCGCCACCGCTTCCGCCACCGCCCGCGTGCCCGCCGCAAACGGCTCCAGCTCGAACGCGCCCATCGGGCCGTTCCAGAAGACCGTGCCTGCGCTCGCGATCACGCCCGCGTAGCGCTCCGCCGTCTTCGGGCCGATGTCCAACCCCATCCAGCCCGCCGGCACCTCCACCCCATCAAGCACGCGATGGGGCGCATCGGCCGCCAGGCGCTCGCCGATGACCAGGTCATGCGGCACCAATAGGCGTGCGCGACCAGGCTGCGGATCGTGTGTGTCGCTGGCGCGCTCGAGCGCGCTGCGCGCATGCTCCACGTCCTCTTCGTCACACAGCGACGTTCCCACCGTATGCCCCTGCGCGCACAAGAACGGGAAGCACATCGCACCGCCGATCATCACCACGTCGGCCACCGCCAGGAAACGCTCGATCACCTTGATCTTGTCTGCCACCTTGGCGCCACCGACGATCGCCACCAGCGGGTGGTCCGGGTGTTCGAGGATGCCCGTCAACGTCTTGACCTCGCGTTCCAGCAGGCGTCCGGCCGCGCTCGGCAACAGGTGCGTGACGCCCTCGTTGCTCGCATGTGCGCGATGCGCCACGCCGAACGCGTCATCCACATACAGATCAGCCAGCTCCGCAAGCTCCTTCGCGAACTCCGGGTCGTTCTCGGTCTCCCCCCGCTCGAAGCGCACGTTCTCGAGCACCAGGATGTCTCCATCACCAAGCTCATCCGCCAACGCCGTCACCTCATCGCCCACCACCGCCGGAGCCAGCGTCACCTTCGCGCCCGTCAGCTCACGCAGGCGATCCGCAACAGGCGCCATCGACAGCTCCGGTACGCGTTTGCCCTTAGGTCGACCCAGATGCGAGACCAGCACCAGCCGCGCTCCCGCGGCGCGCAGCTCTTCGATCGTCGCCAACGCAGCCGCAATGCGCGTGTCGTCACTCACCAGCGGCACGCCGCCAGCCGCTTCGCCGACAGCGTCCTCCAACGGCACGTTGAAGTCCACGCGCACGAGCACCCTCTTGCCGTGCACGTCCAGGTCGTCAATGCTCCTCATCGACTATCTCCGATCTCATCGTGCTCCTTCACGATACCCCCCGACAGATCCTCTGAAGCGCCGCGCCAACCCGATCGGCAGGTGGGACGGCTGCTCGCCATCGTCCGCTCACAGAACCCTCTGAACCAGATCCACGAGCCGATTGGAGTAGCCCCACTCGTTGTCATACCAGGCCACCACCTTCAGCATCGTGCCATCCACCACCGCCGTCAGCAGCGAGTCGACGATCGATGAGAACGGTGACTTCACGATGTCGCTCGAGACGATCGGATCTTCCGTGTACTGCATGATCCCCTTCAGCGACCCGCTCTCAGCGGCCGCTTTCAGCGCCGCGTTGATCTCCTCCACGCTGGTCTCGCGCGGGCACTCGACCGTCAGGTCGACGACCGAGCCGGTCGGCACGGGGGCGCGCACCGCGAAGCCATTCAGCTTGCCCTGCAGCTCCGGGATCACGACGCCGATTGCCTTCGCCGCGCCGGTCGAGGCCGGGATCAAGTTGATCGCCGCCGCCCGCGCGCGGCGCAGGTCCTTGTGCGGCATGTCCTGCAGCCGCTGATCGGCCGTGTAAGCGTGGATCGTGGTCATCAGGCCGTGCTCGATGCCAACCGTGTCGTTGACCACCTTCGCCACCGGCGCCAGGCAGTTGGTCGTGCACGAGGCGTTTGAGATCACGTCGTGGGAGTCGCGGTCATACACCTCATCGAAGTTCACACCCAGGACGACCGTCGCATCGGGATTCGTAGCCGGCGCCGAGATCACCACCTTCTTCGCGCCCTGCGCCAGATGCTTGGCAGCGCTGTCGCGGTCGGTGAACAGCCCGGTCGACTCGATCACCACATCGACCCCAAGCTCGCCCCACGGCAGCGCTGCCGGGTCGCGCTCGGCAAGTACCTTCAACTCCTTGCCATCCACCACCAGCGAGCCGCCCCGATCCTCGACCGTGCCGGGGTACGGCCCCAAGATCGAGTCGTACTTGAGCAGGTGCGCCAGCGTCTTTGAGTCAGTCAGGTCGTTGACTGCGACCCACTCGATCTCGCCGTCCAACTCCGCGCCCCGAGCCTTCGCGGCGCGGAATACATTTCGTCCGATCCGGCCGAACCCGTTGATGCCCACGCGTACCGCCATTACTGCCTCCTGAAGCGAAAATGAACGATGCCGGGCCTCAGGAGTCAAGCTCCCTCGCCCGGCGTGCCCCGGGAGGCTATCAGCGGACCGGCCGCCGGACTAGGCGCGGCGGGCGCACGCCGGCGCCTCGAGTCACGCCAGCTCGTCCACATGACCACCGTCACGGGCTGCGTCGAAGCGAGCGGCGAACGCCATGCGC
>DATBYJ010000059.1:0-12892 GCA_036513795.1 Solirubrobacteraceae bacterium | reverse complement strand
GCTAGGCTGGTCGAGCCCCGCGGTGCTCATGCCACTGCTCGCGGGAACGGTGCTGCTGATCGTCTTTGTCCTCTACGAGTCGCGCACGAGTGAGCCGATGCTGCCGCTCGGCCTGTTTCGCAGGCGCAACTTCGCGGCGGGCAACATCGAGACCTTCTCGATGTATGCGGGGTTGTCGATCCTGTTCTTCTTTCTGGTGCTGTTCCTGCAGCAGATCGGCGGCTACACGCCGCTTCAGAGCGGCCTGGCGACCCTGCCGGTGACGCTGATCATGTTTGTGCTCTCGCGGCTGTTCGGGAAGCTGTCTGACCGCTACGGTCCGCGTCTGTTCATGGGCCTTGGGCCGCTGGTGGCGGCGTGCGGACTGCTCTTGTTCCAGGGCATTGGTGTGCACGTCGACTACGTCACCGAGGTGCTGCCGGGTCTGCTGGTGTTCGCACTGGGGTTGTCGCTGACGGTTGCGCCGCTGACGGCGGCGGTGCTGGCGGGTGCCGAGCACCAGGCGGGCATCGCCTCGGGGGTCAACAACGCGGTGGCGCGCGTCGCCGGGCTGCTCGGCACGGCAGCGATCGGTGCGGTGGTGGCCGGGTCGTTCGCCTCGACGCTCGATCGACGGCTGGCGGGGGTGAAGCTGGGGCCTGCCGCGCGGGCTGCCCTGAGTGCGGCCAAGCACCTACCGCTGGGGCGCCCCGACGTGCATGCCCTGGTGCCCGCGCAGGCGCGGGCACTGAGTGGCGCGGCGGATGCGGCGTCGCTTCACAGCTTTCACCTCGGCCTGGTGATCGCGGCGGCGCTGGTGGCGATTGGCGGGCTCGTGGGCGTGGTGGGGATTCGCAATTCGAGCAACGATGTCGACGCGGCGGATTGCGCGGGTGGGCAGCTGGTCGGCATCACACCCGCGCGTACTCGCGCATCGCCTCGATGATCGGCGCGAGCCGCCGTCCCTTGGTGGTGAGCCGGTACTCGACGGTGGGCGGGCTGGACGGGATCACGGTGCGCTCCACGAGCCCGGCCGCCTCGAGATCGCGCAGACGCTCTGAGAGCATCCGCGGTGAGATCCCGGCGACGGCGTCGGCGAACTCGTTGAAGCGCAGCGCACCGGTGAGCGCGGCGTAGAGGATCGATAGCTGCCAGCGCCGCTCCAGGAGGTCCGCGGTCTCGCGGACCTCCATGGGGACGGGGTCACATCTACGCGTGCGCGACATGGCGAGCGGGCTCCAGCGCGCGGTCGAGGACCTCTTGGACGGTCATCACCGGATGGAAGGTCATCTGCTCGCGGACCTCCTCGGGGATGTCGTCGAGGTCGCCGCGGTTACGCTCGGGCAGGATCACGTCGGTGAGCCCGGCAGCATGGGCGGCGAGCGCCTTCTGCTTGAAGCCGCCGATCGGCAGCACCCGGCCTTGCAGCGTGACCTCGCCGGTCATGCCGACGGTGTGCTTGACGGGACGCCCGGACAGCAGCGAGGCCAGTGCCGTGACCATCGTGACGCCGGCGCTTGGCCCGTCCTTGGGGATCGCCCCGGCGGGCACGTGGACATGGAACTCGCTGTTCTCGAAGGCGCTCTCGTCGATGCCCAGCTCCTCGGCGTGGCCGCGCACGTAGGAGAGCGCGATCTTGGCGGACTCCTTCATGACGTCGCCCAGCTGACCGGTCAGCACGAGGCTGTTGCCGCCAGAGCCGCCGCCCTTCATGGCGGTGGCCTCGACGAACAGCACGTCGCCGCCGGCGCCTGTTACGGCGAGCCCGGTTGCGACACCGGGTGTGGCGGTCCTCGCGGCTGACTCCTGGAAGAACTTCTGGCGTCCTAGCGCGTCGCGCACGACATCGACGTCGATCTGCACGGGTGCTTTGAGCTTGGTCTTCCTGGAGGCTATCTTGGTTGCGGTCTTCCTCAACACGGTGCCGAGGTTGCGCTCGAGGCTGCGTACGCCGGCCTCGCGCGTGTAGTCGGAGATGATCGTCCGCAGCACCTCATCGGCGATCTCGACCTCGTCCTCGCGCAGGCCGTTGCGGTCGCGCTGGCGCGGCCACAGGTAGCCCTTGGCGATGGCGAGCTTCTCCTCGGAGGTGTAGCCGTCGAAGCTGATCACCTCCATGCGGTCGAGCAGCGGCCCGGGGATCGTGTCGGCGACATTGGCCGTGGCCAGGAACATCACCTGGCTGAGGTCCAGCTCGACGTCGAGGTAGTGGTCGCGGAACGAGTGGTTCTGCGCGGGGTCGAGGACCTCGAGCAGCGCCGCGGAGGGGTCACCGCGCCAGTCGGCGCCAACCTTGTCGACCTCGTCGAGCAGGATCACCGGGTTCATCGTGCCGGCGTCCCTGAGCGCCCTGACGAGCCTGCCCGGCAGTGCGCCGATGTAGGTGCGTCGGTGCCCGCGGATCTCGGCCTCGTCGCGCACGCCGCCGAGCGACATGCGCACGAACTCGCGTCCGGTGGCGCGGGCGATGGACTCGCCGATGGATGTCTTGCCGGTGCCGGGAGGCCCGATCAGTGTGAGGATCGCCCCGGACTTGGGGTCGGCCTCGATGTTGCGGTCCTGGCGCAGCTTGCGCACGGCCAGGTACTCGGTGACACGGTCCTTGACGTCCTCCAGCCCGGCGTGGTCGGCGTCGAGCACTGCACGCGCCGCCACGGGGTCGAGGTGCTCCTCGGAGCGCTTGCCCCAGGGGACGGCTATCAGCCAGTCGAGGTAGGTGCGGATCATGCTCGACTCGCCCGTCTGCTCGCCCATCCGCTCCAGGCGTGCGAGCTCCTTGAGCGCCTGCTCCTTGACGTCCTGCGGCATGTCCGCATCCTCGATCTTGGTGCGGTACTCGTCGGCCACGGACGCGTCGTCCTCGCCCAACTCCTTACGGATCGAGTCCATCTGCTTGCGCAGGAAGTACTCGCGCTGTTGCTTCTCAGCGCCCTCCTGCACGTCCTCGCGGATGCGTTTGCGGATCTGCAGCTCGGCGAGGCTGTCGCGCTGAAGCTTGACGGCCAGATCGAGGCGCTCGGTGACGTCGAGCGTGCGCAGCAGTTCGACCTTTTGCTCGTAGGTGAGGTTAGGGGAGTAGCCGGCTGAGTCGGCCAGCGCGCCGGGCTCGGCGATGGCACGCAGGAACGCGGAGATGCGTCCGTCGTCGCCGCGCAGCTCGAGGATCTCCTCGACGGTGGCGCGGTACTCGCGCTCGAGCTCGCGGGTGCGTTTGTCGGTGGGCACCTCGTCGGGGCGCTCGTCGACCTCCACCCGCAGCTCACCGCCAGGGCCGGTCTCGGCTTTGCCGATCAGCGCCCGGTGCTCGCCGGAGATGGCGACGGCGCGGCCGCCCCCGGGCAGACGGATCTGCTCGGAGACCTCGGCGATCGTGCCAACCTCGAGGAACTCGTTCTCGTGGCGGGGCACGAGCACCACGCGCTCGTCATCGCCTACGTCGATCGTGAGCGTAATGCCCATGTTGGGGAACACGACGGTGTCGTCGAGCGGGATCAGCCGCAGGCGTGGCGCTGGCACGGAGGGCTGGACGGTTGGCTTGTCTGGGTTTGATGAGGAAGGTGGCATAGGTAAACGCTCCATATGAGCTTACGAAAGTGTAGTTAGTATAGCGCGGGGTCGTTGCGCACGCAAGTACTTTGGGGGCAACCCCGGATTTGGCTTTGTGAAGCCAAGTGTGGGGTCTGACTTGGGGGTCGAGCGCCGCCTCGCCGAAGTTCCGCTAGCGATGATCTTGTCCCGGTTGTGTCTATTTCGGGCAGATCCATTGACAGCGATGGTCTCAGCAGTTAGAACTCTTCCACACCGGGCTGCGGGGGCCCACGTCCATCGAAAGGAAGGCGCACGTGGCGAGCGACGACGGCATATTCAAAGAGGCGATTGGCGAGCAGGTCGTGGGGGGTAAGCGGCTGGGCCGCCACATTCACCACGACGAGCGCTCGCGCAAACATCCGGCTGAACGAGCGCCGGAGGTGAAAAGCGTCACTCACAAAGCGACTGGCCTGCCGCTCAACCAGGGCGAACTGGGCTCGTGCACGGCCAACGCCCTCTGCGGCGCGCTTGACTCGGCCCCCAACTTCTCCGGCGGCACCGCGCTGAACGAGGCCGAGGCTGTCCATGTATATGAAAAGGAGACAAGCCTGGAGGGTGACCCCTACCCACCGAATGACCCAGGCGGCAGCGGCCTGATGGTCTGCAAGGCCGCCAAAGATCTCGGCCTGATCAGCTCCTACAAGCACGCGTTCGGCATCGATCACGCACTGCAGGCGCTCGTTCTGCGTCCGGTGATCACGGGCATCAACTGGTACACGAGCTTCGACACGCCCAGTGCGGAGGGCCTCGTGGAGATCGCGCCTGGCGCGACAGTGCGCGGCGGCCACGAGATCGTCGCCGACCAGATCGACGCGGAGAACGAACTGGTGTGGTTCTGGAACAGCTGGGGCACCGTGTTCGCCGTGGGTGGACGCTTCTGCATGTCGTTCAGCACTTGGGACCAGTTGCTCAAAGAAAAAGGCGATGTGACCGTGCCGCTGACCTAACGCTCGCTACGGGTCGTCGAAGCTGACCTCGACGTTCTCCTCATGCACGCGCTCCTCGACCTCGGCTGAGGAGGTGAGCGCGCGCATGTCGGCCTCTAGCAGGGGGTCTGAGAAGAAGCTTCGCGGCCATAGGCGGCGCACGTGCACGACGTTGATCTCAGCGGCGAAGATGGTCAGCTGGGCACCGAGGTAGAGCCAGGCGAGCAGGCCGAGGACGAGCGCAAAGATGCCATACAGCGGCCCGGTGTGCTTGAGCTCGTGGTCGACGTAGAAGCCACCGAGGTGCTGCAGCAGTTGCCAGAAGATGGCGGCGACGATCACGCCGGGGAGCAACTGGCGCCAGGAGACCTCGACAGCGGTGAGCAGTTTGAACGCGGTCATGAACAGGGCGAGGTTCAAGACAAACGCGAGTAGCACACCGGCGATGACGGCCGGTGCAGCGTGGGAGCTCGTGCCGACAAAGCCCGCGGCGGTGGTTGAGACGATCGACATGGTGCCGAGCATGGCGAGCATGCCAAGGCCGCGCAGGCGCGCTTGAAGGAAGTTGGGACGATCCTTGAACGGCACATTCCAGATGCGGTTGAAGGCGTTCTGGGTGGCGCCGGTGATACCCATGCCAGCGAGCAGCGAGCCGACCACGCCGATCGCCAGGCCGACGCTCGAGCCGGTCAGCGATTCGAGTTTGAGCTGGTCGCGGATGATCGGGAACTGCCCGAGCGCGCCGTCGAGGATCCGATGCTGCTCACTGGGATCTCCCTGCAGGACGAAGCCAAGCACTGTGACGAGCACGAGCAGCAACGGGAACAGCGAGACGAAGCCGTAGTAGGCGATCAGAGCGGCCAGTTGTCCCGCCTGGTCTTCGCCGAACTTCTTGATCACTGCGGCGAGGAAGCCGATCCGCGGCGCGCGCTGCTGGCGGCGGTCGAGGTGGTGGAGGCGGTCGGTGATGGTCATCGGACGGCTCGGGCGGGTTCGCATCCGGCATGCGAACACTTTGCGCAAGGAAATTGGGAGGGGGGTGTGCGGGGCGCTTGGCGCGACATGTGCATGTGTCTACCCGATCGCAGTCCAACGAACGAGCTCCGCGTATGTGCCTGCCCGGAGGCGCACGTCGCGTGTATGGCGCCGACCCGACGGAGGAGGTGGCGCTGGTCGCACGAGCCAAGCGCGAGTTGCTGCTGCGCGTGCACCGTCACCGGCTGCGCCGGGAGGATCTCGAAGATTGCTACAGCCAAGCGATCGTTGAGCTGATTGCCAACGCCCGCAATGGGAGCCGGTTCTCCAGCCGGCTGCATCTGGCGAATGTGCTCGAGCAGCGCTTCCTGTCGCGGGTTCACGATCGCCGCCGCGCGCTGGCGGGGCGCAGCCCGATGCAGGCGGCGCTCGAGACATCCGTGCCGCTCGGCAGCTGCGAAGACATAGAGATCGAGATCGTGGATAGACGCGCGGATCCCGTGCAGCTGACGATCCTGCGCCAGGAGCTGCGCAACATGCAGGCGCTCGCGCGTCAGCTGACGTCCGACCAGCAGTTGGCTCTTGTTTGTGAGATTGGCTTGCAGATGGAGCGGAGCGAGATCTGCCGGCGCCTTGGCTGGTCGGATGAGAAGTATCGGAAGGTCGCTCAGCGTGCGCGTACCCGTCTTCGTCAGCTGATGGCCGAGGACGCTGTGTCCCCGTAGCTGACGGTCGGTCGGAGAGGAAAGCAGGGACGCCCTGTGAACCATTATCCCCCCACTCATAGATGCGCTCCCTGGGACGCCGACGGTCGGTTGAACGGACGACCGTACGGTGAATCCGATCCGCACGCAAGCGGCCGGTGGCCGGCGAGCTCCCCGCTCTGGCCGCCGGTCGCAGGCGTGCAGGGATCGGCGGTTGTGCGATGACGCTGCTGCGGCGCGCGCCACGTGAGGTCTATCGCTTGTATGGCGAGGACGAGTTCTTCGCCACCTCGACGCCAGGCGAGGACCACGCCACCGCCGAACATCGCAGAAAGGGGAGCCGTCGGCTCCAGAGGTTTGCCGGCGTGGCGATCCTGCTCGCGGTCGTCGGTGTGGTGGGCGGTATGGTCGCGATCACGAGTGTGTCGAGGGTGGCCGGCGCGCGCCGCCGAGGCATCGGTCGCCTGTCGGCCGCTGCGCATGCTGGCGGGCGCACCAGCCGGATGATGCCAGCAGGAAAGTCGTTCGCGACATCCGGACCGGGCGGGCGCAGTCGACGAGCGAGCAGTCGAGGAGTCTCACGCCCGCGAGTCAAGAACGCGTCAGGGCCGACGCGCAGTGTGCAGACGGCGGATGTCGGGACAGCTGTGAACGTCGCGGACTCTTGGGCTGGCACGCCGGTGAGTGCTCCTAGGCCAGTACAGGCCGAGTTTGGCTTCGAGCGGTGAGAAACCCGTCAGTGGAGCTTAATCGGCGGCGCTCGACAGTGACGATTACCACCCGCGCGTTGTGGCGTATTCGTCTAGCTCGTGAATTGCCCCGCTACCTGCTGTGCGTCATGGTCGTGGCCGGTTTGGCAGCGAGCGTCCGATTCGTGGTCGCGCCCGTGGGGCTCGGCACGGCCACAACGGCGGTGCACCAGGCTGCTCCGCCCGATCGAGCGGCCGAAGCTTTTGCGGTGCTGTTCGTTCGCCGCTATCTCACATGGAACGCGTCGGAACCGCAGGCGGACGTGGCTGCGCTTGAACCGTTCCTCGGCCCCGGCCTCGAATCGGACGCTGGCCTTGTGCTGCCGGCAAGCGGCGAGCAGCACGTCGAATGGGCTGAAGCGGTGCAGGCGCGCGAACCGCAGCCACAGGAGCACGTGTACACCGTTGTGGCTCAAACCGACACGTCGGGCCTGCTGTACATGACGGTGCCGGTGTGGCGAACCGCACGTGGCAGCCTGGCGCTCGGCGGTTACCCCGCGTTTGTTGGTGCGCCCGGCACCGGTCCGGCACAGCTGCAGGGACATCTGCGCGAAGTGGCCGAACCGACGCTTGCGACGGTGGTCCAGCGCGTGTTGCGCAACTACCTTGCGGCATCCTCCAGCGAGCTCGAAGCCGACCTGACCGATAGCGCGCGTATCTCGCTTCCGAGTCTGCCGCTCAGCCTCGTCTCGATGCAGCGCCTCGACTGGGCGCCCGGTAAGGGATCGGTGCTGGCCACGGTGCAGGCGCGCGATCGACGGGGTGCCCAGTACACGCTCGCCTACGAACTGGATGTGGTTCGTCAGCAGGGGCGCTGGGAGGTCTCAGCTGTACAGACGGACCCTGATGAATAGACCCCGGACCAAAGGAGAACCCGATGAGTAAGGGTAGGTTTCGCTTGCAGACTGGTGCGTTGCTGGCGTGCGCGGTGGTGTGTAGCTGGCTGGGGGCGCTGGCGCCTTTGGCCGGGGCTGCGGTTGAGGTGAAACCTGCCGCGCCGGCGCAGACCACAACGACTGAAAGCTCAGGTAGTTCGCTGGAAACTGCCGCCGCAAAGGCAGGGGACACAGGGCGTGCCGTTGCGATGAGCCTGATCGGCCTTGCGTTCGCGGTGACCGCGACGGTGTTGGCCTTCCGTCGAGACTTCAAGGAGGCCGCAGGCGTCTTCGCGGTGGGGATCGTGTCGGTGCTGATGGCGACTCCCGCTGGGCTGGGCCTGCTGCGCGACACAGTCACATCCCTGTTCGGGGCGCCATGATGGAGGTCCGCTCCTACCGCCGGGTGTTCGACCTGGAGCGTCGCATCTACAGCGTCGACCGCGTGCGGCTCAACCCAGGTGGGGTTCCCGTAAGAGGGGTCTTGTATTTCCTGGCTCTGCTCGTGGTGGGGCTGGTGGCGTCGGGACTGCCGCTGATCGGCTCTTTGGCCCATGTGCTTCCGTGGTTCGTGCGCGATCTTGCACTACCGGGGGCGGGTGCCGCGGTGCTGAGCGTGATTCGCATTGAGGGGCGTGTCTTTCACCTCGCGGCGCAGTCGCTCGTGCGCTATTGGATGGCTCCGCGCTCGCTGACCGGTGTGCGTCGGTGCGAGTCGGTTGGGGACACGTGGTGCCCGGAGGAGATCCTGTTGCTTCCAGACGGCTCTGATCACCACATGCGTGGACTCCGCTACACGGGGCCGGGCGCCGTACTCGTGTCTGTCGAGCACGAACGTCACGGGAGGGCACGCGAGGCGGGCTCCAGCGGCATCGCGCGAGCCGGCTTGCGACCGGTACTGAGCTTGCGCGAGAAGCCCGGCGCACGAGTACTTGCACAGGGGCAGGTGATCTCACTCGGGGTTGGAGCGCGGCTGCGGGTGCGATCGACTAAGCAGGCAGGCATCCAAGCGTGAGACCGCCGCTGGAGTTCGTCTATGGCAACTGCGTGTTTGCTGGGGGTTACGACGACGTGTGGGCGGCGTTCGCCGTCCGTACCTCCTCCTATGCGTGGCTCGGCGAGGAAGGCAAGCGGGCACGCTTCCTGGCGCTGATCGGAGCACTCGAGGCGATCGAGGCCGACATCCAGATCCTGCGGGTCTGTCGGCGATGGGAGCTGGATAGCTACGCGGCAGGCCTACGCGAGGAGGCTACCCACGGACCGGATGGCGAGGCCGCCTGTGCGCGTTCGCGTGAGCGCTACATCGCCGAGCACGCGCGCCGGCTGGATCACATCGGCGCAGCGCAGCCGGCGCTGTTCATGCTGGTGAGCCTGCGTGAGCCTGAGCGCGACGTCGCCTCTTATGTCTCGCGTGCTGCAGCGCAGCATCCGCGCGAGTGGTGGGAGGGACTCAAGCGCACGCTGACGATGCGCGACCGGCGCCTGTTGAAGGCAACAGAGTTGGAGCGAGCCCGGGTGAGAGCCGATCAGGTTCACGCACGCCTATCGGACTTTCTCGATGTGCGCCAGGCGCGTGGAGTTGAGTTGCAGTGGCTTGTGCGCAGAACCTTCTGCAGGGGCTTGGGCGAGCCCGTGATCGACGCGCTACACGAACCCCGCGCACTTGTGTTCGAGCGCAACGGAGAGGCCATCTTGGCGCCGTTGGAGGGGGACGTGATGCGCTGGAGCGACAGCTATGTGGAGCATTGCGGTCGCGCGCTGAGGATCGAGTCAGAGCTCGGCACGAGCTGGCAGGCGCAACTGGTGATGGGCGCGCTTCCCGAGCGCGTGCGTTTCCCCGGCGCGCGCGCCGAGCTGATGTTCGCGCCGGCCGAAAGCCTGCCGTTCGGGATCGACCTCTCGTTGAACGCGCGTTTTCTCCCTAACGAGCTCGCGCTGAGAATTGCGCGGCGACGAATCCAGGACGCCGATCAGATCGTGCGGGCGGAGTCCAGCGGCGAGCAGGGAGTCTCCGATCTGGGCTACGAGCGTACGCAAGAGGCACGCGACCTGCTCGCATATCTGCAGGCATCGAGCAAGCCACCGCTATTGCGCGCGACGCTGGCAATCGCGGTCTCCGGCCACGATGAGCAGGAGCTCGAGGAGCGCGTGGAGATGTGCAGGCGTGCCTATGGCGAGATACGCCTACACCGGCCGCTGGGTGATCAACTGCAGCTGTTTCTGCAGCACTTGCCTGGCCAGCGGACCAGGCTGGCCGGTTACGACGACACGCTGACGGCCGAGCAGATTGCGGCGATGATGCCGACTGCCGCGCACGCGGCGGGGTCGAGGCGAGGGTTCTATCTCGGTCATACGCTAACCGCGTCGCGCCAGCCGGTCAGATTCAATTTGCGGGAGGGCTCCGACAGCGATCGCAACACCACGATCTTGAGTGTCGGTGCGCTCGGTTCAGGTAAGACGACCCTGGCGCAGAAGCTGAAGTACGAGGGCTTCCTGCAAGGCGCGAGGGTGATCGACTGCGACCCCAAGGGCGACCACCGCTTCCATCTATTGCCAGACGTTGCGCCGCACGTGGAGTGCGTCACGCTGCGGCCCGATCCGGCGCTGCGGGGGATGCTCGACCCGCTACGGGTGGCACCTTCGCATCTGCGCCAGGACGCAGCGGTGTCGTTCCTGCGCGATCTGTTGCCAGCGAGGGCCGAGCCAGCCTGGGAGACAGCGGTCGTGGGCGCCGTCGATCGTGTTCTCACTCGCTCGAGCGATCCAACCTGCCGCGAGGTGGTGCGAGCGCTCGAGCACGGAGACGCGACCGACATGCTCGTAGGCAAGGCGCTCGACGTGTACGCCCGTTCGGGGCTCACCCAACTGGGCTTCGCAGACGACGAGGTGAAGCTGCCGCCCGTAGGCCACCGCCAGGTGACCTACCTGCCGATCCGAGATCTGCCTGCGCCGCCGCCGGGTATGGCGCGCTCGGAGTACTCGCAGGCTGAGCGTGTGGGCGAGCAGATCGTGCGGCTGATCGCGATGTTCGCGATGCATCTGATGGGCTCGGAGCGCGACCGGCTGAAGCTGTTCTCCTTCGATGAGGGTTGGCGGCTGCTGGGAGATCCCGTCGGTCGCGCGCTATTGGGATCTCTGCAGCGGATGGGTCGCTCGGAGCTGGCTGTGCCAATCATCAGCACGCAGCTAGTCACCGATGCGCTCGTCGGTGAGCGTGAGTCGCTCGAGAACTTGATCGGAGCGACGTTCGTCTTCGGGATGCGCTCACCCACAGAGGCATCCCGTGCGCTCACCTTGCTGGGTCTCGACCCTGACGACGAGCGGATGCGCCAGAGTCTGTTGGAGCTCGATGCGGGGCGCTGCTTGTTTCGCGACCACAGCGGGCGTGTGGAGGCGATCCAGGTGGACGTCGTCGTGCCCTCGCTGCTGCGCGCGTTCTCGACCACCCCGGCGGCTGAGTGAAAACACACCGGCTCGCTGGTGCGACACTGAGTGTGCCTCTGGCGATCGCCGCCTGCTGCTTCCAAGCCGCCGCAGTATTCGCGCAGTCTGGGAGCACCGGCGACCGAACGCCTGTAGCCCGCGCTCCCAGCCCTTCAGAGCAGACGAGCGCTGGCACCGAGAGGGCGCCGAGCAGCGCCCCGCTCACGTCGATCGACACCGATGCAGGCGGCGAAGAAGACATCGGGCAGACGCCCCAGGAGGAAGCCGATCCACTGGTCAGCAACGGCCTGGGCAGCCCCTCGTGCAAAGGCGAGCTCTTGAGTGAACTATCGGCCACGGGTAGACGTAACTGCGAAACGTCGGGGTTTGCGGCGGCCCCAGCGCCAACCGGCAACTACGGCCTTGACGTGCACATCGACTCAGGACTGCTGAACACCACCGCATGGGGCTCGACGATCGTGCAAGACATGTTCGTGACGCCGCTTTGGACGGGGTTGGTTTGGGCTGTGCATGCGCTCGTGGTGATGCTCGAGTGGTCCTTCTCGATCGACCTATTCGACGGGAGTGTGGCGGCGGATATGAGCAAGCACCTGCGCCAGATGGAGGGTGCGTTCACCGAACCTTGGTTGCCGATCGCGCTGGCGATCGCGTCGGTGCTTGCGCTCTACCACGGCATGATCCGCCGTCGCGTGGCCGACACGCTCGGCGAGGTGATGGTGATGGTGGCGATGATGGTCGGGGGGATCTGGGTCATCGCCAATCCCGCAGGGACCGTCGGGGCGCTGGGCCAGTGGGCTGACCAGGCAAGCCTCGGCACGCTCGCAGTAGCCGCTCGGGGTACGCCTTCGGCTCCAGGACAGGCACTGGGGACGAGCCTAGACACGGTGTTCGTCGCGGCGATCGAAGTGCCGTGGTGTTACATGGAGTTCGGGAACGTAGGCTGGTGTCGGGAACCGGCGCGCCTGGATCCGGGCCTGCGAGCTGCCGGCCTGAAGATCGCCGCGCAGGAGCTCGCGAGTCGCTCATGTGAGCCGGGCGGCACGATTCTGTCCTCCTGCGTAAAGGCCACCCCTGCGCAGGCGAGCGCACTCGAACACAGCGCTGAGCTGTTGCGTGAGGCCCGCACCAACGGTGCGCTGTTTCTGGCTCTTCCCGCCAATGGGCCTGCGCGCAACTCGATCAACGACCAGGGCTCGCTGCTGCGCACGCTATGCCAGAGCGCCGAAGCGACCAACTGCCGTGGGCCCACCGCCGCACAGGCGGAGTTCCGGACCGCCGGCGGAACGCTCATGCGCATCCTGGGTGTGCTGCTGATCGCATCGGGGCTGCTCGGGATGTTGCTGCTGTTGGGTTTCGTCGCGGTACGCCTGCTGACCTCAGCAATATTCAGCATGTTGTATTTGCTGGTGGCACCAGTGATGGTGCTCGCACCGGCCTTTGGTGACGGTGGGCGCGCGCTATTTCGCAAGTGGATCGCGCGCCTGCTGGCCGCGGTTGTCTCCGAGCTCGTGTTCTCGTTTCTTCTGGGGATCGCGCTGGCGACGATCTCGGTGCTGTCCGACCTGACGGCGCTCGGATGGTGGATGCAATGGCTGTTGATGTCGTCGTTCTGGTGGGGCGCCTATGCACACCGCCACCAAGCCCTGGGCATC
>DATBYJ010000058.1:0-6466 GCA_036513795.1 Solirubrobacteraceae bacterium | reverse complement strand
GCACCTGCAGCCCCGCCCTGGAGGTCAGCTCGACAATGTCGCTACCAAGCGCTGCCACTTGCGCGAGCGCATCCAGCGCACGTGCGTTCAGGCGCCCACCCGGGAGGCGCACGCGCGCCAGGTATCCGTCCGCGGCCTGATGCAAACGCAACACACCCGGACACCCATCCAACGCGCCCGGTTCACGCGGCGTCTGCGAACGCGCACGCGCGACTGACACCATTACGAACTCCCCCTAACCATCATCGTCTATGCTCCCCGCCGCGGCGGCTTCCCAGCGCGCCTCAACCCTGCCAAAGCGCCAGATCGTCAGCGCCAGCCCCCACACCACCACGAACAGACCCACGACCATGTAGCCGGCCGTGTTGAGATCGAACGAGGCCATGTAGTCGCCCAGCCAACCGTGCAGGTGCAGCTCGCTAGACAGCAGCCCCACGATCTCGATCCCGCCCACCAGGAACGCAACAGCGATCGACAGCGCCGTGATCGTGATGTTGTAATACACCTTGCGCACCGGCCGCGCGAACGCCCAGCCGTAGGCGAAGTTCATGAACAGCCCATCGATGCTGTCACACAGCATCATCCCTCCCGAGAACAGCAGCGGCAGCGTCAGCACCGCATACCACGGCAAGCCCTCCGTGACCGCCGCGGCCGTGCCCGCCAGCAGCAGCACCTCCGTGGCCGTGTCAAAGCCCAGACCGAACACAAAGCCCACGAAGAACAGCTGCCGCGTGTGCACGATCGAGCTCATCATCCGCCCAAAGAAGCGGTACATGAGACCGCGCGAGAGCAACTGCGCCTCGAGCTCCTGCTCGTCAAAGATGCCGCGGCGCATGTCACGAAACACGCGCACAATGCCCACCAACACCACCATGTTCAGCGCCGCGATCATCCACAAAAAGCTCGCCGACAGCACCGTGCCCGCGACACCCCCAGCGCTCTCAAAGCCCGAGCTCGGGGTTACCACCGCCTTGAACACCGCCTTCGCGGCGATCGTGATGCCAACGCCCACCACCATCACCACGCTCGAGTGACCCAGCGCAAAAAAGAAGCCGCTGCCGAGCGGGCGACCACCGTCGGCAATCAGCTTGCGGGTCGAGTTGTCGATCGCCGCGATGTGATCCGCGTCGAACGCGTGACGCAAGCCGAGCGTCCACGCGGTGATCGCCACGCCAATGCCCACCCCCAACCCGTCGTAGCGGAAATGGTGAGGCAAGATCGCCAGCGCGAAGATCCCCCAGCCGAGCGCGTTCACTGCGGCGATGCACGACAGCATCGCCCCAATACGAGCGCGCTCCCCACTACTGGACGATCGCCATGCCGATCGTATGCGAGCCACTGTTTCTGTCATGTTCATCCTCCATCGGGTCTGGAGGACGAAGGAGCCCCTGCGCCTGCGGCGCACGAACCGCCCTTCATCCGAGGGACTGGATTCGCGACGTCGAGGTAGGCGACCGGGCTCATCCCCGAGGGGCATCACCGTTGCGGGACAGCGCCGGAATCTCACCGGACTTCGCTGCGCTCGACATCACACCGGCATCGTCCCCGGAGGGGAGACGTCCCGGCGCGCGGCCGATCCTACCTCACAGGGTCGCCGTCGGGTGCGTCCTCCTGCACCCCGCGCCGTAGGCCGGCGAACGCCACGAGCGCCGCGGCGGCCATGATCGCGGCCATCACGTACAGCACCGAGCGGGTGGCGTAGGCGAAGTCCAGGCGCACGAAATGCGGGATCGACGCGGTGCTGCCGTTGCCGCCCTGGGATTGGGCGAGCTTGGATGCCTCCGCGTGGGCTCGCGCGGCGGGCACGTGCAACGCGAGCAGCGAGGTGCTCACCCGCGAGCGCGTTTGTGAGACGACGACCGTGCCGAGGATCGCGAGGCCAAGGCTCGCTGCGTAGTTGCGCACCGTCTGGGTGATGCCCGTCGCCTCCCCGTAGGAGAGGCGCGAGGCACGGTTGACCGCATCGGTGCTGGCGGGCCCGAGCATGAAACCCATGCCAGCCCCCGAGAGGATGATGTCGATCTCCTGGGAGCCGAGGTCCAGGCCGGTGACTTTTTTGCCCCATAGGTAGAAGCCCACAGCGCCGAGCACGCAGCCGATCACCACCGGGCGCTTGGCGCCCACGCGATCGAGCATACGCCCGCCGATCTGGGCCGCGATGACGAACCCGATGAAGAAATACAGCAGCACGAGCCCCGCCTGCGATGGCGTCTTGCCGAGCGAGACCTGGGCGTACTCGCTGGCAAAGAAGAACACGGGGATGAACACCAGCATCGTGATGCCCAGCACCATGTTCTCCACCAGGAACGGGCGGATGCGGAAGATGCTCACCTCGATCAGCGGCGAGTCGGTTCCCATCTCAACGAAGTAGAACACCACCAGCAACACCGCCCCCACGGCGATGCTGCCGGCGGTGGCGGGGTTGCCCCAGCCCCACACAGCCGACTGCTGAAAGCCGAACACACTCAGCGCCACGCCCGCGGCGATCAGCACGAGGCCCCTGTAGTCCATGCGCGCGGGTCGGTGGATGGTCTGCGGCTTGGACAGGAAGATCAGGATCAGCGCCACTAGCGCCACGGGGATGTTCACCCAGAAGATCGCCCGCCACGTCCATTGCGTCAGGTAGCCGCCAAGGATCGGGCCGATCGCGGTGAGCCCACCAGCGATGCCGAAGAAGATCGCAAGCGCGCGGCCGCGTTCGCGCAACTCAAACGTCTGCACCACAATTGCCAGCGCCGCCGGGAACATGATCGCCCCGCCCGCACCCTGCAGGACGCGGAACGCCACGATCCACGCCTCCGCGAGGCTTCCCTTTGGCGTGAGGCCGCACATCGCGGATGCGCCCGCAAACAGAATCACTCCGAGCGTCACCATCTTGCGGTGGCCGACCGTGTCCGCAACACGACCACCAAACGCAAACAGCGCTGCAAGCGACAGCAGATAGGCGTTGATCGCCCACTGCACGTCGGTGCTCGTCAGGTTCAGCTCTCTGCGGATCTGCGGCGCCGCGATCGACACGATCGTCTGATCGATGAACGTCATCGCGACCGCGAAGATCATCGCGGCGAGAATCAGGTTCCGCGGTTGCCTAGTCGTGGCACTGCTGCCGGCCCCCATAGTTCTCGCCGAACGGTACCGGCTACGCTCACTGCGCACCCATTCGGTATCCGCCAGCCCAGAAAGAGGAGAATCGATGCCCGGCTTTTCGGTAGTGAACCTGTTGCAGGTCGAGGACTCGGTCGGCGATCGCGCACCCGGGATCGAGGGGCGCTTCGGGCGCAAGCACCTGGACTCACGCGACCTCGGTGTCAGCCTGTTCCGCTACGCGTCCAACCTGCGCAGCCCCTTCGCCCACAGCCACCGCGAGCAGGAGGAGGCATATGTGGTCGTCTCAGGGTCCGGCCGCGTGCTGCTCGACGGCGAGCTGCACGAGCTCAGCCAGTGGGACGTCCTGCGCGTCGCCCCCGAGGTGGTGCGTGCCTTCGAGGCGGGCCCGGATGGACTCGAGCTAATCGCGATCGGCGGGCCCAAGCCAGAGGATGGCGACGGCGTGATGGGCGAGGCCAACTGGCCTGACGTCGCGTAGCGGGACGCGGCGTAGCGCGACGCGGCAGCGGTGTCCGGCTCGCGATGGATAGCGCGCGTCGCCGGCCGTCAAGCGACGCGCAGCTCAGCCCAGACGATCTTGCCGGCGCCGTCGGCGCTCCCCTCGACCCCCCACTGCGTCGCGAGCGCCTGAACCACGGCGAGACCATGCGATGCGCGCACAAGCAAGCCTCTGTTGCCGTTAGCACCGGCGAGTACGGATGCTGTATCGCGCACAGCGATCCGTAGCAGCGAGCCTCGGGACTGGGCGCTCACAGTGAACGACGAGCCGGCGTGGATGACTGCGTTGCTCGCGAGCTCGCTCACGACCAGCGTGGCGTCGTCCACCAGCCCCTCTGCATGGCCCCAGCGCCGCAACTCGCAGCCGATGAGGCGCCGGGCTCGCCCGGGAGACTCACACTCGGCCGGAAAGCTCAGCGTCAGCTCCGTCGGCGACAGCCGCGATCTCGCCGTCGTGGACTCGACGAGGTGCTCGCCCTGGCTAATCGCGATGTCGTATATGCCTGCTGCCGCCATTTACGTAACTCCTGATCGGGTGTACCCCGATTGACGCAGGACTACGCATTATGGCCATGTATCTCGCCCAGGCCGACAATCTCCAGCTAACGCAAGAGTTGTCCCAGCTAGCGCAAACGCGGATCCGCAGGGACGGAGACAGCGAAGCGTCCGGCTGTAATGCCAGGTGTAGATGAGCGCCGAGCGCCCGTGAACAACCCCGCAATCACCTCGTAAAGCGGGCCTTCCCCGGCATGATCGGATGTCCTCGTTTCGCTGTAGCTGCCGGACGATCCAACGAAGAAAACACGCCCGCGGTATGTGGTGCGACAGCTGCTTGGCGTTGAGACAGCGATCTGCACGTGCTGTCCGGTGGCGATCGTCTGCTGCGTCGGCTGGGAGAGGATCAGAGCCGGCGTGGAGCAGCCGGCGAGCGCCTGCGGTTGCAACTGCACGTCGTAACCGCTTGAGATATTCGGCGCTGGCGCTGGCGCGGTGAAGTCGACCACCAGCCCTGGTCCGGGCTTTTCCGAGGGATGAATGGATGACTGGAACGTGCGACCACCAGACCCGGTCACCGACAGCGGCGGGCTGTATGACAGCGAGGGGCGATAGCTCACATGCAACGTGGTGCGCATCTTCGCGGCGCTGGGCACCGCGGTGGAGATGAAGAGACCCTTGGCGGTACACGTCTGGCGCTGCGTCTGCGCGGGGATCCGGCAGCTAGTTCCGTCTTTGTAGGTCACCGTCAGCACCGCCAGCGCGGGGCGACGCACGAGCAGATGGTGCACGTAGGCGTACAGGCCGGAGCTCGTGTTGCTGTTGGGCGGCGCGGGCAGCACGATCAAATACGCGCCGTTCTGGCCGTACGGCTTGACGGTGAAGTCCCTACCAGGCGCGCTCACGCGGATGCTCACCGCATTCGGGCCGAGCATGCCGACGGCAACCTCGCGCAGATCGGCCTGAGGACAGCGCACGCCCCAGTCTTGCTGGCCTGGGAGGTCGCAGTGCACGCGCTCATACGGCCACAAGTTTTCGCCAGCTAGCGGCAGGCCGTCGGCGGTGACGATCGCGGGCGCGCCAGGCTGGAAGGCGAGGCCGTTGGCTGCGAGCGTCGCACATGAATCCTCACTGACGGCATCAGCTGGCGCGAATGGGTGAAAGCGATGGTCGCCCTTGAACGCGTAGCCGATGCCGAGACCGCCGAGCTGTCCGTCGAGCACTCGCCCCGCCTGGATACACGCCAGCCCGCGTGTGGTGCGGATCACGCGCATGCCCCACGCTGGGCCGCCAGCGGGGTCGGCAACCCGCAGCCCTAGCAAGGCAAGACTCGGGGCAAGCGGGCGGCCGAGCCCAACGGTAGACATCGGGGAGAGCTCATACGCAGGTGGCAGCGGCTTACCTGTGGCGAACAGCAGCGCGCCGCCGCCTGCGCCCATCAGCGCGACGGCTGCAATCGCGAGCGACAGCACGACGCGGCGCCTTGGGCGCAACCAGCTACGCGCGGTTGGCCTGGGCCTAGACGTGGGCGTGGGCGCAAGCCGTCGTTCGGCCGCGACGAGGAGGTCGTGCTCGAGTTGCGGGAGGATGCTCATCGCTCACCTGCCAATCTGGCTCGTAGGGTTCGCAGCCCGCGGCTGACGCGCTGTCGTACGACTGCCTCTGAGCAGCGCAGCTCACGGGCGAGGTCCGCGTACTCGCGCTCCTGCACTACGTGCGCGTGGATCGCGTGTTGCTGATCTGCGGGCAAGCCGGCGAGCGCGAGCGTCGCGTACTGCTCGCTTGCTGTGAGCCGCGCGATCGTGTCAGTGGCGTGGTCGTCGAGCAACAGCGGCGGCAGACCGAGGCGTCCCCGCGCATCCGCCTCGACGCGGCCGCGGCGGTAGCTCGAGCCGAGCACATTGCGGGCGATGCCGAACAGCCAGTGCTCGGCGTGTCCCCTGGCCGGGTCGTAGTCGTTGATCGACTCAAGCGCACGGGCGAACGTCTCAGCGGCGAGGTCCGCGGCGAGCTCAGCGCGGCCGGTGGCGCGCATGAAGAAGCCCAGCACTGGTCGCTCGAACTGTCGATAGAAGCCAGCAAACGCCTGGGCGTCGGCCGCCGCGGCAATCAGCAGCGCCTGCTCGTCATGCTCGCGGGAAGCCATCACCTATGTATTGGCGTGAGGCGTTGCTTTTGTGACAGCGTGCGCGTTTCGCGTGACGACAAGCGCTACGGCTTACGCGCTTTGCGAGGAGCGCGACGCTAAATCCGCAGCTGCGCTTGCGCGCCCTCCAGCTCGAGCAAGATGCGCTTGCGCTCGAGCCCGCCGCCGTAGCCGGTGAGGGTGCCGTTGGCGCCGATCACACGGTGGCAGGGAACAACG
>DATBYJ010000057.1:0-3248 GCA_036513795.1 Solirubrobacteraceae bacterium | reverse complement strand
CAGATCGAGCAGGCGCGCGCCGCGGGCCGCACATCGGTGCCAGCGCTCGAGGTCTTCACGCTGCACGACACGCACGGCTTTCCCCACGAGATGACCCGTGAGCTACTCGCCGAAGCTGATCTATCAATCGAGGGCGACTTCGAAGAGCTGATGGAGGAACAGCGCGAGCGCGGCAGGGGCGGCGCGGGACGCAGCGGCTCAGCAGCGCGCGCGGGTGCCAACGCGATCGGGCCGTTGGACACAGGCAACGCCACCCGCTTCACCGGATATGAGACAGAGGTGCAGCCCACCACCGTCCTTGCTATCCGCCCACTCGATGGCCTCCCGGACGCCAACGGTGGTAGCGGAGATCGCGCTGGCACCCAGACTCGCCTGCTGGTCAAGCTTGCCGAGTCGCCCTTCTACGCTGCCGGCGGTGGGCAGATCTCAGACATTGGAACGATCGAATGCACCCACGGCGACTGCCGCGCGCGCGTGGAGGATGTCCTGTTCCTCGGCGAAGACCGCGTGCCAGAGGTCGTGGTCGAGGCCGGAATGCTCGAGGTCGGCGAGCAGGTCCTCGCGCGCGTTGACCATCTCGCACGCCACAAGACAGAGTGCAACCACACTGCCACCCACCTGCTGCAGGCGGCCCTGCGCGAGCGCGTTGGCAGCCACGTGCGACAGGCCGGCTCCTACGTCGGTCCCGACAAGCTGCGCTTTGACTTTAGTCACGGGCAGGCGCTAAGCATTGAGGAGCTACGCGATGTCGAGGACCAGGTCAACACATGGATTGCGCGC
Source organism: Solirubrobacteraceae bacterium (assembly GCA_036513795.1). Lineage (GTDB taxonomy): Bacteria > Actinomycetota > Thermoleophilia > Solirubrobacterales > Solirubrobacteraceae > Palsa-744. The sequence goes on along the minus strand of DATBYJ010000057.1, from coordinate 2,468 downwards.
AACGACCCAGTGCACGCGATCACCACCACGCTTGATGAGGCCAAGCGCCTCGGCGCGATGGCGCTGTTCGGCGAGAAGTACGGCGAGGTCGTGCGCATGGTCGAGGTCGGCGAGGGCGAGTATTCCCGCGAGCTGTGCGGCGGTACCCATGTGCGCTCAACAGCTGAGATCGGTGCATTTCGCATCCTGCACGAGACCTCAAGCTCAGCCAATGTCAGGCGTATCGAGGCGGTCACCGGGCCGGTTGCAGTCGAGCTGCTGCGCGAGCACGACCGCCTCCTGAAGGAGATCGCCGCGGGATTGCGCACTCGCCCCGAGGATGCCGCCGCCGCCGTTGCCACCCTCGCCGCCGAGCGCAAACGGCTCGAGAAGGCACTCAAGGAAGGCACCGGCTCGAGTAGCGCCGCCGGGAGCCTCGACATCGAGGCACTCGCTACCGCCGCCGAGAATCTAGGCGGCGCAACGGTCCTCACAGCCGCCGTGCAGGTATCCGATGCAAAGGCATTGCTCGACACGGTCGACCGGGTCAAGGGGCGCCTGCCGGATGCCGCCATCCTGTTGGGGACCGCCGCTGAGGGACGCGTGCACCTCATCGCCAGTGTTGCCCCGATACTGGTCAAGCGCGGCGTCAAGGCCGGGGCCGTCGTCAAGGCAGCCGCACAGGTAGCCGGCGGCGGTGGTGGCGGTAGAGACACCATGGCACAGGCCGGCGGGCGCGACCCAGAGCGTCTCGGTGAGGCCATCGCGGCAGGGCGCGCCGCGATCGAGGCGGCGCTTGCAGATTGATGCGCGTGCTCGCGCTCGACTACGGAAGTGCACGCTGCGGCTGTGCGCTGAGCGATCCCAGTGGCACCATCGTCACGCCGATCGAGGTGATCTCCCGGCCCGCCACCAAGCGTGGCTTCACACGTCTGCGTGAGCTCGTGCGCGAACGTGAGGTCGAGCGTGTGATCGTCGGTTTGCCGCTGTCGCTCGCCGGCACGGACACCGAGCAGACACGTGAGACACGGGCTTTCGCCAGTGAGCTCTCGCAGCGACTCGGTGACACCATCCCTGTAGAGATGCACGACGAGCGCTTCACCACCCGCATCGCCCAGAGGCTCGACGGGGCAGAGGGAAAGGGCACTCGCTTCACAACAGGCCAAGACTCGAGGGCCGCCGCTCATCTGCTGGAGAGCTGGCTCGCCTCCAGGTCGCGTTAGGGTTTCTGCTCCTTGGCCCGCGGCGATCGATCACGTACTGGAGCAGAACGCACCGCGGAGGACCGCGAGCGCGACCGGCAGGAACGCGCGCGCCGACGCCAGCTGAGCCACCCCTCAAACGGGGTTGACAAACAGTTTGAACCGCTCGAGCTTGAGCCGGTCGAGGTTGCGCCGAGCGAGCCTGTACCGCTGGCGCCCGCGCCGAACGCACCTGTCCCGCCGGAACCTGCACGGCCCGAGCCATTTGAGTCTGCGCCGAGCGAGCCGCTACTCCCACCCGAGCCGCTAGCGCCGAACGAGGCTGAGCCGCAGATCGAACCTTCCCCAGCATCAGCTCCGCCGCTGTCGCCAGCACCCCAACCACCGCTGCGAATCTGGGCTCCCGAGCGATCGGCGGCGGCGCCGCCGCCGCCGCCGCGTAAGGGGCGACGCTCTCTGCTCGCGCGCCTGGCAGCGGTACTCGCACTCGGGGCTGTCGTCGCGGCGGTCGTGCTCGTGCTCCACTCGCGCGAATCGAAGCCCGTCGCGACGATCGCCGCACCGCCAGTCGTCAAGGTTCTCATCCCCGAGGGCAAGACACGCGCGCAGATCGCCCAGATCGCGAGCTCCGATGGGCTGAAGGGCAGCTACCGCGTCGCTTCCCGGCATTCGCCGCTCCTGGATCCAGCGCACTACGGCGCCCCCAAGAGCACTCCCGATCTCGAAGGCTTCCTGTTTCCCGCCACCTACGACATGAACCCAGGTGAGGGTGTAAACCGCCTCGTAGAAGAGCAGCTGATCGCGTTCGGCGAAAACTTCGGGGTGAGCGAGATCGCACGTGCACGGGCGCTACACGTCACTGCATACCAGCTGTTGATCGTCGCCTCGATGGTCGAGCGCGAGGCACAGATCCCGGGAGACAGGGCGAAGATCGCCGCCGTGATCTACAACCGTCTAGCCCAAGGCATGCCGCTGGGTATCGACGCGAGCATCTACTACGCGGTCGAGGCAGAGACAGGGATCGCAACCTACACGCAGGAACTGACCGAAGCGCAACTGCACATCAACTCTCCTTACAACACCCGTACCCACCTCGGGCTGCCACCAACGCCGATCTCCAACCCGGGCGCGGCCTCGATCCACGCGGCTGCATACCCAGCCCACGTCGCTTACCTCTATTACGTCGCCGGCGCGGACGGCTGCGGCGAGCAGGTGTTCGCCAACACGCTCTCCCAATTCGAAACCGACAACGCCGCCTACAAAGCAGCGGTCGCTCGTAACGGCGGG
>DATBYJ010000056.1:0-23567 GCA_036513795.1 Solirubrobacteraceae bacterium | reverse complement strand
CCGCGAGCCGGTGCCTGCCGCGTACCGGGTTTTCTTCCGTCACATCGGCCTCGAGCCGGACGTGGTGGGTACCCCGATTGAGACAGCCATCCTCGAGCGCATGGTGCAGGGAGGCTTTCCCTCGCGAAGCTTGCTGGAGGACGTGCTGTTGGTCGCGCTGGTGGATACAAGCGTGCCGGTGTGGGCGCTCGATGCGGAGTCGGTCGATGGTCAGCTGGGCATCCGCACTAGTCACGAGGGAGAGCGGTTGGGGCGTGCGGCGGATGCTCCCGTGCTACCGGCCGGGCGCCTGGTCGTGGCCGACAGCTCGAGCGCGCTTGCGATCCTGTTCGGCGAGCTGGCGCCCGGGCATGAGCCGCATTCGCTGACACGCAGCCTGAAGTTGTTTTCCGTGCAGGTCGCCGGGGTGCCCAGAATGTGCACCGAAGAGGCCCTGTGGGCCAGTCAGGCGGCGCTGCAGCAGCAGTAACGGGCGGCAGACAAAATACGTCTTGTAAGGGGAGCGCGCTGGTAAAGTTCTTTGCTCTGCAGCAGAGGAGGCGGGTGTGAGGAACTTCGAGCAGTCAGTCATCGAGCGCGACGATCCAGCCCAAGGGCTAATGGCGGCGCGGGGCGCTGAGCTCCTCGTCTCGCTGTCCGGGAGGCACGTCGATGCCGAGGCCGAGCAAGCGGCCGCGCGCGCTGCAAGGGCCTCGCTGAGGGCGCAGATAGCGCACCTGGAGCAACAGCGCTCGGCGATCGTTGGAGATCATTTCCCTCATATCTGCGCGCCCGTCGCGATTCCCGTTAGCGCTGGGCAAGGCCCGACGCTACTTGACCTGGGAGATCTCGAGCGCTCGCGCGACAGACTTGCAGGCGCCGTGCAGGAGTTGCGTGCGCGTGTGGTTGAGCGCGTCGAGCGTGAGCGCCAGGCGCGCGAGCGGTTGCGGCAGATGCGGCTGGAACCGGGTCGTTACAAGTTCGCGCGCCTGCCAGTGAGGGATCTGGGCCAGGGAGTTTGTGGTGTGTGGGAGGTGCGCCCGCGGCTCGGCCTGATCGGCATGCTCGCGGGCTGGTGGGAGCTCAAGCTCTCGTCAGGCTGTCCGTTACCCATGGGGTCGCGCTCCACGCGCGGCCCCGGTTCAAGGCGGTGAGCATCGCGGCGAGCGTACGACGTTGACGCTCGGTCATCGAGCCGATCGTCTTCTTCTCGGACATCGGAACCTGGGCGAGAAACTTGCGGCAGCGAGTCTGTCCCCAGCGACGCTGGCTCATCAGCAGATCCGCCACGGCCATGCTCTCGGCTTCCCACGGGCATTCGAGAATCACCTCGGCCACGTGAAGCTCACCGATCGCCACGCGCCGCTTCAACTCCGCGCGGGCAAGACGAACCTGGTTGGCTCGTTCGAGGGCGCGCATGTACTGCGGTCCGACAGGGGCGTGGGCAGGGGCAGGGGCAGCGGTCGCTGTCGCGTTCATTAGGCACTCTCCCGGTCATCGCCGCGAGGCTCGCGCGGGCGACGACGTGCTTTTGAGTTTTTACGGTTACGCGCTCGCCAGGCCGTACGACATCAACCGCGAGCTATTGCGGTTGTTCCGCCACATCACCCCTCCCTAAGGCTTGTGTCGGGTGAACTTCGACGACGGTCTTGCAGAGCGCAGGGTGGAAGCTATGACAGGACAGGGGCGCTGGTCAACAGCGCGGCGCGCGCTTCGTACGCTAGAAGCGGGCTTTTTCGATCTCACGAGGACTTGTGAAGAAATGGACAAGTGGTTGGTGAGCCGGTTCGCCCTCAGGTCAGCAGGTTCAGCTCGGCTCGGGTGCCGGCAGCGGCCCGTGCTCGGCCTCGAAATCGCGCTTGACCGTGGCGAACACCTCTAGCGCCCGGTCAAGTGTGGCAGTGTCGTGCGTGGCCATCACGCTGGTACGCAGAAGCGCACCAGCGGGCGGCACCGCCGGGTGTAGTGCGCAGTTCGTGAACACGCCCCCGTCGTACAGCGCACGCCACAACAGCGCGGCCTTCCAGTCGTCGCCAACGAGGATCGGGACAATCGGTGTAGCGAGCGTCTGCACAGGTGCGTCCGCTGCTGTGCTCGTGCGGACCGGCTCGCCGCTGAGCGTCCTGTAGCCGAGGGCGCGTAGGCCGTCGTCTAGATAGCGCGCGCGCTCGAGCACTGCTTCCAGCAGCGCTGGTCCTTCGTCGGAGCGGATGATCCGCAGCGCCGCCAGCGCCGCACCTAGCGCAGCGGGCACAGCGGAGGCGGTGAATAGGAAGGCGCGCGAGGAGATGCGCAGATAGTCGATCACCTCGGCGGGCCCCGCGACGAAGCCTCCGCACGCAGCGAGCGACTTGGAGAACGTGCCCATGCGCAGATCGACGCGGTCCTCAACCCCCAAGAGCTCACACGCGCCGGCGCCGCGTGCACCGAGTACGCCCGCGCCGTGTGCCTCGTCGACCATCAGCCGCGCGCCGTAGCGGGCGCATAGCTCGGTGATGTCAACTAGCGGAGCGACGTCGCCCTCCATCGAGAAGACGCCGTCGACGACCACCAGCACGCCACCGCCGTCCTGCTCTGCGCGCTGGAGGGCACGCTCGAGCTTGTCCATGCGGTTGTGGCGGAACGGGCGCATCTTCGCCTTGGAGATCAGCGCGCCGTCGAGGATCGAGGCGTGGTCGGCGGAGTCGACGATCACGGTGTCGCTTGGACCCAGCAGCGTTCCGAGCGTGCCGACGTTGGCCTGGTGACCGGTGGTGAACACGATTGCGTCGTCGGTCTCCATCCATTCGGTGATCTCCTGCTCGAGCTCCAGGTGCAGGGGGGTCGTGCCGTTCATCAGGCGTGACCCGGTCAGGCCCGTGCCGTAGCGGTGCAGCGCATCCTCGGCGCCCTTCATCACGCGCTCGTCGCCTGTGAGCCCGAGGTAGTTGTTGGAGGCGAGCATGATCCGCGGCGCACCCTCCATCTCCACGACTGGCATCGCGGGCGACTCGACGGTACGGAAGTACGGCATCAGGTCGGCCTCGCGCGCGGCGCGTAGCAACTCCTCACGCTCGTGGCCGCGAACCTTTGCGAAGACGTCTATTGAAGTTGGCATATAGGGTTCTCGCCCGATGGCAGTCGAGATCAGGCCCGTTGCAGGCCGCCGTGAGCTGAGCACGTTCATCAAGCTGCCGTGGCGCCTCTATCGTAACGAGCCCAACTGGGTGGCGCCGTTGCTGAGCGATCTCTCCGAACAGCTGGACCAGCGTCGCAACCCGTTCTTCGAGCATGCACAGGCGCAGTATTTCCTCGCCTGGCGCGATGGGCGCGCGGTCGGGCGCATTAGCGCGCACATCGACAGCAACCTGCGGGAGTTCCAGGACAACGACTGGGGGTTGTGGGGATTCTTCGAGTGCGAGAACGATCCGGAGGCTGCCCGCGGGTTGCTGGACGCGGCTGAGCAATGGCTGCGAGCACACGGTGCGGGCACGATGATCGGCCCGATGAGCTTTACCACCAATGATGAGGCGGGGTTGATGGTCGAGGGCTTCGAGCATCCGCCGTTGATCCTCAACCCCTGGCATCACCGTTACTACCAGTCCCTAATCGAGGACGAGGTCGGTCTCGACAAGGTGATGGATCTCTACATGTGGAGCCTGCATATCACCGGACGCGACAAGGTTCACCCGGCGATCTGGGATGTTGCCGCGAAGGTCGAGTCTGAGCACGGGATCGTGTGTCGCAACTTCCGTAAGAAGGATCTCGAGGTGGAGGTTGGACGCTTCCTGGAGGTCTACAACGCCGCGTGGGAACGCAACTGGGGTTTTGTGCCTTTGACGGAGCGCGAGGTGCGTCACTACGCCAAGAAGCTGCGGCCGATCTTGGACGAGAACTGGGCGATGGTGGCCGAGAAGAAGGACACCGGCGAGGTCGTGGGCGCGGCGCTGACGCTGCCCGACTACAACCAGGTACTGGCCAAGCTGCGCCCACGCGGACGGCTGCTGCCGTTGGGCTGGCTGACGGCGCTGCGCGAGCGCTCAAGGATCGACGCGGTATACGTGTTCGCTTTGGGTGTCAAGCCCGCCTATCAGCACACCGGCGTGGCTGCGCGCTTCTACCAGATGCATTTCGACGCTGCCGAACGCACGCCCCAGAAGGGGGGCGAGATGGGCTGGATCTTGGAGGTCAACAAGTCCATGAACCGCGCGATGGAAGGGATGGGCGGCGAGATCAAGCGCCGCTATCGGGTGTACGAGCGTTCCCTGTAGTTGGCTCGCGCACGGATCGAATCGGCCCGCCCGCCCTGCCCTCTACACTTGGCTGGATGAGCGATTCCGCGCAGCCGCCAGTCCCGCCGGATCTCGCTGCGGATGCTGGCGAGGACGAGGTGCTCGACGGGCTCCCGGTGTTGGCAGGGCAGCCGCACGTGCTCGGTCAGTCGGCGTCCGTGGGTGCTCTACCGGGTGAGTGGCGTCCCAGTGCTGCTGTGCTTCCGGCGGTCCAGGCGGCGGCGGTGGCAGCCGGGGGGTTCGTTGCTGGAGCGGCGGTGGTTGGGCTCATGCACCATCGCCAGCGACGCTCAGCCGCGCTCACGAAGGGCCGCAAGAGTACGCGTGAGCTCAGCCGGCGTGGCACGGGTCGCGGTGGCAAGACGGGTGAGGTTGCTCAGATCGTGGGTAGCCGCTCGTTTCTGGTGGATGTGCATCTCCTGGGTGGCGCGGGGGGCAATCGCTGAGCGTTGCCGCGCGCGACGGGCAGGTCGAGTTGCGTGTACAGGTCGCGCCAGCTGGGCCTTTTCAGCTGCCGCGCATGAACGGTGCGGACGGGATGCTACGTCGCCGCGGCGGCGTGCTCGAACGCCTGCTTCACCACGGCGATTCGCCGGTTGCTGTCAAGGTCGCGATGACGACCGGCGGAGAGGTTCTGATTGGTGCGTACGCGGCCAGCGAGGATGCCTGTGCCTACGGCGTCGAGCGGATGCGCTTTGCCCTCGGTGTGGACGAGGATCTACGGCCGTTCCTGCGTCGCCACGCGCAGGATCCGCTGATCGGGCGTTCGTTGCGTGGGCGGCCGTGGCTACGGGTCGGCCGTCGGCCGGAGCCCTTTGAGGCACTCGTGTGGGCGATCACCGAGCAGTTGATCGAGTACGAACGAGCGGCAGCGATCCAGCGGCGCTTGGTGGCCGCGCTGGGGCGGTCTTGGGTGCGCGGCGATGCGATCGCCAGTGGCTTGCGCGACCTACCGACGGCGGCGGTGCTGGCTGGTACGGCGCCTGCATTGCTGCAGTCCTTCGACCTGGGGGCCGCCCGTGCAGTGACCCTGGTGCGGGCCGCACGCGAGGTCGCGCGAGGTCGCATCGATCTTGGCGACCATGATCACGAGCACGCCTGGCTGAGGCTGCACGCGATCCCTGGTATCGGTTCGTGGACTGTAGAGATGCTTGCTCTGCACGGGCAGGGCCGCAACGATCAAGTGCCGGCGGGCGATCTCGGGCTGCTGAAGCTCGCCGGCCGGGTGCTCAGTGGTGGCGATCCCCGTGTGATCGCCGCGGAGCACCAGGTTCGAGAACTGTTCGAGCCGTATGGCGAGTGGGCGGGCCTCGCTGCCTGCCATCTGTTGTCGCAGCAGGCTACGGCGGTCAGGATCCGAAAAACACGAGCCGGGCACCAAATGGCGCCCGGCTCGATCACTGGCGAGACGAAAGCGGGAACTGGACCTTGCGAGCCGTGCGTGGCTCACCCCTGAGGTCCAGCTTCACGCCAACTAATCATGCGCTCTTGGACGCGTTCAAGCAACTGGAAAATCCAATACTTGACTTTCAAGTAACAGATGACTCAATTTGTCTCACTAAGATGCCCTATCGATGTGATCCGGTGCGCGTCGGGATGTGAGCGAGGACCGCCAAGGTCGGGCAATCTGTAGGGACGTGGCTCGATGCCGGCGCGCGAAGCAGCGGACTGCGCCGCGGATCTTGTGGATATGTACGCGGCCAATCGCTCCGCGGTCCTCCTTGTGCGCAGCACTGCCATCGTGGGCTTCGCCAAGGTACCCATGGTGTCCAGCAGCGGCTGTGCCGTCGGTGATGCGCCCGGAGCAAATGCCCCAGGTGAGGAAAGATAGAAGCTCGTCATCGCGGCCACGATCAGGGCGTGGCGCGCGCCGTCAGGCAAAGACGTCGCTCCTTGCACTGCACGTGCGGCGATCCAGCCGAGACGGCTTGCCGCTTCGGCGGGGGAGGCGTAGTGGTCGATCAAGTTGTGATGGCCGTGCTCGAGATCCTTGGTCCGGTCAACGAGGCTGTCCAGCAGGACGTGCAGGGCGCTGATCCAGGGAGCGTAGGCCTGATGCGTGGCTGCCGTCTCGGCCGCGCTGAGGTCCGGTTTGGCGGCGGCGGCGATCAGCGCGAACACGGTCATCGAGGACGCGCCGCCGGCGGCCGCCTCCCACCAGCGCAAGCCGCTGTCCGGCGGGGTCACGGTGGCGCCCCACTGCGCAAGTGCTCGCGGAGACCCGCCTGTGGCCTCTTCGTGGTTAAGGCTTTGGTAAGCGACGATCGTGCTCGCTGCATCCAGCGCCGACTGGGCGACGGTAGGGTAAGACGGCAGCGTGCGTAGCGCGGCTCGGCACGTCTGTACCAGCGCTCTCATGTAGCCGTTGTCGCGACCACTCGCCGAGTGTTCGTAGTAGTCGGGGTGTTCGCTGCTGGGGTCGAGCGCTCTCAGCAGCGCGAGGTGCAGCTGGCGACCGTTGGCGACGGGGTCGTGGCTGGGCTGCTCGGCGAGCGTGTCGACATAGTCGTATGTGGTCTGAAAGGCGACGACCGCGCGAACGACACGGGCGCGGTAGGCGCGCGGAACGAGCACGGCGTAGGCGGCGGCGCCCTCGTAGTTGCCGCGCTCGCCTCGTTGGGTGATGAGCGCCAGGCGGCGCAGGGCGGGGTCTGGTATCTGGCGTGCACGCTCATGCCAGTGGCGTAGCTCGCGTCCCAACAGCGGAAACACCCCGAGCCAGTATCGGGAGGCGGCGCCGGTGAACGTGCTCGCCAGCGACAGGTGACTCTGCCGCACGGACGCAACCACTAGAACAGTTTCGTCTGCTTGAGCACCGATACATAGTCACTCCTGAAGGCTCTCGCGCGCCGGCGCGCGTGCCGCAACGAGTCCAGGCAGCGCGATAACCGCAAGCGAGATCGCCGCAAGCAGCGCGAGTGTGAGCAACACCCCTCCCAGTCCTGTCTGGAACGGCGCCGGGAAGCCCGTCTCGATCCGCAGCCAGCGACTCGCGAGCGCGTGGCCGTAGACGCCGGCGATAGCGCCAACGATGCAGCCAATGCCAAGCACGATCACGCTCTCCAGCAGCAGCGCCCGCCACAGTTGCCCCGTGTCGTAGCCCTGGATCTTTAGGGACGCCAGTCGCGCTCGCCGCTGCCAGATGCTCGCGCTGAGCGCCGCCGCGACCGCTAGCGCAGCGGCGATCAACAGCAGCGAGGAGATTTCGCTGAGCGCGCCCAGCCCTTGGCGCGCATTTTCGTCGTATTGGCCTTCGCGTTCGTGCAGTGTCTGTACGCCCAGGCCTGGGCGACCCGCAAGCGCTCGCGCGACCGCCTGCCGGCCGGCCGTTTCGCTCACTCCTGGTGCGAGAGCGACCTCGAGTGCAGAAGGTTCGGCAGTCTGCCAGTAACGGCGGTAATCGTCCGTGTTCAGGATGATGGCCCCCGGCGACCAGCCAAGGTTGGTCGTGATCGCCGCGACCCGCAGCGGTGCGTTGCCGGCCGGCGTGGGCAGGGCGAGCGTACTGCCCACGCTGAGTTGGTGTTCTTCGGCGAACGCCCCCGAAATCGTCGCCCATCCGCCTGCACGCAGCAGCCGCGTCGCTCGCGTTGGGTCGCCCCGCAAGATCTGGCTGGCTGGGATCATGACGCGGTCGGTGGAGGGTTTGGCGATGATCCACACGCGTCGTCTGCCGACGTCTAGGTAACCACCTTGGTAAACGTGCACAGCCGCGACGCCCGGAGCGCGTTCGACTGCGTGGATGGCGCCACCGGCCGTGAACGCATTGGTCGTGAGGTCGTTGCCGCCGGTCGTCACCCACAGGTCCGCCGTGCTGAGGTATTCGTTGAAACTGGCGTCCAGGCCGTGGACAAGATCGGTGCGGGCTCCGCCGATCGCGACGCTGCCGTAGACGGCGAGGGCGGCGATTCCAGCCAGCGCGACAGAGCGGGTGGTCACGGCCCGCAGCTCTGAGACGACGATGATCAGCGAGCTGCTGCGTACTCGTTCCCCCGCCCACCGCAGCATGCGTGCGACACCGGCGAACAGGCCTGGGATCGTCAGTAGGATCGCTAGCGCGAGTGCCATACCGCCCACGATCGTCAGGCTTGCGGAGAGCACCACCAGCACCGTGAGGAGCGCTATCAACGCGCAGCCGCAGACGGCGAGCTTCCAAGCGCTGTGGGGGGCGAGTGCCTCACTTCCACCTGAGCGGTCTCGGAGTACCGCATCGGTCGCGCGGCTTGGCCGCAGGTCGAGCGCCGGCGACAGCGAGGCCAGCGTGGTGGCCAACACACCGCATCCAACGGCCAGCAGGATCGTGCTGACGTGCAGGGTCTCGTGGCTTCCGATTGGAAAGGCGGTCGATAGGTAGGTAGGAATGCGACGCAGGGATGCGTGGGAGATGATGTCGCCAAGTACGATGCCGACGATTGAGCCGGCCACGCCGAGGGCGGCGGCTTGAAAGGCGAGAAGGACCAGGATTTGGCGCCAGTCGTATCCCTGCATCCGCAGGGTCGCCACGAAACGGCGCCGCTCGGGCACCGTCAACAGCATCGCGTTGAGTGCCAGCAGGAAGCCGACCATGATGCTGATCGCCGCGAACAGCTCAGTCGACTGGTCGTTTGGCGTGACGGCCTCGTTGAGCAGGCGTAGCTCGTTATCGGCCGGCACCACGTTCAGGCGCCCGGCGGCGAGGGTGCGCAGCTCACGCGAGACCAATTGGTCTTGGCCCGGTCGTGGCTCGACAAGAACCTGTGTGATCAGCCCCCGCATGCCCGTCAGCTGTTGGGCGCTGGAGAGCAGCGTCACTGCGATCGGGCTTGAGGCCAGTGCCCCGAACGTCGCGCTTTTGAGCACCCCGCCCACGATGTAGCGGTGGGCCGTGCCAGACGCCAGCACCGTGACATGGTCGTTAGGTCTCACACCGAGCGCGCTGGCTACGCTCTCGGGCAGCAGCAGCCCGCCGGTGAAGCTGAACCCGGCCGAGAGCCCCAGGTCGCGGGCGCCGAAGCTGTCTAGATTTGCGACCGACGCGGTCACGCCGAGCAGCTGCACGGGCTGACGTCCGCGTGGCCCGACCAGAGCGACGTTCTCGCGTAGCACCGGCGCCGCTACGCGTACGCCCGGCAGCCGCCGAGTCGTAGTGCCCAGCCGTTGGGGAAAGCCGCTCGATGAGCGTGCCGCCAGCTCCAGCCGGGCGGAGCCAATGAGCTGGTGTACGACTTCCCCGGCCGCGCCGGTGATGCTGGCGTTCGCAACGAGGACGCCGAGGACGAGCGCGACGCCGACCGCGATACCGCTACCCGCAAGTAGCTCCTGGACTGCGTGCGAGCGCAGGCGAGTGCGGTACAGATGTACCAACATGCCCAAACGTACCCCCGCAATCGACGGGTTCAGGGGTTTCTTCACGGCGAGGTCGTGGCCTGCTCCGAGTTCATCCCGTCGGTCAGGTGGCCGTCGCGGAGTGTGTGGACGCGATCCACGAACTGCGTCGCGTCGCGATCGTGGGTGACGAGCAGGCCGGGAATCTCACGTTCGTGGCAGATATCGCGCATCAGTGTGAGCACTTCCCGGCTGCGCTTGGAGTCGAGGTTGCCGGTGGGCTCGTCGGCGAGCAGCAGTCGCGGCTCGTTGGCGAGAGCGCGGGCGATTGCAATTCGTTGACGCTCGCCCATCGACAGCTGCTCCGGTGGGTCCTCGGCGCGTGCCGCCATGCCCACACGCTCCAGCCACGGCATCGCCTTGCGCCGGCCCTCGCGTAGCGTGCAGCCGCTGCCGGTTAGCTTGATCGTCGCGTTGTCGAGCGCGGATGTGTGGGGCATCAGGTGAAAGGCCTGGAAGACGAAGCCCACGTCGGTAAGGCGATAGAGCGCTCGCTCGCGCTCGGAGATCTCGCTGAGATCGCGTCCGTCGAAGAAGACGCTGCCGCTATCGGGTGTGCTGAGCGCCGCTGCCAGCAGCAAGAGCGTTGTCTTGCCCGAGCCGCTTGGACCATACAGGGCCGCGAATTCACCGCCGGAGAGGGTAAGCGAGACACCGTCGATTGCCTTGATTGTCTCTACGCCGCTGGAGTAGTGCTTGACGACCTCGCGCAGCTCGAGCGTACTCACCGCCCCGACCATTCCGTGTTGGCTCGCCGACGTCCGGGCAACGCGACGACCGTGCCCTGCGCCTCGGTCGAGACCAACTCACCGTCGGAAATCGAGACCAGCACCTTGAATCCCTGCAGCGCGGCCATTTCCTCGGAGGCGACCAGGAGCGCCATGTTGCGTTGGCTAGCTGCGGTACGCAGCATTCGATAGAAGCTGTCGCGGTCCCTTAGGCTGGGGAACAGGGCGGGTTCATCGAGGACCAGCAGCCGCGGGTCTCGCGCGAGCGCTCGCGCGAGCATCACACGCACGCTCTCGGCGGCAGATAGCGACGTCGTTGGCTCTTGGGCGCCTGAGGCACCGAGCTCGACCTGGTCCAGCACGCGCATTGCCCGGCGCCTCGCTTCCCGCAGCGTCAGCCCCTCGCTTCCCAGCGAGGTGGCCACGTGATCGACGACTGTCTCACCGGGGCTAGCGCGCCAGTCGGCGGAGCACATAAATGCCATCTCGCCGCGCAGCAGACGTCCCCGCTCGCCGCCCGCCATCTGCGCGACGTCGCGGCCGTCGAAGCGAATCGTTCCGGAGTCGGGCAGGGCGATTCCAGCTGCGAGGCGCAGGAGCGTCGACTTGCCCGAGCGCCGCGCGCCGTACACGCCAACCGAGACTCCCGCGTCGACCTCCAACGACACGCGGTCAAGGACGAGCACCTCCCGGTCCCCGTCCGGATAACGCTTGCTGACGTTCAGAAAGGAGAGCAGCGGCGTCATCGCGGCGACCCTGCTATTGGGTGCGCTCGAGGAACTCGTTGATTCGCCTACGGGTTCTGGTGGACCAGTCGATCTCGACCTGGAGCTGGGAGTACACGGCCTCACGCGTGCAGTCCATGCACAGTGCTGTCCACGAGCGGGCCGCTCCTTCTGTGGGGGAGACCAACTGTGCGAGTACCAGGCATTCGCGCTCGTAGGCCTTCAGCGCGATCAGCACTCGTGGGGCGTCCTGTTGGCGTGCAACCGACAGCTTTGCCTGCAGCCCGAGGCGCACCGGCTCCCTGGGCAGCAGCGTTTCCATCCACACCGTCAGCGCTTCCGGCGTCTCGTCAGTGGGGTAGTAGACGAGATGAGTGCGGCGGTTGTTGTTGCGCTTGGGCTCGTCGCGGGATGCGGCCAGACCCGTTTTCTCTAGTTGCTCGAGCAACCTGTAGACGTCATTGGTATCGACTCGCCAGGTCTCGCCTAGGCGAACTGCCAGGCGGTTGGCCAGGTCGCCGCCATGGCCTGGGCGCTCGAGCAGCAGTCCGAGTAGCGCACCCCGCAACGGGGTCGAAGGACCCCGCATCCACCTCGTCTTCTCTGGGCTCACGCTCGCCATTGCACCTCGCCTCGCCAAGTCGGCACCTCACCGACCTAGCTGGACAATACAGCACCCCCGACGTTTTGCCGAATTGTTCCGACATCCTGTCGTGCTTGCGCCATAGTTGCTAGCTGTGAAGCACGAACTCGCACCAAGCATATGACGAGCGCCCTGTACTTCAGTCACCCGGCCTGCCTGGAGCACGATCCGCGCGTTTACTCACCCTCGCATCCCGACACCCCTGAGCGTCTGCTGACGCTGGAGCGTGCGCTGGCCGAGCGCGATTGGCTGGGATGGGAGCGGCGCGAGGCACCTGCTGCGGATGAGCGCCAGCTCGAGCTCGTGCATTCCCCCGAGCACGTGCGCTTCATCGCCGATCTGTGCGCCCGTGGTGGTGGCGCGATCGATCCGGACACGTTCGTCGGCGAGTCGTCCTTCCGAGCGGCGCTACACGCGGCAGGTGGCGCTAGCGCGATGGTGGCGGCACTGCTTGCTGGCGAGGCGCCGGTTGGCTTCTGCGGCGTTCGGCCCTCCGGTCATCACGCCGAGCGGGGACGCGCGATGGGCTTCTGCCTGTTCAACAACATTGCCGTGGCGGCCGCTGCCGCGATCGCTGAATTCGGTCTGCGCCGCGTGTTCGTCCTTGACTGGGATGTTCATCACGGTAACGGCACAGCCGAGATCTTTCGCACGCGCGCGGACGTGTTGTTTGCGAGCATTCATCAACTGCCGCTGTTCCCTGGCACCGGCCGGCTCGAGGATGTCGGATCGGATCCCGCCGAGGGCTACACGATCAACCTGCCTGTGCCGCCCGGCTCGGGGGAGTCACTGTGGTTGGCGTTGCTCGAGCAGGTGGTGCTACCGGCGGCGATGGCCTTCGAACCCGAGCTCGTGCTCGTGTCCGCTGGCTTCGATGCCCACGCGCAGGATCCGCTGGCTGAATGCAATCTGCAGACGAGCTCGTTCGTGGAGATGGCGGCGCGCGTGTGTGACATGGCGCAGGCTGCGGGGATACCGCTGGGAGTGGTGCTCGAGGGTGGCTATGACCGCGCGGTGCTGGCCGAGTGCGTATGCGCGATCCTGCCCGTCCTCGCGGGTGCTGGGAACGCACATGCCGCGGCTGCACAACCGCCGGCGCAGCCCGGTTCGCTGACTGCGCAGGCGGTTACACAACTCGGGCGCTACTGGCCCTTGCGAACCGGGTAGGGCCACTGCTGGTACGGCCCCTCGCTCTCGAAGGTGCTGCTCAGATCCCCTGCCCGGGCAGGAACTCGTTGGTGAAGGGGGGCAGGCCGGCGCTGTTGGGGTCGTGCGACAGCAGGCGATGTGAATACATCCAATTGCCAAACGCCGCCCAGGCCGTAGGAGACTGCCAGCCGAACGGGTTGTTCGTGTTCGCCGGCTGCGTCGCGGGCAGCGTCTGCTTGATCGATTCCAACTGCAGCTTTGCTTCCAGCGACGGGTTGGCTTTGCCCACAAGCGCAGCCCCCGCGGCGGGGTTGGCACGGACCTGGCGCTCGCCTCGCGTCAGCGCTTGCAGGAATGCCCGCAAGTCCTGGCCGTCCGTGTGCGCCTCACTTTCCCTCACGACCAGCACGAGCTCGTTGTAGGTGGGAACACCGGCCTGGTCGATCGGGATCGTGACAGGGTGCTTGTGCATCAGCTCCAGTTGGATCGCCTCGTAGTTCCAGTAGCCGCCCAGCGTCGCGGCCACCTTGCCGGAGAGCATCGCGGGGACGAGATTGAAGCCGACGTTCACTTCCTTGACACTCGCCGGGCTCACGCCAGCACTTTGCAGTGCTGTATGTAGCTCGGCGGCCTGGTAGGGGATCCCCGCGGTGCCGACCGTCTTGCCAGCGAGCTGCGCCACGCTCGAGACGTGAGCCCCAGGCAAGGCGATGATCGACGTGAGTGGACGCTGCACGAGCGCTCCGACGGCGACCACCTTCAACCCTTGATCACGGGCGAGCAGTACCTCTGGCTCATAGGAGATCGCCATATCGACCTTGCCTGCCGCAAGCAGCTTCAGCGGTTCGGCGGTTTCAGCTGGGATGACCGGCTTGACTTCCAGGCCCACCGCGCGGAAATCGCCGTTGGCGATCGCCGTATACAGCGCCGCGTGGTCGGCGTTGGGGAACCAGTCGAGCATCACCGAGAACGGCTTTGTGCTCGTCGCGGAGGTCACATCCTGCTTGGCGCCGCAGGCCGACAGGCTGACGGCGAGTAGGAGCGCTGATAGCGCTGCGATGCCTCGGCGGACGGCAGGTGCGACTCTCAACGGGTGTCTCCTCTCGATTGGCTGGACCACGGCGCCAGTCGGCGCTCGGCCAGAGCAAGTGCATAGAAGCAGGTGATGGCAAACACGAACAGGACGGCGGTGGCTGCGTATGCCCGCGCCGTCTGAAACCCACCTGCATCGGTGATGATCTCGTGCCCCAACCCTGAATAGGCTTCTGTGCTCGGCGTGCTGGTCTCGGCGATGAACGCACCAATCACGCCGACAGCCAAGGCAATTCGTGCACCACTGAGAGCGGCTGGCAGTGCCGCGGGCAACTCCGCGAAGCGGAACGTCTGCCAGCGGCTGGCGTCGAGCGTGCGCAGCAGCTTCGGCTGCTCAGGGTCGACGCTTGCCAAGCCGTCAACCGTTGTGACCACCACTGGAAAGAAGCAGATCAACGCGATCACCACGAGCTTGGGGAACAGTCCAAAGCCCCACCAAAAGACCAGCAGCACTCCGATCACCGGGATCGGCACGGCCTGGGAGCCGACGGCCAGCGGGTAGATCGCGCGGCGTAGCAGCGGTGAGAGGTGGATCGCCACTGCCAGCGCAAGGCCGCACGCGAGCGCCAAAGCGAGACCCAGCACCACCTGCTCGGCTGTGACGGTGAAGTTTCGCCACACCAACCAGCCGTTGCTCCACAGCGCGCTGGCCACTGCATGTGGTGCCGGAAGAAGGTCGCTTTCGACCCCCGCGAGATCTACATACAGCTCCCACGTGCCCAGCAGCACCACAGCCAACACGATCGGAGCCAGGCCACTACGCACCCGCACGATACGGGCTCTCATAGACCTGCGCCTATGCCCAGCGCCGCGAGCGCCTGCTCACGCAGCGCGATCACGTCGGGATCGCTACGTACACGAGGGCGCTTGAGCTTGACCTCGAGCTGTGCGATCACGCGTCCCGGTCGTGCTGAGAGAACGGCGACGCGATCGGCGAGCAGAATCGCCTCCTCGACATCATGGGTCACGAGCACAACAGTGCGCGGCTCTTGGGTGAGCGTGCCCGCCAACCAGTCCTGCATCTCGCAGCGCGTGATTGCGTCGAGAGCGCCGAACGGCTCGTCCAGACACAGCACTGGCTTGCCTGCGAGCAGCGTGCGCAGAAACGCGACCCGCTGGCGCATACCCCCAGAGAGTTCGTGCGGTCGCGCCTGCTGAAAGCCGTCAAGACCAAGCTCGATAAACAGCTCGCCCGCACGTGCTCGCGCCTGTCGGCGTGAGAGGCCCGCGATCCGCAGTGCCAGCGCCGCGTTATCCAGCGCATTCAGCCAAGCCAACAAAAGATCACGCTGGGGCATGAGCACCGCTGGAGGGCAGGAGATCGAGCCGCTGTCGGGTGCTTGCAGGCCACAGAGCAGCTCCAGCAGCGTGCTCTTGCCACAGCCGCTTGGCCCCACCACTGCCAGCAGCTCGCCGCGAGCCGCGTGCAGGGAGATGTCCTCGAGCGCGGTTACCTGCCCGCCGCCACGTCTGCTGTAGCTGCGCCCGACGTGATCGAGCACGATCTCCGCGTCGCCGGTACGCCGCTGAGCTTGCGGCTGGAGCGGCGCTTGCAGTTCGATTGGCACGTCACTCCCTTCGCGGGCATTACCCCACAGGTTCTAAGGGTCGGCGCCGGGGAATCAGTTCTCGCGCGCCATCTCAGCCGGCCTTCCCGCCAGCCCCCCTGGTGTCTGCTCTGTTAGTGGTGATGCTACCGCTACGCGGATATCACGGGGCGGGTCAAAGCGCGTACGAAGTCCTCCAGCTGGGCGGTGGTCCAGCACTCGAACGCGGTGCAGTACTCCTCATAGGCTGCGATCACCGAGTCGCCGTAGTTCCAGTACAGACGTGGCTCGGGGTTCAGCCAGAACGTGCGTCCCGCGCGGGAAGCGATTTGGGCAAACACGTCTGCCCGTGGGTCGCGTCCATTGGTGCGGGCATCGCCGAGCACGATCACGGTGGCGCGAGGGTGCAGATCGTCCTCGACCTGCACAAGGAACTCCGACCACACGCGTCCGTAGTCGGTGTAGCCGGAGATGTCGGCCACGCCTGCATCGCCGGAGATCCGTTCGCTGACCGCTTTGAAGTTGCGCTCGTGCTCGAAGATGTCAGTCACCTCGGAGATCCGCTCGATGAACACGAACGAGCGCATCTTGCGGAACGTGTCGTGTAGCGCGTGCAGCACCGACAGGAAGAACACCGACGCTGAGGTCACACTCGTGGAGACGTCGCACAAGACGTAGATCTCCGGTCGTTTGGGACGGCGCGGACGGTACTTGAGCACCACCGGAACGCCTCCGGTCTGTAGCGATGCGCGCATCGTGCGGCGTACGTCTACGTGGGCGTGATGGCGATGACCACGGTTCTGCATGCCCTGGGTGGCAAGGCGCCGACGCAGCTGGGTGACGACGCGGTGGACGGCCGCGAGGTCTGCAAGCGGACCGGACGGCAGTGCGCGATCGAGCTCTCCCAGGGGACGCGCTGGCGGCAGGCTGCCCGTGCGCTCGATCTGCGCGCGCTCGAGCTCGCGGCGCAGCAGCGCCTCGAAGCGGCGCAACGCGTCGCGCGGTAGGCCGTCATGTCTTGGATCCTCGGCGGGCAGCTCCGGCTGGGGCTCAGCCCGCAGGCCGAGCGCGCGGCGGATGCGCTGCACGTCCACCCCGATCACCCCTGAGCCCTCCTGACGGCGCGCGAACGCCGCGATCGCCATTCGCGCGAGGTCGCGCATGGCGCCCTCTGAGCCATCGCGCAGGGCGGCGGCGATCTGCGCACGCAGCGTCTCGAGCTCATCCTCGGAGAGGTCGCCCATCGCCGCGAGGTCCTCCTCGCGGATGCCCTCCTGGGACGCGGCGATCTCAGTGGCGCGGAAGAAGAAGCGCTCGAACACCAGCTCGAACACACGACGGTCCTCCTGGCTCTTGGCGAGCGTCGCGGCCAGCGCCTCACGGAAGTCCTGTTGGGAAGTCCAGCTGATCTCGCGCAGCACCTCAAACGCATCGAGCATCTCTGAGGTTCCCGTCGCGACGCCTTCGCGGCGGAGTTCCTCGCCCAGCTCAAGGATGCGAGCGGGTAGGCTCTCGGCCTCGATCGGGGAACCGTCCCGTCGGTCAGCCGACATCGGCGGCTGCGGGCGAGCGCAGCTTCAGGCCCACGCGCTCGGCCACCACATCCATATCGGTGCGGTGCTTGACGATTACCGACATCGTTTCGGCGAAGGTGTCCGCGTCGATGTCCTTGACGCCGAGCAGCAGCAGGGCGCGCGCCCAGTCGATCGACTCGGCGATCGACGGCGGCTTCTTCAGGTCCAGCGCCCGCACCATGCCGATCACCTCGACGAGCCGGCGTGCGACTGTCTCGGACAGTTCCGGGGCGTGCAGTCGCACGATCTCCAGCTCATGCTCGAGCTCGGGGTAGTCGAGCCACAGATACAGGCAGCGGCGCTTCAGTGCCTCCGTCAGCTCACGCGAGTTGTTCGACGTGAGCAGCACGATCGGGTGCGTACGTGACTCCACGCGACCCAGCTCGGGGATCGAGATCTGGAAGTCGGAGAGGACCTCTAGCAGCATCGCCTCGAACTCCTGGTCGGTCTTGTCGATCTCATCGATCAGCAGCACGACTGGCTGCTCGGAGGCGATTGCCGTCATCAACGGTCGCGCCAGTAGGAACTCCTCGCCGAAGATGTCCTCCTGCACCGCGTCCCAGCCGGTCCCCGATGCCTCCGCCTGAATGCGCAGCAGCTGCTTGCGGTAATTCCACTCATACAACGCCTTTGCCTCATCCAGCCCCTCGTAGCACTGCAGGCGCACCAGCTCGCGGCCAAGATAGGTAGCGAGCGCCTTGGCCAGCTCAGTCTTACCCACGCCGGCTGGACCCTCCACGAGCACCGGCTTACCGAGCCTGGTGGCCAGGTACGACACCAGTGCTGTTGACTCTCCCGGCAAGTAGCCGACCTCGCGCAGGCCCGCCGCCACGTCTGTGACTGATGAGGGCGCCGGGGAAGCTGGAGCAGACATCGCCCGGCCATGATAGGTGGCTGGCGGACTAAGAAGGGAGGCCGGCTACTCGGTGCCCGCCGGCGGGTCCTCGAAGGACAGCTGCTGTGGCGGCGGCGCGGGTGGATATGCGGGCCGCCCGCCACGCTGGCGCGCCCGCCGGGTTTCGGCGAGCGGTCGCGTCTCCACGACCTCGCCAGACGCCTCGATGGGCGCGTGCGGAAGCTGCCGAGGGGGGCGTGGTGGCTGCGCGGGCCGACGTGGGTCGACCGGTGCACGCGGGCGGGTGCCGCGAGCACGTCTCAGTGGTGGCTCTGGTCGTTCATCGGCGCGCATGCGCGCGCCCGCGAAGACGACCCCGAGGGCGAGCAGCAGCGCGATAAAGATCCCCCACTCGACTCCTACCGTGGCGGTGATGCGTTCGGTGCCCTGCAGTTCTGGCTTGTCGAGTAGGCGATAGAAGATCAGCAGCGCTGTCCATCCGCCGGCGAGCATCACGATTGCGCCATCGCCGCCTGGGAGCTGGAAGGTGCGCCTCTCAGCGCGCGCGAACAGCATCATCAACACCCCTGCGCTAACGAGCAGTACAGCCGCCTCCACGAACGAGAAAGCCTGGAAGGCGCTGAGGCTCGTCTGGGTGGCCTTGGCGGCACCGTGTACGACAACAGTGTCGGTCTTGTCGTACCAGGGCAGGAACATCGAGATGAACAGCCCAAGCGAGGCGAGCGCCACACGCCGCTGCTCGGGTCTTAGCTCGCGCCATGCGGAAGCGAGCCTGTTCATCGCGGCTCGTCGCGCAGGCGGATCGTGTCGCTCGGTGTCACTTGCGCCTAGTCTAGGCGCGACGGACGAAGCTAATGACGGCTGACCACGACTGTGCCGGTTGTCGTGGAGAAGTTGCCCGCGAGGTCGGTTGCGGTGAGCTCCACCGAGTAGGTGCCACCGTTGGTGGGCGTGACCCACAGGATGCGTGGCTTGCCGCGTTCGATCGTGGCGCTGTTCGTCCACACCACCTTCGAGCCCTGTCGCACGGTGAGGTGCACGGTGGAGATCTTCGAAAGCGAGAACTGCACGCCAGCGCGGGTGCCGCCGGACAGCTTCTTGGATAGCAATGAGATCGCGGGAGGGGTATGCAGATCGGTGGTGAAGCGCTGCGCGACGGTGCAGTAGATCTGGTCGCCGGCGATTTGCGTGCCGGTCTGCGCCGAGTGTGCGTGCAAAGCGCTGGCGGACGCGCCGCCGCTGTTGGAGGCAGGGGGCGGCGTGGTGGTGCTCGGCGTGGTCGTCGTCGGGGTAGTGGTCGTGGGGGTGCTTGCTGTGGGCGGGGCTGCGGGTGCTATTGGCGGACCGTTGCGGGTGCGTTCGCACAGGTGCTGGAGGAATTCTGTGAGCAGTTCGTGGTAGTTGAGGTCCGATTCACCGAACTGGTCATACATCGACCACGCGCCCGTGTCATACAGCGGCACGATTGCCCGCGCCTCGGCGTCGCCTGCTTCGAACAGCGCCAGTCCGACTGGGTCCTTGGTGATGGACGTGTAGTCGTAGAGGCCGACCACGGCCTGGATGAAGCCGTTGAGGATCCTGTCGCTGGGAGCGTAGGTGTACTCCGCGTACATGGCGCCGGCGGGCGTCTTCACGCGCACTCCCTGTGGCGGCGCGGTCTGGAAGATGCCGAGGGCCTGCTGGGCGGCGGTCAGGTCGGCGGGTTCCTTGAACCGCGACCATGCGCGTGCGAGTACCTGTAGCGCAGTGCCCTGTGAGAGCCCGCTCGTCCACGGCGGCGCACCCCCGTCGAAGGGGAACATGTACTCCCACGCGATCCCCCCGGCACGATCGGTGGCGAGCGGGATCACTTCCGCAAGCAACTGGCGCAGGTTGGCGTTTTCGTGGCCTGACAGGTAATAGCCGTTGGCCTCGCCGAAGGTCGCAAGCCACTGGATCTCGACGCCCTCGCCGGGGTAGTGCTCCCAAACGATCCGGCTGCCTGGAAAGCTCACGCGCTCGTCGCTGGCTAGCAGCGGTTCGGTCGTCCACCACTGGCGGTTGCGTTCGAGCGTCAAGAACAGCGCCGGCAGGCGCGACGGGATCAGCTCACCGGCAGCGGCCATCGCCTGCAGGTTGGCGATCACCGCGCCCAGTTCTTCCTTGCGGGTACCACTCAGTCGCCCTAGGGAGCTTTTTGCGGCGAGATAGGCGGAGTAGTCCTGGTGGTAGCTCGCTTCAGTTATCCCGCCGCTGTGCAATAGGCCGCTCATCGCGGCGGTGACGCTTGGTCCGTGACTGCTCGCGGCGTGCGCCCGTACGCGTGCGTGCACCGGCGCCAGGGCGTCTGCCCGCCCGGCTGAGGTCGCACCCCGAGCGAGGGCAGCAGGAGATGGGCCCCCGCCGAGGGCCATGACAGCCACGACGAGCACCGCGAGATGCTTCACGCGCACGGTGCGGATGCTACGCAAGGGCACGGCTCTGGCTGCATGGCCGGTTGCAGCTGACCCTGACGTCGGTGGCGGCACACCGCTCGAAACACAACAGCTCACGCAGCAGTTGCGCCTCAGCTCACTCCGATTCGAGCTCCAGCTCCTGGACGCCGTCGAGCTCATCCTCTTCCTCGTCTTCGTCATCCTCGTCGTCGAGGTCGTCCGGGAGCAGGTCGGGGCTGGCACCATGGGCAAGCTGGAAGCGCTCGATCACCTCGTCGCGCTTGTCCTCATCGAGCAGCGACTCCTCTGAGATCAGCACCCACTCCTCGCCGTCGAACTCGTCTCCCTCGAAGATCTCATGGTCGACCTCCGGCGAGTCATCGACGACGATCATGATCTCCGTCTGGGGATTGAAATAGGTACCTGGGCGAATCGTGATTTCATCGAGCTGGAAGCGGCGCGCGTTGGTCATTTGCCGTTTATACCCCACCGCGCGACTGTTGTGTTCACGGCTGGAGCTCCGCGAGCGTGCGCGTCACCTCGGCGTCCACGTCCAGCGGCTCCAACCCCTGGCGTAGGCGTCGCTCGTTGCGGGCCACCACGAGCTGGCGTACCTCCGCCACGATGCTGGCGTCGTGCGGCGCTTGAGTCTGGACTGCCAGCAGTCGCGCTAGCTCCGCGTCGATGTCGAGGGCCGGTTGGCCCTTGCGCACCAGGCGTTCGCTGCGGGCGTTCAGCATTTGGCGCACCTCTCGCTCCTGCTCGGCCGCTGGAGTGAGCGGGCCTGGGGTGCTTGTCGCGGAGGGACTTGGCTTTTCGCCCTCGCGTGAGAGCCCGCCGCTACCGATCTGGTCGTAGACGCTGCCTTCGCTATGCGATGAGAGGAAGACAAACGCCAGGATGATGGCGATGGTGATGGCGGCGAAGACAAGGAAGCCGAAGGTGTTTCCGGCCAGAGCCAATATGGCGATCGGGGCTGTGCAGTGCACTAGCGCTGATTCTTGCCGATCGGGCGGCACTTCGCTACCCTCCGGGTCGGTTGACTGACCAGTCAATCTATAACCACGTGCCAGCCCGTTAGGAGATCAGAGAATGGTCGATTTCACGCTCACCGATGAGCAGAAGAACCTGCGCGAGATGGCGCATGACTTCGCCGAGAAGGAGATACGCCCGGTCGCTTGGGAGTACGACAAGGACGGCACGTGGCCAGCGGACATCATCAAGAAGGCATGGGATGTTGGCTTGATGAATTCCCATATCCCTGAGGAGTACGGCGGCGCGGGCGCCAGCTACCTGGACGGCTGCCTGATCGAGGAAGAGCTCTCGTGGGGTTGCTCGGGCATCCAGACCTCGCTCGGCTGTAACGGTCTTGCGACGGCTCCGATCACGCTGGGTGGTTCGGAGGAGATCAAGAAAAAGTACCTGGGCATGCTCACCGAGGAGCCGAAGCTCGCGTCCTTCTGTCTGACTGAGCCTGACGCCGGCTCGGATGTCTCGGGGATGCGCACGACTGCCGTCAAGAAGGGCGACAAGTACGTGATCAACGGCTCCAAGTGCTTCATCACCAACGGTGGCTATGCGGACTACTACACGGTGTACGCAAAGACGGACAAGGACGCCGGACACCGCGGCATCTCCGCGTTTGTGGTCGAGCGTGACTGGGGCGTGGTGGTGGACAAGAAGGAGGACAAGCTCGGGCAGCGCGCGTCGAACACCGCGACGATCTCCTTCAATGACGTCGAGGTGCCCGCCGAGAACCTGCTGGGTGAGGAAAACGGCGGCTTTAAGCTAGCGATGATGACGCTCGACCGGACGCGCCCGGGCGTGGCTGCGATGGCCACCGGCATCGCCCGCGCGGCGTTCGAGTTCGCGGTCGACTACTCCAAGGAACGCGTGCAGTTCGGCGTGCCGATTGCGATGCATCAGGCGATCCAGTTCATCATCGCCGACATGGCTACCGAGATCGAAGCCGCGCGGCTGCTCACGTGGAAGTCGGCATTTATGCTGGACAACGGCGAACGCAACACGCTCGTCTCCTCCCATGCAAAGCGGTTTGCCGCGGACACGGCGATGAAGACCGCCACCGAAGCAGTGCAGGTCTATGGCGGCTATGGCTTCATCAAGGAGTACCCCGTGGAGAAGCTGTTCCGCGACGCCAAGATCATGCAGCTGTATGAGGGCACCTCGCAGATCCAGCGCCTGGTGATTGCCCGCGAGACATTGCTTCCGCGACGGATCCAGGAGCCAGCGGCCGCAATGGTCTAGACGCTCCGTCTGTGCCCACCGCTCCCGCGCCTCAACACGCGCGGGAGCGGAATGGACGCTCGTACGATCATCTCCTCCTGCGCCTGATCGTCCGGTTCCGGTTGGCCGAAGTCGGTCTTGGATGCCCGGACGCAGGCATCGCTTGGGCTTAGAGCCGTGTTGCCACGGCCTGAACGCCGATATGCAAAGCGAGGAGGACGATGCTCAGACACGCTGACAAGACCGACGCCCCCGTTGCCAGTGCGGCCGAGTTCGGGATCATTCGCCACGAGCTGGACGATCGGACGAGCCTGATTTCGGTCGAAGGAGAGTTGGATCTCTCGACGGCTCCCGAGCTGAGGTGGACGTTGCTCGACTCGCTCGACGCGGGTCGCGACCAACTCGTTCTTGACCTATCCCTTTCGACCTTCATGGACTCGACGGCGCTCGGCGTGCTGATCGGCGTCAACAGGAGCCTCGGCGGTAGTGGGCGGATGGCGATTGCGTGCGCGCGGCGCGACGTGCTGCACATCTTCGAGCTATCGGGGATGGATGGGGTGTTTGCGATCTTCGCAACGCTAGGCGAGGCGCTCGCGTATATCCAGCGCGGTCCCGTCACCCCCCGGGGTGCCGCCAAGGCCAGGTGACGGAGGGCTTCGTGGTCAGCCACAGCAGCGAGCGTCGTTCCCCAACTCGCCCTCTTTCTCGCGCGGCGCTGATCGCCATTGCAGCGTGCTGCATCGCGCTATTTGTACTGATCCCCGCAGCGGCTGCAAGACCGGCTCACCACGGCAAGGGCAGGCACGCCAGCTTGGGGCCGGCTCAGACGACATCCAAGCCTGAAGCAGAACAAGCGCCTGCCGAACAGGAAGCGCCCGCCGCGGAAGAAGCCTCCGAAGCGCCAGAACGCCAGCAAGCGCCCGAACAGCAGGAAGTGGCGACCCAGCAGGGGGGCGCTGTAGAAGAGCAGACGGCACGAAC
>DATBYJ010000055.1:0-24028 GCA_036513795.1 Solirubrobacteraceae bacterium | reverse complement strand
AGCGTCGTTGGGGCCGCGACCATGTACACCAGGCCGAACGCCGGCAGCACGAGGAACGCCTGCATCATCTTCGCCAGGAACGCGAAGCCGATCATCGTGCCCACCGCCAGCACCCAGCGTGTGCTCGCGCCCTCGACCGCCCGCATCAGACAGTACGCGCCCGCGACGAGCAGCAGCACGAGCAGCGCATCGGGGTTGTTGAAGCGGAACATCAGCGCCGCCACCGGCGTGATCGCCAGCAGCGCGCCCGCTGCGAGGCCCGCGCCGGCGCCGAACCAGCGCTTGACAGCCGCGTACAGCAGCGCCACCGCCGCCACTCCCTCGATCACCTGCGGCACGAGCATGCTCAGGCTGCTGAAGCCGAATATCCGCCCGGAGATCTCCATCACCCACAGCGAAGCCGGCGGCTTGTCCACGGTGATGAAGTTGGATGAGTCGATCGAGCCGAAGAACATCGCCTTCCAGCTCTTCGTGCCTGCCTGCACTGCGGCCGCGTAGAAGCTGTTGGCATTGCCCGACAGGCTGAGGTTCCACAGGTACGCGCCTGCTGTGAGCACGAGTAGCGCGATCAACGCTGGCCGTGCCCACGTAGGCTGGGCTCGCTCCTCCGCCTGGCTCGGTGTGCTGGCTGCGGAGGGGCGTGGTACTTCGGTGCGGCGGTGGGGGAAGTAGGTTGCGCTCATGGGCACACCCTGCTGGGCGAGCCTGGCAGCAGTCAACCGAAAGGCTGAGAGCTTGCTGAGAGCCACGGCCTACTGCCGGGGAACCGTGGGCGCAGCTCAAGCGACCAGCCCACGTGGCCGACAAGCGCGCCTAGTGCTCGAGTACCACGCGTACGGTGCGCAGCAGACGATCGCTTGCGCCCCGCACACTGCCACCCAGCTCGAGCGTGCTCTGCACGTAGGCCAGTGTCTCTGCGGTCAAACGCTCGCCCGGGAGCACATTTGGGATCCCCGGCGGGTAGGTCGCAAGCGACTCAGCTGCGATTCGTCCAGCTGCTTGCGACGCGGGCACAACCTCCTGGGGACCGAGATAAGCCTCGCGTGGGGTCATCGCCAGTTCCCCCCAAGGAGGAGGCGCCGCAAAGCTCGCCTGTGTGCCGCCGCGATCCGGTCCCACCCGCTCAACCGCCGTGCGCAGTGCTGCCACCAGGCGTGAGGCCTCGGGTAGACCGCGCTCGCCCATACCGAACACCGCCACCAGCACGTTCTGCCCGTAGAGCTCGAGGTTGATGTCGCCGATCTCGCGCAGCATCGGGGCCAGCTCATAGCCACTGGCACCCACTCCCCGCACGTCGACCGCCAGACGCAGCGGGTCGTAGGCAAACACGCCCGGTCGGCCCGCCAAGCGCTCGTCGAGCACATCCAAGCCGTCGATCGCCTGGATTTCAGCGCGAGCAGCCACGAGCGCCGCCATCGTGTTGGTCAAGAGCTCACGCCCGTGCACAGCCGCCTGGCGTCGCGCGGCATCCAGCGAGCCCGCGAGCAATGAGTTAGGGCTGGTGGACTCCGTCAGCGTCACTGCCCGGTCGACGGTGTCCGCGCCGATCATCTCGCCCGCGCCGTGCCCGAGGTGGAGCATCGCCGACTGTGTGAGGCTGCCCACGATCTTGTGTGTGCTCGAGATCACCAGGTCGGCTCCTGCCGAGAGGGCGTGCTCTGGGAGCTCCTCGTGGAAGGCCATGTGCGCGCCCCATGCCTCATCGACGATCAGCGGCACACCGTGGGCATGGGCCACCTCAACCAACGACCTTATGTCGGCCACAGCGCCGAAGTACGTTGGCGAGGTCACCCACGCGCCGACCGCGCCGGGCGTGGCGTCGAGCGCTCGGGCGAGCGTCTCCTCAGCCAGGCAGTGGGCGATCCCCAACTCCGGATCCACCTCGGGCGCCGCGAACGTGGGGCGCAAGCCGGACAGGACGAGCGAGTCGATCGTGCTCGAGTGGGCGTTGCGCTGCACCACAACTTCGCTGCCGCGGTGAGCCAGCGCCAGACCTGCAGCCAGGTTGCCCTGCGAGGCGCCATTAATCAAGAACCATGCCCGCTTAGCCCCCCACGCCTCCGCCGCCAGTAGCTGCGCCTGCTCAAACGGCGATGGCTCCATGCCGACGTCCACGCCATAGGTCAAAGCGGGAATGTCGAGGCTCAAAGCGCGCTCGCCGAATGCCTCCAACAGACCTGGGTCAGCGCCCGGACCACCCTTGTGTCCCGGTACATGCAGCCGGGCCGGTTTGCGACGAGCGTACTCACACAGCGCGTCCAGGTAGGGCGTCTGCTCCTGGCGCTCAGTCACCCGGCGCTCACTTTGTGCCCACCGTGCAACCGATGTGTGACAACACTGCAACTTTCTAGCAGCTTCGCCAATTGAGGCCGCTTTTCGCTCTAGCGTGGACTCTGTCCCTTGAACGTAGTGGCCCGGCGGTGCGCCAACACCCCGGGCCCGGCACCGAGTCGGTCGTCCTCGATGCCCGTCGATTGTCCCTCAGCGCCGCACGCGACGCTTCACGGGGCAGGCGGCTGGAATCGACATATGGCCCTTCGGCGCCCCAAGCAGAGGAGGCCAGATGCCAAACCCAGATCGACGTCAGCGCAGCATCCCCGTCGAAGCACCTACCGACGAGCTCGTGCTCGCGGCCATCGAACGAGCAGCGCTCCACCGCACAAACAACACTCCCGCGGTCCCAGTTTGGGCGATCCTCGAACACCTCGCACTGGCGCGGCGTTCGGCCGCCGCCCGTCACGTGCGCGCCCGCGTGAGCGAGCTACACCAGCGCGGCTTGATCGAGCGCTCGCGACATCACGGAATCGAGACCTGGGGGCTAACCAGCAGCGGACATCGTCACCTCCAGCGGGCCCGCCGCCGAGACGAGCTGCCGGCTCTGCCAGAGTCTCCGCAACACCGCGCTTGGCGCAACGCCCGCACCACAGCGGGACACGAGATCGAGCGGTTTCGCGCAGCGGTGCGTGCCCGACTCGCTGAGGCAGCGGTGCTGCTCGATGCCGATCCGCCGCCCCGCTCAGACGACTGGCTCGAGCTCGCTGACGCGCTGCAGCGCGCGTGTAGGCATTTTGGCTCCGCGAACTACTGCCTGTACGAGTGGCGCGAGCCAGACGACGCCCGCGCAGACATCGACAGTGGCGTCAATCCAGGCGATGACGCACTGGAGCACAGCGAACGTGTGCGCATGCGGGCACTTCGCTCGGGGCGCCGAAATCTGGCTCTATGGGACGACACGCGTGGAGGCCGGCGATAGGCTGACCGCACGCATGGAGGCCGCCAGCCAGTTCGAGGAGTGGCAGATAGCGCTGCACGGGCGCCGTGCCGTCTACAGGGTCGCGGGCAGCGGGCCTGCGGTAGTGCTGATTCACGGCATGCTCAACTCCTCGAGCCACTGGCAGTCGGTGGCCATGAACTTGGCGCACGAGCACACCGTGCTGGTTCCCGATCTGATCGGGCATGGCGACTCCGCCGCGCCGCGGGGCGATTACTCGCTGGGCGCACACGCTGCGAGCATCCGCGACGTGATGACCGCGATCGGCATCGACCGCGCGAGCATCGTCGGGCACTCGCTTGGTGGCGGCGTTGCGATGCAGTTCTTCTACCAGTTCCCCCAGCGCGTCGAACGCCTCGCGCTGATCTCAAGTGGCGGGCTTGGCCGCGAGGTCAGCCCGATGCTGCGCACGGCAGCGTTGCCCGGCTTCTCAACGCTCTTGTCGGCAACCATCCGGCCACGCCTACTGCGGGCGATCGCTGGAGCAGGCCGGAGCCTGCGTGAGCGCGAGCTCAGTGGCGGGGTGTACCTGCAGGCGATCGCGCGGGCGCTGCGTCCGCTCGAGAACGCCGAAGCGCGCCAGGCGTTCCTGCAGACGCTCCGCGCCGTGATCGACGTGCGCGGGCAACGCGTGAGCGCGACCGACCGCCTGTATCTGCTGGAGACGATGCCCACGCTGATCGTCTGGGGCGAGCGCGACAACACGATCCCGCTCGCTCACGGTCGACTGGCCCACGAAGCGATCCCCCATAGCTTCTTCCACACGCTCCCAGATGCAGCGCACTTCCCGCACCTTGAAGACCCCGACGGTCTATCCCGCCTGCTGCGGGACTTCATCCACAGCACCCAGCCGGGGTTGATCGAGGACGACGACTGGGGTGCGGTTCTGGCTCGCCGCTCGCCGCGCTCGCGGCGGCTCGGTAACGCCGCCGCTTAGCGTCAGCCCAACCGCCATGCCGGCGGATAGGCCAGCGGCGTGAGCGTGCCCTGCAATTTCTCCCGCAGCGGCTCGAGCGGCGGCGGCAACGACAGCCCCTCGCCCATGTGTGCCTCATCCTCATCCACAGCAAAGCCAGGCCCAATCGTCGCGATCTCAAACAGCACGCCGCTCGGCTCCCGGAAGTACACGGATTCGAAGTAGAAGCGGTCGATCACAGGAGTCGGTCGAGCGCCTGCCTCGGTGACCCGTGCGCGCCACTGCTCCAGATCACCTTTCACAGCGGCGAACGCCACGTGGTGCACGGTGCCCGCCCCCTGTGAGCGGTTGATCTCCGGCGGCGCCTGGTCGTAGGCATAGAAGCTACCCCTGTGCTCGCCGCGTACCTCCCAGTGCTCGCCCTGTCTCCTGGAGAACCCCATCGCCTCTCCAAGGAGACGCTCGCTTTGCACTGGAGCATTGCTGTAGGCACGCACGCCCTCAAAGCCCTGCAGCGCATGCTCGCTTGGAACCTCCGGCGAGATCGCCGTCAACGCCTCGTCCTCTGTGGTGTTGCGCACGAACTCGTGTTCCAGCCCGTCCGGGTCTGAGAACAGCAGGCTTCCGCCCGTCAGCTCAGCCCTGACGCCGCGGCTCGCCAGCCGCTCCTCCCAGAACTCCAACGCCTCGCGCGAGGCCACCCGCCACACGATCCTGTGGACCATGCCGGCGCCGGCGATGCCGCGTGCCGCTCCTGGGTACTCAAAGAACGTCAGGTCCATCCCCGGCGAGCCGCGCTCATCACCGTAGAACAGGTGGTACATATTCGGTTCGTCCTGGTTAACCGTCCGCTTGACCATCCTCAGGCCGAGCACACCGGTGTAGAACTCCAGGTTGCGAGCAGCGTCCCCGGTGATTGCGCTGATGTGGTGTATGCCCTCGAGCTTCACTGCAAACGGCACTCTATGCCCTGTAGAGGTGGACTGGCATGCGATCATCGACGCGTGCAGGACGGATCGCTCATCCCGCGCTTCGGGCGCGCGCGCCGCGATCCGCAGCTAGCCGTGCTCGAAGGCTTTCACCCGCTCAAGCATGCGCTGCGCTTTGGCGCCAACGTGCTCGAAGTTCTCACCAACGACGCCGCCCGACTGGAGCGTCTCGCGAGCGAGCTCGCACCGGAGCTGAGCGCACGACTGCTCGTGATCGCCCGCGAGATCGATCCGCAGGTCTTCAAGCAGCTCGCCCCGCTGGCACCGTCCACGGGGGTGATGGCGCTCGCCGAGCGCTCAGCCGTCGATACTGCGTTGCTGCTGCACGACCGGCGTCCAGCGCCTGTGATCCTGCTTGAGGATCCACGCGACCTCGGCAACATGGGTGCGTGCGTGCGCGTCGCCGCCGCGGCGGACGCTGCCGGCGTGCTCACCACCGGCAGCCACGATCCCTGGCATCCGGACGCGCTACGCGGGGCGGCGGGGTTGCACTACGCCGTACCAGTCGCCCGCCTGGCGGACCTGGACGAGCTGCGGGCGGGCGGGCGTCCGCTGCTCGCACTGGATCCCGATGGTGAGCCGCTGGAGCCCGCCCGGCTGCCGCCGAGCGCAGTGCTCGCGTTTGGCACCGAGCGCCAGGGTCTCAGTGACGAGCTGCTCGC
The DNA here is from genome assembly GCA_036513795.1 of Solirubrobacteraceae bacterium. GTDB lineage: Bacteria > Actinomycetota > Thermoleophilia > Solirubrobacterales > Solirubrobacteraceae > Palsa-744. Next base: position 18,190 of record DATBYJ010000055.1, on the reverse strand, counting down.
GAGCGCCGACGCACGTGTAGCGATTCCCATGCGCGCCGGCGTCTCGAGTCTCAACCTCGCCACCTCCGTGGCAGCGGTGCTGTTCGCCAGGCGCCTATGTCCCAGCAGCTTCGACGCCGTCGAGCAGTAGCCAGTTGCCACGCAGCGCCTCGCTCGCGCGACGCACCATCCGCTCCGCCTGCTGCTCGGGGTCAGCGACCTCGCTCATCAGCTGTGTGATCAGCTCACGCGCCTGACGTGCATGCTCGACGTCGAGTGACTCGTGCACCGTGAAGTACTCCGTCGCCGGCCCTTCGTCGCTGAAGCCGTAGTGCGCGGTGAGACCCTCGAGCTTCGTCGTGGATATCTCTGGCTGGCTCGCCTCGATCGCGTACAGCACCGCAAGCCGCTCGAGTAGATCCTCGCCCGCCATCCAACTCTGTGCACACGCTCGCGTCTGCTCGAGCTGCGGCTGATCGGATCCCGCGGGCTCGCCTGTGGCCTGCTCGAACTGCTCCCACAGCGCCACATGTGCGGTCTCCTCTTCGGCGTGACGGCGCAGGCCGGGCCGCAGCTCGTCTGAGGCGCACTCGGCCGCCAGCTCCGAGGCCCCGGCCAGCGCGACTACCACGTGGCGGTACTCCCCCGCGTAGCGGCTCAGCTCACCGGCGCTCAGCTCACCGGCGCTCCAGCGCTGATAGAACGGGTGCTCGAGCACGTTGTTGGCACTGCGGGTCTCATCGAGCCTCGCCAGAACGTCCATTGCGGGTTCCCTTCTGTAGGTGGTTTCGCCCATTCATAGGGAGGATTTGACCCCCGTGACGCAGAAACCTACGGAGTTAGCGAGGTCTTCGTCGGCAGGTGACTGGATGGTTGTCCGGGATCTGTGCGAGTGTCCTCGCGGGGAGTTGATCGCAGGGAGTTAGGGGGTGGTTTGTTGACCATCATCGTCGCTTCAGCACTCGGCGCCATGGCATTCAGCGCGTTGCTGGTGATCGCCCTGGCGCGAGTCGCGGCGCTCAGCGACAAAGCCTCCGAACAGATGCTCACGCAACGGCGCGCCGCGCCCGAAATCAGGGCCTATCGCCGTAGCTACGCGGGGTTGGCGCGAGCCCAGTCGACGATCGCGCGCGAGTCGTCGATCACCGAGCCGTCATCGAGAATCAGGGTGGGAACCCAGCGGTTGCCGGTCAACTCCTGCACCTCGCGACGGCCGCGCGTCTGGTTGAACGCCCCTCCCAACAAGCCAAGGCCGTAGGACTTCACCACCTCTGGGTCGTGCCCGGCGTCCTTGAGCGCGTGGTAGGCGTTTGCGCACGGGTGCCCGCCCGGGCGCAGGGGAACCGGAAACGTGCCCCAGCAGACATACAGCTTCATGAGACGTTCAGCGTGCCTTCCATACCAGCCTGGCGGTGGCCGGGAACGGTGCAGTAGAAGACATATTTGCCGGGTTTCAGTTTCAGTGTGAGCTTCATCGTGCCGCCCTTGAATATCGGTGTGGCACCGAGCACCTTGGTGCCTTCCGCGACCGCCACGTCGTGTTCCAGCGGCGACATGTTCGTCATTGTGATCGTCACCGTTCCCGCCTTGGCGCTCAGCTGCTTGGTGTTGTAGGCGAGTGCACCAGCGGGGTCGGCCGCGAGCGCGAGCGAGCTGCCGGCTTTGCCCGCGGCGGGCGAAGATGCCGGGGCGGGAGTGCCGGTGGTGGCCGCCGGTTCGCTTGGCGCGCTCGAGCTGCTCGACGAGCCGGCAGCCACGGGAGCGGACACGACCGGCACTGCTGGCAACGCTTGTGTCTGAGTTGCCGTCGTTGAGCCCTTCGCGGGAACGCTTGAGGTGATCACCGCGGTACCTGCCGCAGCGAGAACCAGCACCACGCTGACGCCCATCACTGCACGCTGGCCGCCGAGACTCGAGGGAAAATCTGGTTTGCGCAGCCCGATCCCGAGAGACAGTGTCAGCGCCCACGCCACCAGCAGTCCGCCCGCGATGTAGAACGGGACTTTGCTCTTCTCCGCCGCCAGCACCGGCACCAATTGAAGGGCGATCGTGTGCATCGGCACGAGCCTAACCGATGGGCCACGAGTATGCTAGGGGTTGAGATGAGCGAGGCGGTACGCACGCCCGAGGAGGCGCTGCAGGGACTCCCGGACTTTCCCTTCACCTCGCACTACCGCGAGGTAGATGGCTTGCGTCTGGCACACCTCGACGAGGGTACAGGCGCACCGGTGATCTTCTTCCATGGCGAGCCCACCTGGTCGTTTCTGTGGCGCAAGGTGATCCCGCCCGTGCGCGATGCCGGCTTTCGCTGCCTCGCACCGGACCTTGCGGGCTTCGGGCGCTCAGACAAGCCCACCGACGTCGACTTCTACTCATACGACCGCCACTGCGAGCTGACCGGCACGCTGCTCGAGGATCTCGACATACGGGGCGCGACGGTGGTTGTGCACGATTGGGGCGGGCCGATAGGCCTACGACTGGCGATCGAGCACCCCGAGCGGATCGCTCGAATCGTGATCCTCGACACGGGCCTGTTCACCGGCCACCAGAAGATGAGCGACGCGTGGATCGCGTTCCGCGACTTCGTCGCGCGGACCGAGGACCTACCCGTCGGCTTCCTCGTGCGCGGCGCCTGCAAGACGGACCCCGGCGAGGAGGTAATCGCCGCGTACGACGCCCCCTACCCGGACGCCGCCTCCAAGGCCGGCGCCCGCGCCTTCCCACTCCTGATTCCGCGCGCGCCCGATGCTCCCGGCGCCGAGGCAGGTCAGCGTGTGCTCGCGGCGCTCCGCGAGGATCGCCGCCCCACACTGATGATGTGGGCCGACAGCGACCCCGTGCTGCCGCTCTCGACCGGCGAGCGCTTCGCCGAGTCGATTGGCCGTGAGAAGCCCCGCACGATCGAGGACGCGAGCCACTTCCTCCAGGAGGATCAAGGCCCCTTGATTGGCAGCATGATCGCTGACTGGCTGACCGCCGGCTGAGGTCCGGGCGCAGTGGAGACCCGCTCAGCCACGCACGACTGCACGCGTGGATCAATCGCCGGCTGACCGCGTAATGCGCTGGCGCTCGGGTGCGGGCTCGAGTCCCGGCTCCGACTGAGCGGCGCGCAACTCATAGTCGCGACGAACGTTCGCGTCGGCGCCGGCCAGCACGCGGTCGGCCTTCATCAGACGCGCCATCCCCTCCGCGAGGGAGCGCGGCAGCAAGGTGCCAACGGCGTTCGTACGCTTGGCCGACTTCGGTACCCACACATCCACCGTCCCGAGCTGCAGCGCCTCGACGATCGCATCAGCGACGTCGGTGGGCTCAAGGTTGCTCATTCCGCGCACCGCCCCCAGGCCGGAGCCAAGCTCGGTGTTGACGACCGTGGGCATCACATAGCTGACGTCGACGTGCGCGTCCATCAGCCGCAGCTCACCGCGAACCGCCTCGGTCAGACCAACCACCGCGTGCTTGGTCGCCGAGTACGTGGCCCCACCTGGTGCGCCGAACTTGCCTGCCTGTGAGGAGATGTTGATGATGTGGCCGCGATCGCGCGGCACCATGCGCTCGAGTGCAAGCTTCATGCCGATGATCACGCCGTGCACGTTGATGTCGACCATCCGTATCGCTGTGAGATCGTCCTCGTCAACGAAGCGGCCAACCTGCATGATCCCGGCGTTGTTCACGAGGATGTCTAGCGGTCCGAGCTGTGCTTCGGCTCCCTCCAGAAACGCGGCGAACGAAGCACGGTCGGTCACATCGAGTTCCAATGCAACGGCGCTGTCGCCGAGCGCGGAGGCGGTATGGGTGGCGGCATCGAGATCAAGGTCGCCAATCGCTACGCGCATGCCCTGACGGATAAACGCCGCCGCGGTAGCGCGGCCGATGCCGCGCGCGGCACCGGTGATCGCGGCTGTCTGTCCCGCGAGAATGCGCGGCTGCTTGGACATCGTTCCTCCTATGGTGGCTGACCAATCAAGTCGTAGTACTCAAAGCTAGCGCTTTGGCCAGCCAGCCAGTATGGCCGTAGTAGGCTTGATACGTGCCGTTCTTTAAGTTCGAGGGGCAGCGGTTGGCCTACACAGAGTTCGGCGGCGGGCCGGCGGCCGTCACCTCAAGCGGCGTGCGCGGGCGCACTGCACGCAGCGCCAAGGGCTCCGAGCGCGTGCTGATCCTGCTCCACGGGCTACTCCTCTCGCAAGAGATGCACCGGCCGCTCGCCGAAGATCTGGCCGCGAGGGGCAATCGCGTGATCACGCTGGATCTGCTCGGCCACGGCGCATCAGAGCGCCCACGCGACATGTGGCGCTACTCGATGGCCACCTATGGTGAGCAGATCGTCGCGCTGATGGATCACCTGCAGATCGAGCAGGCGGCGGTGATGGGCACCTCGCTCGGAGCGAACGCGGCGCTTGAGCTCGCCGCTCACCATCCGGAGCGCCTGCGGGGGATGATCATCGAGATGCCCGTGCTCGACAACGGCCTGCTGTGGAGCGCGCTGACGTTCACGCCGCTGCTCGTCGCGCTCACGTTCGGCGAGCCCGTGATGAAGCTACTGGCGCGAGCTACAAGGGCGGTGCCGCGCGGTCTTCTGCCCCACTACGGCAACGTGATGCTCGACCTCGTACGCCAGGAACCGGGACCGGGCGGCGCGCTGCTCCAGGGCCTGTTCTTCGGGCGAATTGCCCCGCCGCGCAGTGAGCGCGCCACGTTCACCACACCCACACTCGTGCTTGGCCACCCGCGCGACCCCGTGCATCCCTTCTCCGACGCAGGCATGCTCGCCAAAGAGATGCCCAACGCAAGACTGCTCCAGGCCAACTCGCTCGTTGAGCTGCGCCTGCAACCGGAGCGACTGACCGGGGAGATAGCCGCCTTCCTGGACGAGATCTGGGAAAGCTCAGCCGCCGGCAAGACCACCAAACGTCAGCCGGCGAAACGCACGGCGGCCAAGCGCACGCCGGCAAAACGACCGGCAGCCAGTCGCAGCCGCTAGCGCGTCGGGAACAGTTCGACTTCGTTGATGTCGACGTGCCCTGGCGCCGTGGCGCTACCCACGGCTGCTGCCGGCGCCTTGCTGATCCACAACGTGATGTAGGTGAACGCTTTCTTGGAGTCGCGCAGCTTCAAGCGCAAATGCTTCTTCTTGACCACCTTGAAGGCGCTAAGTGGGATCCACGCAGGGTCGGTAATCGACGCCGGCACCGTGTGACCGTTGGCGCCATACACCTGGACAGTCATTCCAGGTGTCGAGGTGACCAGTTGCAGAACGGCGATCTTGTGCTTGGCCTTCAGGTCGATCAGCAAGCCCTCCGCCATCGCCGGGGCGCTGGTCGGATTTACCTGCGCGGTCCAGGCCGTTGAGGTGTCGCCATCGATCGCGAGACTCGGGTCGCCGAACCATTCCGCGGGATAGTTGTATGGGTTGTATGGAGTCGCAGCGTTCGTGTCCAGCACGATCGCGCTCTGCTGTGATTCTTCGCTCGTAGATTCGCCATTGGACCCCGTATCACTAGGGGTAGAGCTCGATGGAGTTGTGGTCGTGGGCGTCGTCGATTTGGTTTCCGGCGTAGTCGTTTTCGCGACTTTTTCGCCAGCCGCGGGAGTAACTGCCGTGAGCGGGATCTTCGGCGGTTTCACCGCACCCAGGCCGAGCGGCGACTTGGTGCTCGGCGTCGTCGCGGTCGCCCCCGGCGTGATTGGCGTCGTGGTTGTTGGGGTGCTCACAGCAGGAGGACTCGTCTGCGCGACCGTCGTCGTCACCACCGCTGCCTTTGGCGTGCCCTTGTTCAGAGCGGCATATCCCGCGGCGATCGCACCCAGCACGAGCAGCATTACGACAGCAAGAAGTGCGCTCCCCGTGTGCCAGCCTGACGCACCGAGGCTCCCAGGGGCACCGGCACCGCATTGCAGGCACCAATCCTGGCCCGGCTGTAGCGGCGCGGCGCACTTCATGCAGCGATGCTCTACTACGGGCGCAGGCGTCGGCGCGGACGGCGAGGACTCAGCCGGAGCTCCAGCCGTGCCGTTCGGCGGCGTCTGCCCGCTGCTGGGAGCAGGCGGGGAATCCACGAGCGACGTAGCCACAACCTGGAATTCTAGCCCGACACGATGTCGCGACCCGTCGGTTGCAGCTGCTCATCGAGCTCCAGCTGCCAGTAATAGCGCGTGAACGTCAGGCCGTCCTGGAACTGACCGACGTGGGGCTCGATCGTCTCGCCGGCTGCCATCCGCACAATCAGCTCGGGGTAGGTACGTCCCGGCAGGGCCGCATAGGCCGGCGCGGGGAAGGCCCCGCCAAAGCGCGTGTTCACATCGGTGATCCCCAGACCGATGTCCGGGTCGCGGAATACCTGGATGGTCGCCGGTCCCCGCACCTGCAGGGCTTCCATCACCCTCCGACCCAGCCCGATCAGCTCTTCGTCGTGGATTACCTGGCCCTTGATCGACTCGCCACCACGCGACTCGAGCATCGTGCGCGGGATCGCGTTTAGGCAACGTCCGTCGCGATCACCCAGGCAATCGATCGACAGCTCATCGCCGCCCATCGCACGCTGGACCATCACATGCTCCGGCCCGGGCAGTCCCTTCGGGCGCTGACCGCCAGGGGCACGTTCGACGTAGTCGATGAAGAAGCGCGCTTGCGCAGAGTCATGGGCGAGATGGATCGAACGAGCCCCCGAGCCTTGGCGTGGCTTGACCATCACCGGGTATTCGAGCGTGCTCAGGTCGTCTCCAGGCAGCAGTGTGGGCGGCGAAGGCAGGCCGTGGCGCTCGAGCAGCAGATGAGCCTCGTACTTGTCATACGTAGCCCGAGCCACCGCTGAAGACGGCACAAATGCTGGAAGCCGTCCCTGCTCCAGCGCACGAGCGAGGATCTCTATATCCAGATCCGTCAGCGGCAACACCGCGCCGACCCCGTGCTCCTCACACAGTGCCTGTAGCGCGGGGACGTACTCGGGGTCGTCCATCCGGGGCACCGCCGCACGCACGTGCGCCGCGTACTGGGCCGGAGCCAGCGGCGAGGGATCTGCGGCGATCGTCACCGTCTGCGCTGCGAAGCACGACACGATGTCGTAGCGCTTGCCGGTGCCCGTCAAGAGGATCGCCGGGCGGCCACGAGGCGGCTCTGTTGGCAGCTGCGCGGGTAGCCGCGCAAATCCGCTCACAGCTTGCCCTCCCAACCGCCCGCCGCGCCCTTGTATGTGCCCGACCCTCCAAGAACGATCGCCACCGTCCGCCGCAGAATCTGTAGGTCCAGGGCTAGGGAGCGATGCTCGATGTAGTACAGGTCGAGCTCAATCCGCTCTGACCATGGCAGCGACGCGCGGCCGTTCACCTGCGCCCAGCCCGTGAGACCAGGCTTGATCTGCAGGCGCCCGCGCTGGCGCTCGGTGTAATGCTCGACCTGCACCGGCAGCGTCGGACGCGGCCCGATCAGCGACATCTCCCCGCGCAGCACGTTCACCAGGTTTGGCAGCTCGTCCAGCGAGGTGCGGCGCAGGAACGCACCAACCCGCGTGATCCGCGAGTCGTTCTCGTTGATCGCCAGGCCCGCGCCTTTGTGCTCCGCGCCGTCCACCATCGTGCGCAACTTCAGCACCTCGAACTCATGGCCATGCAGGCCGCTGCGGAGCTGACGGTAGACGATCGGGCCCCGCGACTCCAGACGGATCGCAATGGCCGCCAGGGCGAGGATCGGCGAGCTCAGCGCGAGCACACAGGCGGAGACGACTATGTCGATGGCACGGCGGATCACCGCGGGGATTCTCGCAGCGCGCTCAGCGTGTGCCCTCCGCGGCTTCCCACGTTGCGTCGGTACCCCGCCTCACCCAGTCCCACCACCCGGCGGCAAGCGACGCCGTAGTGAGCACGTAGTAGCGGGCGATCAACAGCGGCCGGATGGAAAGCACGCCGGCGAGCGCGGCTGCCAGCAGCAACGCAATCTGGAGGTCAAGCGTGACCAAATAGAGAACCCGCCCGCCGCCCTCGCCGCCCCCGCCCAGGGCGACAAGCGCGATGTTGGCCGCGAGCGCGACCGCATGGAGAGCAGCTGTGCTGTAGCGCAGAAGGCGATGGGAGAGGATCATGAGCGCGTAGCCGGGCGGGTAGCCGCGGGGGGAGAGCATGCCGCCGCGCAACACGATCGGCCACGTGTGGCTCATCATCCGCCGCTTGCGCGCGAACTCGCCGGCCAGCGACGGCACCATCTTCTCCTCTGCGCGCGCGTCCGGTACATACACGGCGCGCAGGCCGCGCTTGACCATGTTGAACGGCAGCGACAGGTCGTGGCCCATGATTGGGTCGACCACTATGTATGAGGCGCGACGCGTGGCGTAGATCGCGCCGTTGCCCGCAGTGATCGAGGACAGCCGCGACTCGAGCGCGCGCACGACCATCTCGTAGCGCCAGTACACGCCCTCTTGGTTCGGCGCACCTGCATCCGCTCGAGCACCTGCATCGTTTTGAGCACTTGCATCCATCTGGTCGCCTTCATCCACGGTGCCGGAACCGGCGGCGCCAGTCGCACGGACGAAGCGGACCTGGCCGCACGCGTAGCCAACGCGGGGATCCTCGAACGCGCCAACCAGGATCTGTGCGGCGTCGGGCTCCCACTGCGCATTGGCATCCGAGAACGCAACAATCTCTCCACGTGACTTCTGCACGGCGGCGTCCTGCGCTCGGATCTTGCCGCCGCGTGGTAGCTCGAGCACGAGGTCCGCACCTGCCTCCCGTGCTCGCGCCGCCGTCTCATCGCTGCACCCGTCGCACGCCACGATCACCTCCAGCAACTCCCGCGGGTAGTCGAGCGCGAGCGCATTGTGGACCTTGGCAGTGATCACCGTCTGCTCGTCATGGGCAGCGATGATCAAGGACAGCGCGGGTAGCGAAGGCTGCGACAACGTCGTCTCAGAGGCTCCGGCTGGGTGGGCCGGGCGGGGATCCAAATCACTCCGCCGGGTACGTTCCCGGGGTCCAGACGCCGCCCGCGGCAGCATCCGGGCGATCCCCGCCAGTGCGAGTGCGTACCCAACCTGTGTCCACACGATCAGCGCGCACGACACCCAGAAGACGATCTCCAGCGCGAGCGTCATCGCGGGCGCTCCTCGCCTAGCAGTGCGTCGTACAACGCCAGCGTGCGCTTGCCGATCTCACTCCATGAGTACGTTCCCGTTGCGGCCGCACGAGCGCCGGAGGCGAGCTGTGCGAGCGTTGCCGGGTCGGCCACCAACTCGCGTAGCGCGGCGTTCAAAGCAGCTGTGTCGCCCGCTGGGAACGTGCGTGCGGCGCCCTGCGCGGCTACCTCGGGGAAGCCGCCCACGTCGCTCAACAGCAGCGGCTTGCCAAACGCAAGCGCAGTGAACAGCACGCCCGACTGATCGATCTCGCGGTAGGGCAGCACCACCAGGTCGGCACGCTGGAAGAAGGCGGGCAACTCGTCGTCGGTGATGAAGCGCGGCACGAATCGCACGCCTGGGGGCGCAGCCGAGCGGAGCGCTGAGATGTCCATGCGCGGCGCCCCGGCGATCCACAGCTCCGCGCCGTCGATTCCCCGCCACGCCTCCAGCAACTCCTCGATGCCCTTGTAGGGGCGCATCAGCCCGAAGCACAGGACAACAGGCAGATCGGTGTCGAACGGCGGCGGTGCAGCGCCGCCAGGTCCACCGGCGGTGAGGTGCTCGAACGCCCCATGCGGGATCACGTGCACGCGCTCGCCATCCACATCGAGCTCATCGATCAGGCGTACGCGGCCGTGCTCGGAATGCACAACGATCGCGTCGAAGTGCTCGTACAGCCGCCGCTGGGCCTCGCGCTGACCGGGCCGCGCCTCGCGCGGCAGGATGTCGTGCGCGGTCAACACCCGCGGCCGGCGGGCGCCCGCGGGGGTGTGGCGCGGCGGCAACAAATGGCCGTCGACGTGCTGCACGGTCAGCCACTGGAAGTGCACTACGTCGGCAGACCGTGCGCGAGCGCGGTAGCGGAGCATGTCGGGAACGTGCTCGGCGAGCTTCACCGCGCGCCGGACGCGCGCATCGCCCACGTGCGACGCGGCGCGGTAGAAGAGCTCCCTGCGCGCGTAGCCGTTGGCCGGGGCGACGGGGCCGTAGGCGAAGCGGCTCGTGTACAGCTCCACGTCCGCGCCGGCCGCCGCCAGCGCAGCGCAGAGGGCGTGATCGTAGGGCGGCGTGAAGGCCGACGGATCGACGATGTGAACGCGCACGCGCTAGAGCGTATGTGGGCGTGCCCGCAGGAGCCGCCAGACAGCACGCATTGGGCGCCCCGGTAGGCTGTGCAGATGGACTCGACAAGCATCGGTGAGCTCGTCACGGTCGCCGACGGCGGCCCGCAGCTCGATGGGATCGTGTTCGACGTACCGAGCAGGACCAAGGTGGTGGTCGCCGTGGTGGACCCCAGTCGCGGCCCCATGTTCCGCACGGTCAATCCGAGCACGCTGAGCGAGCGCGAGCAGGAGGGCCCCACCGACCGGGCGCTGCACATGCTCATCCGCCGCACGCCTACGCCGGGCCGCGGCAGGACCGACACCGGCAGCGGGCCTGGTCGGGGTAGCCGCGGTCACGCTCGCGGGACGATGCACCGCACGACCGGCAAGTAGCAGCACCCCACGGGCCACGACGCTGAAAGTAGGCTCCCGCCGAGTGTCGGAGATCGAGCTGAGCTACTGCGTCGTGAACACCTGCCAACGCGAGCTACTCATCCGCGGACTCGATGCGATCGCCCGCGAGCGCAAGGATCTGCCGTTTGCGACTGAGGTGCTGGTGCTCGACAACGGCTCACGCGACGGCTCCGCGCAGGCCGCCCGCGAGCATCCCGCGGTGGACGAGCTGATCGCCGTAAGTGAACGCCGTGGCAAGGCAGTGAATGACTCCGAGCTGTTGCGTCGAGCGCAAGGCCGCTACGCACTGCTGCTCAACGAGGACTCAGAGCTCCAGCCGGGAGCCACGATCGCGCTATGGCAGGCGCTCCAGGAGCGGCCCCGCACGGCCTGCGCCGGGGCCAGGCTGGTGCGCCCGGACGGACGTGGGCAGGCATGCGCGTGGCGCTTTCCGACCGTCACGACGGCGCTAGCCGGAGCACTCATGCTGCAGCGCATCTACACGGTGCAGAGCAATGGCTCGCATACACGCTCGGTCGACTGGTGTCAGTCCTCCGCGCTGCTGGTACGCCGTGAGGCGGCTGCGCAGGTGAACTACCTGGACCCGGACTTCTTCGTGTACTCAGACGAGGTCGATTTCGCTCGCCGGCTCCGCAACGCGGGCTGGGGCAGCGCTTATGTGCCGCAGGCGCTTGCGATCCATCACGAGCAACTTTCCACCGACGCGGTCCCCGAGCGCAGGATTGTCGAACTGTCGCGCAACCGCGACCTGTATATGCGCAAGCACCACTCCGCAGCCGCTGCGATGGCGGTGCGGTGGCTGACCGCCTGGAGCTACGCGTTGCGCGCACTCGCGGCACTTGCGCTGCCGGGGCATTCTCCTGAGCGCTACTGGCGCCACGTCACCGCGACGCTCATGCCCGGACGCGGCGAGGGCCTGCGCGAGGCCGCAGCGCAATACAACCGTGAAAGCTAGCTTTCCAGCTCCGCCACCAGCGTCCGCACGACCTCGCTGTCCAGCTGTGTGCCCGCCACGCGGGCCAGCTCCTCGCAGGCCTCACGCGGCGTGCGTGCAGGGCGGTAGGGGCGGTCGGTGACGATCGCGTCGTAGGTGTCGCACGCGGCGATGATGCGCGCCGCGAGCGGGATCTCCTCGCCGGCCAGATTGTCGGGGTAGCCGCCGCCGTCCCAGCGCTCGTGGCTGGCGCGGACTGCTGGGGCGAGGTGCGCGAACGCGTCGATGCGGCCGACGAGCTCGCCGCCGATCGCCGCATGGCTGCGCATCGTCACCCACTCCTCGTCGGTCAGCGGCCCTGGCTTCAGCAAGATCTCGCTGGGCACCGCGACCTTGCCGAGGTCGTGCAACATCGCTGCGTAGCGCACGTCGCGCGCCTGTGCACGCGTGAGGGACATCCGCAACGCCACGCGCTCGGCGAGCACAGCCACGTCCTCGCCATGGCATGCGGTGTAGTCGTCCTTCGCCTCCACTGTGCTCGTCAGCGCCGCCAGCGCTGTGGTGAACGCGCCCTCCAAGTCATTGACCAGCTGTGCGCGGTGGAGGGCCACACCGAAGCTCGCCGCGATCGCCTCGATCAACACCACATCCGGCTCACCCAGAGCGCCCGCGTCGGTGGCCTCGATGTTCAGCACGCCCCACACCGAGCCATCCACGAAGATCGGCACTGCGAGCTCTGAGCCCGGGTCGGTCTGCGGGTCACGCACGATGTAGTCAGGGTCGCTCTTGGTGTCTGACACCAGCGCCGTGGCACCCGAGCGCGCGACCCTGCCGTTGACGCCCTCGTCGGCCGACTGCTCGGTCAACAAGAACTCCGTCATCACCTCGGCCAGCGGCCCTCTACCGGCGATCAGACGCAGCACGTCGTCGTCGTCCAGCCGCTGGATGGCGGCCAGGTAGAAGGCAAACGTCTCGTGCAGCTCGTCAACGACCAGTTGTGCCAGCTCATCGACGTCGCTCTTCTCTACCAGTCTCGCCGTCAGCCTCGCAGCCAGACGCAGTTGTTCACGCAGATACGCGAGCTCGCCCACCGCCGCGAGGCTGTGTACGTGCGCGTCAGCGCGGTGGCGGCTGAGCACCTCGGCACGCCGCTGGCGCTCCTTGGCGCCCGCACGGGCAGATGGCTTGACGGTCAGTTCGGGCACGACAAGGCACGCATCGGCCGCAAATTGCGCATTCTTGAGCCAAGAATCGATCGTCTAGACATCTTCTGGACACCGCTCAGATGTCCTTGAGTGGGTCCTCTGCATATTCCTCAACTTCGCCATGGCGGGCGCGGAACGCCGTAACGCGTTGGCGCGCGTCGGCCAGGAGCCCACGTGCCTGCGTGATCTCGTGCGCGTGAAAGAAGCGCGTGAGCGTGAGCGCCGCCGGCACCAGCGCCAGCCACAGCACGCGCAGCGCGAGGCCCGCGAGCCCGTGCGTTGGCAGCAACAGCTCACCGGATACGGCCACGCCGGCGAGGATCACCGCCAGCTTCGTCAGCCTTAGCCACTCGAAGCCGACCTTGAAAAGGCTTCGCGTCAGCAGGTACATCACGAGCAGCATCGCTACGTAGGCGCCGCACAGCGCGATCCCCGCACCTGCGATCCCCAGACCGGCGCCGCTGTGCGGCACGAGCACGAGCAGCAACGCCACGTTCACTACGAGGCCAGTCGCGCCGGCGGGGAAGTTGCGGGAGGTGACACGTGCGCGCCCGGAGATCGCCACGAATACGAGATACAAGCCGTACAGCGCCCAGCCGAGCGCCAACCACGGCAGCGCGCGGTAGGCGCCGAAGTATTCGTGCGCTGCGAGCAACCGCACCATCCAGCGGCCGAGCAGCGCTACCGCACACACGACGATGCCTGTGGCAAGGGTGTAGTAGGTGGTCACAAGCGAGTACAGCTGGGCCGCCTCCTCGTCGCTCTCGATCGAGTACGCAAGCGGCGGCCACGCGTATTGGAAGCCGCGCACCGCCACGAACACAACTGTGGCGAGCTTGATCGCGATCGCGTACTGGCCGGCGGCGCCCTGGGAGAAGACCCTGAACAGGTAGAAGCGGTCGGCTACCTGTAGCGCGTACACGCTGGCGTCGGCGGGGACCGTCGGCAGTCCAAAGCGCAGCATCGCGCGCAGATCGGAGACCCTCACCTTCAGCGACACGCGGCCGCGCAGCACCCACCAGAGCCCGAGCACGACCACCGCCGATGCACCGAAGTTACCCAGCAAGAGGCCACGCGCGCCTTGCTTGGCAAACACCACCAGCAGCACGGTGAACAGCACTGTCATGCCCACGTTGGCCCCCGACGCGTACACGTAGGTGCGCTTGCGTTCGTCAACCCGAAGCTGCGCGTAGACCATCTCGAGGTTTGTGAACGCCCATAGTCCGAGCACCGCGCAGTCGAACAACAAGGGGTCTTCGAATTTGAGCACCAGACGTGAGAGCGGCCCGGCGAACACAAGCGCTAGCAGCGAGGCGAGCGTGGTCGTCCACGCGACCGCTGCAGTCGCGGTTCGCGCGATCCGCTCACGGCGCTCCACATCCTCGTCGTCGAAGTAGAAGCGAATAAACGCTTCGCCGATACCGGCGCGGGCGAGGATGCTGAATAGGATCACTGCCGTCAACAGCGTTTCCGCGGCGCCATACGCTTTCGTGTCGAGGTGGCGCGTGTATAGCGGCACCGTCAGCAACGCGAGGCCCTTGGCAAGGATGTCCCCGAACTGGTACGCCGCGCCGGTCGTCACCAGGCGCTTGAGGTAGCCGAGCACGGCTCAGAAGCTACTGGCCGGCGCGCCGGCTCCCGGCCCTGGCTCGCGCAGGTGGGCATCGGCGAGGACGCCGTCTCGCGCCGGCCAGCGGTCGTCCTGGCGTACGAGCGCCACACCGATTGCCAGCAACAGCCAGGTCGTGGGGTCTTCGAGGAAGTCCGCGTATGTCCAGGTGTGCAGGACCAGTGCTGCAAAGCACGCCGCGATTGCGATCCGTGGGGGGGAGCGCCCGGCGCCGCGGAACAGGACCACCAGGGCAGCTACGAGCAGCGCCACATACAGTGCTAGCCCCAGAATCCCTTGCTCGGCAGCGACCGTCACGGGGATCGTGTGCGACGCGGACACTGCGCTCTCGGCGTTCGCCTTGCTGTGCAGCTTGTACTCCGTTTCAAATGATCCCGGGCCGTACCCCTCGAGCGGGCGTTTGGCGAACAGTTCGAGACCACCGGAGATGAGGTTGCCGCGGCCGTTCGTAGCGTTGTTGGCTGAGCCGCCCGAGCCCTTCAGCCCGAAATGAAGGCTGGTGGGGGCGAGCAGCACGAACACCCCGGCAATGACGAACACGACGACCGATACAACCAGGGCGGGCCGCACGCCCCAGCACCATGCGCCGAGGATCGCCAGGCCGAGCACCAGCGCGGCGATGCTCGACTGCGAGAAGCTCGTCACCAGGCCCGCGAGCAGCCACAGCAGCACCACCGCGCCGACCAGCACATCGCGACGGCGCACGTGCTCGTAGGCAGCGGACCCGCGCGTCAGCACGGCGGTGGTGAGCGCGATCATCACGAGCGCCAGGAAGCGCCCGTAGATGCTCGGGTCGAAGAACACCGAGTTGACACGGAAGTAGTTGTCGTACTCGTTGGCTTGCACAACCTTTGGGTTCAAGAACAGCGCCTTGCGGTAGTACTCGACGAAGCCCACCCCCGCGAACAAGGCCGCCAGGACGACGGCCACGCCGAGGCAGCGCACCAGCAGCGTCCGCGTCCAGCGCACGTCGCGTAGGATCACGAACAGCAGCGCGAACGGCACGTAGAAGAACGCGATGTTCTCCGCGCCCTTGCCGCGGTCGCCCGAGTACAGCGTCTGCAGCGCGTACAGGCCGACCGCCGCGAGCAACAGCCATTCGACGCCGCACGGCGAGAGCCACCAACTCGGATGTGTGGGCGCTCCGCTCGTCCTGGCCGGCGAGCCGCTCAGCCGCTTTGACGCGCCGCTCGCCCCGGCCGGCGAACCGCTTACCCCCACCGGCCCACCCGCCCCATCGGCGACGGTGGCCGGCCGCGCCCAGCCCAGCAACCGCGGCAGCAGATATGTGAGCGTGCCGGCCGCGACCACCAGATATAGCGGTATCAGCAGGTTCACGGTCCTACCGCCGGTGGCGATGGGGAGCCTGAACGGCAGCGCGAACACCGCCAGCAACGGGAACGCATCGTCGTAGCGGCGCATTACTGCCACAAGTACGGCTATCGCGACCAGCGCGGCCACTACACCCACGGCCAGCGTACCTGCGGTTGGCAGCGTGCTCGCAAGCGGCGTTGCCGGCAGCACTGTTGCCGCGGCCGCTATCACGGGGCCACCAGCGTGAAACTCTGCGGCGAGAGCACCGGGTTGTGATGCGCCAGCGCTACACGCACACGGTATTCGCCTGCCGTAGCTACGGCACCGTCGTTCTCTGGCACCACGATCGTGAGACCTCGAGGAGTGGTTGTACTCACGAAGCGGTGGGTGGTGCCGCGGTGCCCATTCCAACGCAGCGAGAACTGTTTGTAGCGAGCCACCGGGTAGTGGCGCACGAGCGTCGCCACGGTGTTGCCCTTGGCATCGACGATCGTGACCGTCACGTCTTCCGCGTGCGAGAGCTTGAACGAGATGGCTGCCTGTTTGACGTGTCCCGAGGGGTACGGTGAGAAGAACGGCGTCAGCTTGAATTCCTGCACGGCCGTCGGCGTGTGCTTGAGCCGCTGGGTGATCAGGAACGCGGCGAAGCACGCCAGCACGAGCAGCGCAAACACGATCCGTGCGAGCGGATCGCTGCCGGGAGCCGCCGCCCGCCGCGCCGCCGAGCCGTCATCCACCCCCGCGGCTGCGTCGCTCAATCCCCGCCGCCCAGCGCAAACCGCTCGACCGTGTCCGAGCGCAATCCGAGCCGCAGCGTCTCCAGCGAGAGCACGTCAGCCGGTGCGATATTGCCGAGGTTGCACTCGGTGCCGAAGCGCTGCAACAGCCACACCTGCTGGCGCTGTAGCGGCGCGTCGAAGATCATCAGCTCGGGGTCGACGGCGTGTGCGATCTCATCGATCAGGCCCGTGCGCACTTCACCGTTGGCGCGATAGATGCCGGCAGTGCCCGACTCGCGCGCCTCGGCGATCACCTTCCACGCCCCCGCCGCCAGGTCACGTTCGATCTGCTCCACCCAGATGTATGGGGCCATGATGAAGTCGGTGTCCTTGCTGCCTACCTCGCTCATCACCACGAACTCGCGTGACAATCGTTCAATCAGTTCGCGCTTGACGTCTGACTCCAACGTGATCGTGCCGTCGGAGATCTCCACGTGCCGCAAGCCCAGCTCGCGCAGCCAAGCGATCAGGCCATCCACCCGTCCTTGGCGGATCGCGATCTCGGTCAGCGTGCCCCCCAGGACGACTGGGATGCCATGCGCGGCGTAGCGCTCCAGCTTGGGCTTCAAGTTGGCGCTGACGACAGCTGTGCCCCAGCCGAGCTTGACGACGTCGACGCTGTCGCCCGCTACCTCCATCAGGCCGTCAACCTCAGCGATCGACAGGCCCCTGTCGATCACATGCGTAATGCCGTGCTCGCGTGGCTTGCGCGAGCGATCGGGGATGTCGAGGAAGCCGGCTATGGGCTCGGCGTGGCCTTGTCAGCGCCGACGATCAGCACCACGTTCGCCGAACTTGCGAGGGCCGCAACGGCCGCTTCCATCGGCTGCACGTGCGTCACTTCGGCAGAGTGGGCGACGCCTTCCGCTTCAGCCTGGTGGCCGCTTGCGTACTCGACGATGCTGACTTGTCCCGAGCCGGGCGGTTTCCCGTAGACCGCTGCTGCCTGTGAATAGCCGCTTTGCTGCAGTGCGCTGGCAGTCCGACCGGCGAGGCCTTCCGTTTCGGTCGCGTTGAGCACGGCTACCGTCGTTTCCGCGGGGCTCAGCGCCGGCGTTTTAGTCGCTGACTTGGACGCCGCCGTTTTGTGCGCGTGCGGAGGTTGTGTCGCAGTGGTGCGGGTGGCGGTGTTCACCGTGACAGGAGCTTTGGCTTTGCCGCCCGAGGAGCCACCGAGCGCGCTCACCACACCGATGACCACGGCTGCCAGCACGATCAAGCCACCGACGATCATCATCACCGTTCGGCGCGATGAGCGACTGGCTGTGTACGTCGCCCTTCGACCCTCGGTGAGGATCGGTGCGCGCGGATCGCCGCGGCGGATCGCCCCTGCCGGGGCGGGAGCGGGAGGACGCCGCGCCGCGGGCTGCGCCGGCGGGTTCTGTGGCGGCTGGCCTGGCGGCATAGCTTGCGCCGGTGGGCTCTGCGATGCCGCTTGTGCTGGCTGGCCGGGCGCCCCTGGCGCGCCCGCACCGGGCGGGATCGGAGCTCGTGGCGACGCGGCCGCTGCGGCGGCTGCGGTCGCTGGGGCCGGAGGACGGGGATCGACGCCCGCAGGAGGCACAGCGGGAGCTCCTGGCACGGGGCGGCTCTGTGTGGCACCGGCAACCGAAGCCGGCGTGCCCACGGGCGCGGAGGCGGGCGCAGGCGGGGTCATCGATGGCGCCGCGGGGGAACCGGCCACGGGGCTGGCGGCGGGAACTGGCCGCTGGCCGGGAACTGCCGGCG
>DATBYJ010000054.1:0-8462 GCA_036513795.1 Solirubrobacteraceae bacterium | reverse complement strand
CGTGGTACTCCGAGGCACCGCGCACGTTGTCCTCGGCCTTGATGAAGTACGGCAGCACGTCCCGATAACCCCAGCCGGGCGCTCCCTGCGCCTCCCAGCCGTCGTAGTCGAGCGGACGGCCGCGCACGTAGAGCATTGCGTTCATCGAGCTCGAGCCGCCGAGCGCCTTGCCGCGGGGGATGTACAGCGAGCGATCGTCCACGTGTGGCTCGGGCTCGGTAGCGAAATCCCAGTCGAGCTTGGAGTGAAATTGTTCGGGGAAAGCCGCCGGGATCTTGATCTTCAGCGAGCGATCCCTGCCGCCAGCCTCGAGTAGCAGCACCCGCACGGACGGGTCCTCGGAGAGGCGGTTTGCCAATACGCAGCCGGCGGAGCCAGCTCCGATGATTATGTAGTCGTACATGAGCCGCTGCTCGCGTGGCACCCTAGGCACCCATTACGGCGGCTGGCTTTGACAGTGCCATGAAGCTGTACTCGCTCGCGTCCAGCTCGCGAGTCTGCTCGAGATACTCGCGCATGTATCCCGGCCAGTTGGTTACGATGCGCCCGTTTTCGTCGCGGTACCAGGAGTTGCACTGGGTCCACGCGGTGCCTGCGAAGCGCGCTTGCAGCGCGCGGTCACTGGCGGCCTCCACCTCGGCGCGCACCTCGATCGCGGCGGCCGCACGGGTGCGCAGTTGCTGTATCGCCTGACGGATGTAGCTGGCCTGTGCCTCCAAGTACACGATGATTGAACCGCCCGAGGTATTTGTGTTGGGCCCATACATGACAAACATGCTGGGAAATCCGGGGACACACATGCCGAGGTGCGCGTGTGCGCCGTCCGACCAGTACTCATGAAGGTCGACGCCACCTGAGCCGGTAACCCGCATCGGGAACATGAAGTCAGTCGTCTTGAAACCTGTCGCCCAGATGATGCAGTCGAGCTCATGCTCGCTGCCGTCGGCGGTGCGCAGGCCCGTAGGTGTGACCTGGGCGATTGCATCAGTCACGAGCTCTACGTTAGGGCGCTGTAGTGCAGGCAGGTAGTAGGAGCTGAAAAGGATGCGCTTGCAACCGAACGTGTAGTCCGGCCACGCCTTCGCGCGCACCACCGGATCCTTCAACTGTGAGCGCATGAACTGAGTCGAACGCGCCCGAGCGATGCGCCCGAACGTGTTCGGGTGGCGGATTGACACAGTCAACGACTCCGTGTACTCGAACACGAATCGTCGCCGCAGCGCCTGCAGCGCTGGGATTCGTTCGATCACTGTCTTAATTATTTTGTTGTAGCGGCGATTGCGCCGCGGCATAAACCAATTGCCGGTGCGCTGGAACACGCGCAGTTGCTTGACAACAGGTGCGATCTCGGGGACAAACTGCACGGCGCTTGCGCCCGTGCCGATGACCGCTACGCGCTTGCCCGCAAGCGAATAGGAGTGATCCCATTCGGCTGAGTGGAAGCTATGTCCGGTAAACGTCTCAACACCGTCGATCCGTGGGCGCGATGGCTGGTCGAGCTGGCCGGTCGCGAGGATCAGCGCGCCTGCCTCATGGACGGTGCCGCTCTCGGTCTCGACGCTCCAGCGGCAGCGTTCGGCATCCCACGCGCAGGAGGTAGCAGTTGTGTCCGTCTGCACCAGGCCATCGATCTCGTACGCACGGGCGACCTCGTGCAGGTAAGCGTGGATCTCTGCCTGTGGGGAGCACAGGCACGACCAGTCCCGGCGCTGCGCAAACGAGAACGAGTACAGGTGACTTGGCACATCGCACGCGGCTCCCGGATAGCTGTTGTAGAACCACGTGCCGCCCAGGTCGGGGGCCTTCTCGAGGATCGTTATGTCGGTGATCCCGTGGCGGCGCAGCTCGATCGCGGCGGCGATGCCGCCAAAGCCGGCGCCAACGATCAGGACCTCGGACGTGCGACTAGAGGCCGACTGTGGACACGGCGCTGCGCCTGCCATGCGACTCCTCCTCCCAGACCTGCGTGGCTGTTCGCTACAAACCTTATGCCCTCGGCCGCGATGTTGCCGACTGTTGTTTTGCTTTGGTTCGCTCAGGGCGATCGTGGCGCATCGTGGTGCGCCAGCGTGTCTTTCAGCCAAGCTCCAGCCGCCGGGATCGTTCTGGGGTCGATGTGGTGTCCCGCCTCGGACTCGTGGTACTCGACCGGCACGCCTGCCGCGCGCAACTGCTCAGCGGCAGCGCGGGCGAAGTCCACGCTGATGACCTGGTCGCGCGTGCCGTGCGCGATGAACACGCGCACGGCCTTGCGGGCGGCGAGGTCGGGTTGCCAGTGCTCCACCGACGCGATGAAGCCAGAGAACGCGAGGACTCCTATGGGAGCCGGGCGCTCTGGGCTGAAGGCCATCACATAGCTCATCACCGCACCCATCGAGAAGCCGCCCATGACGGTCTGTTGCGGTGTCACACCGGTGCGCTGCCACAGCTCGTCGTGCAGGTCGCCGAGCTGGCGACGCGCTGCGTCGAAGCTATCGGGGTCGGGATAGCCCACGCGCGGCACCAAATACCAGTGATAGCCCTGCGAGCCGGGGAGCTGCAGCGGCGCGCGCGGCGTCACTACGTGCAGGCGCCGCTCGGGATCCAGGACATCGGCGAGCGTCAGCAGGTCGTTCTCATCCGAGCCGCGCCCGTGGTGGAGGATCAGCAGACCCTCTGGCGCGCCACTGGCCGGCCGCTCACGGAAGGCGAGCGCGCTCAACTCGCGCCCGCCGTCGGCTCGCGCGGGATGTACGGGCCGAGCTCGCGCCGCGCGATCGAGAGCTTGTGTACCTCGTCGGGTCCGTCCGCGAGACGCAGCGTGCGCAGGTGCGCATACGCACGGGCGAGACCGAAGTCATCCGATACGCCGCCACCGCCGTGCACTTGGATCGCGCGATCGAGGATCTTCAGCGCCATGTTCGGGGCGGCAACCTTGATCGCCGCGATCTCCGTGCGCGCGTGGCGGTTGCCGACCGTGTCCATCATCCACGCGGCCTTCAATGTCAACAGGCGCGTCATCTCGATCTCGATGCGTGCCTCCGCGATCCAGTCGAGGATGTTCCCCCGAGTGGCCAGCGGCTTGCCAAACGTCACCCGCGAGACCGACCGCTTGCACATCGCCTCAAGTGCCCGCTCGGCGGCGCCGATCGCGCGCATGCAGTGGTGGATGCGACCCGGGCCGAGACGGGCCTGCGCGATCATGAAGCCGTCGCCCTCCTTGGAGATCACGTTCGTGACCGGAACGCGGACGTCCTGAAACTCGATTTCACCGTGTCCGTCCTGGTCGGTGTAGCCGAACACGGGGAGGTTGCGCACGACCGTCACACCGGGCGTGTCAATTGGAACCAGGACCTGGCTTTGCTGGGTATAGGTCGGCGCATCAGGCTGCGTCTTACCCATCACGATCATGATCTTGCAGCGCGGGTGGAAAACATTCGTGATCCACCACTTGCGGCCGTTGAGCACGTATTCGTCGCCGTCGCGCTCGATCCGCAACGCGATGTTGGTGGCGTCTGAGCTCGCCACATCGGGCTCGGTCATCGCGAACGCCGAGCGCATATCCCCATCGAGCAGTGGCATCAGCCACCGCTCCTGCTGCTCGTCGGTCCCGAACTGGTGCAGCACCTCCATGTTGCCTGTATCCGGCGCCGAGCAGTTGCACGCCTCCGAGGCGATGTGCGAGCGGCCGAGGATCTCCGCCAGCGGCGCGTAGTCACTATTGGAAAGCCCTGCGCCGTGCTCCTCGTCGGGCAGGAACATGTTCCACAGTCCAGCGTCGCGTGCGCGCGCCTTCAGTTCTTCCATCACCTGTGGCTGGTGATGAGGGTTGCCCGACTCGCGCAGCTGGCGCTCATACACCTCCTCCGCTGGGTAGATGTGCTCGTCCATGAACGCGCTCAGGCGCTCCTTGAACTCAGAACAGCGCTGACTCGGCTCGAAATCCATGGTGCTCTCCCTCGGTGACGGCGGTGGCTGGGCTGGGCACTAGGATCATCGCCGATGAGTCACGACGGCGTGAGCCACCCAGTGCACGAGGGCGTAAACCGTGGCGAGCCCGGCGACGCCAGCTATCGCGCTGCCGGCGTGGACTACGACGCGCTTGACGCAGGCAAGCGCCTGGCGATGGCCAAGGCGCTGTCCACCTCCTCGCTGCTCGCCGCGCGTGGTGGCCGTGCGCTCGACGCCTCCAGGGGAGAGCCAGCGTTTGTGTTCGAGCTCGGCGAGCAAACCTTTGCATTTGTGGTCGAGGGCCTCGGTACCAAGTCGATCATCGCCCGCCAGGTGCTCGAACGGCAGGGGATCGACCGCTTCGCGGACGTCGCATACGACACGGTCGCGGCGATCCTCAACGACCTCTGCTGCGTAGGCGCACTGCCGCTTGTGGTCAACGCGTACTTCGCGACCGGCGCCTCAGAGTGGTATCTGCAAGAGCAGCGTTCTGCGTCGCTACTGGAGGGTTGGCGCCGGGCGTGTACGGATGCCGGCTGCGTGTGGGGTGGGGGAGAGTCGCCTTCGCTACCTGGAATGCTCGCCGAGCAGGACATCGAGCTGGCTGGCGCTGGCGTGGGCGTCGTGCCTGACGGGCGCTCAGCACTTTTTGGCGAGCGTCTCAGTCCGGGCGATGAGATCGTGTTGGTGTCCTCCAGCGGACTGCACGCCAACGGTGCTTCGCTGGCGCGGCTGATCGCCGGGCGGCTGCCGGACGGCTACGCGACGAAGCTAGACGGCACCACGTTCGGAGAGGCGCTGCTGGAGCCGTCTGTCATGTATGTGTCTCTGATTGCCGCGCTGCTGGAGACGGACGTCGAGCTGACGTACCTGAGCCACGTGACCGGCCACGGACTGCTCAAGTTGATGCGGCCCACCAAGCAGCTCAGCTACCGCATCGAGCGCCTACCCCCGGTGCCCCCTGTGCTCAGCTTCCTCGTGGAGCAGGCCGGCATGGATGCGCAAGCGGCGTACTCGACCTTCAACATGGGGTCCGGCTACGCGCTCTACTGCGGCGCAGGTGGTGGCCAGCGCGTCGTAGAGATTGCGGCGCGGCTCGGCCTCGATGCGATCGTCGCCGGGCACGTGGAGGAAGGCCCGCGGGAGGTGGTGCTCGAGCCTGTAGGAGTGCGGTTCACGAGCGATCGACTCGAGCTGTCAGTGGGCAAAACCTAAGCCTCGACTGGAGGCTGAGTGTTTGGATCAACGACGAAATCCCGCATCGGATCTGAGAAATCTGGGCCTGTTCGCTCGTGTCAAGCCCTCTCTCTAACTTGAAGGCGTCGAGCGAGACGGATAAGGTTTGGGACAGAATCACGCCACTGTTCCTCGGCGAGGGAGCCGAGGATCTCGATGTCGCCGGACCGGCATGGCTCCGGAGCTACCCGGATCGAGGCGGATCTGTCCATCAAATGAGGAGGGAAAACTGATGCGCAGAGCATCCACCTGTCTTGCCGTCCTGGGCCTAGCGTTGCTGGCGTTGCCAGGCGTTGCGTCGGCCGCACCGACGGTCACATTCAAAGCGAAGGCTGTACCGATTCCGAAGCCCGGCGGCGGAAACTACCCGAACACCGGGGACATCCTTGGTGCCGGTGCGGCAGTTGAAGCTGAATACGGAATCACGGGCACCGAATACGATGGCTCCCCGCCACCGCTGATCGGAGTCAACTTTTATCTGCCCAGTGGCTCCAAGCTCCACACCAGCGGCTTCCCGACGTGCTCGAAGCCAACGCTGGAACAGTTCGGTCCCGTGAAGTGCTCCAAGGGCTCCGCTGCTGGTCCGGTTGGCTCGGCGACCGGTTTCGTGACCTTCGGCGGCGAACGAGTAGAAGAGACCCTTGAAATCTCGTCTTTCTATGCGCCAGGCGGCGGCTTGGAGTTCTTCGCTGACGGTCACTCGCCGGTGTCGCTGGAAATCCTCTCCGCCGGCCACTACACAAATCTGAGCGGTGGCGGCGGCTACGGGCCCGAGCTAATCACGGAAATCCCTCTCGTGGCCAGCGTGCCGGGAGCTCCATACGCATCGGTGAAGACAATCAAGGTCAAGGCCGGCTCGGCGTACAAGTCGCACGGCAAGACGATCTACTACGGTCGCGTTCCGACGAAGTGCCCGAAAGGCGGCTTTCCGATCAAGACCGAAGTGATCTTCGCCGAAAACGGCGAAACCTCGAAACCGGAGACGGTAGACGCGACCTACAAGTCCCCTTGCCCCAGGAAGTAGGGGACAGGGGAGGGTTTGCGTCCCGGACGGCGTAAGCTCGACCAGGTGTAAAGCCGGGTGGGCGGCCCCATCGAGGATGGTGGGGTCGCCCGCTCGCTGTAAACGCAAGGAAGGATTGGGTTGAGGACGGAGATCGTGGGGTGGAGGAGATGGGCGGCCGGCATTGCCGGTGGCGCCTGCGCTGCTGCGCTCGTGCTCGTCGTGCTGTTGGCGGTTGCCGCGGGCGGCTCCAACGGCAGCTACACCGTGCGCGCGATCTTCGACGACGCCGGTTTCCTGATCGATGGCGAGAACGTCAAGATCGATGGCGTGAAGGTGGGCATGGTGACGTCGGTTACGCCAACGCCGCAGGCCAAGGCGGCGGTCGTGTTCAAGATCACCAACCCCGGCTTTCAGGATTTCCGCAGCGACGCCAGCTGCACGATTCGCCCACAGGCGCTGATCGGCGAGAAGTACGTCGATTGCCTACCCACGCAGCCGCGCGTTGAAGGGGCGCCGCTGCCGCCGCCCCTTGGCAAGGTCCCTAAAGGTCAGGAAGACGCAGGGGATTACCTGCTGTCGGTGCAGCACACCTCCAGCCCAGTCGACGTCGACCTGCTCGGAGACATCCAGCGTTTGCCCGAACGCCAGCGTTTCACGCTGATCCTCAACGAACTGGGCGCCGGCCTGGCGGGACGTGGCAGCGACCTCAGCGAAGTGATCAAGCGAGCCAATCCAGCTCTGAGGGAACTCGACAGGGTGCTCGCGATCTTGGCGGGGGAGAACCATGTGCTCGCGAAACTCGCCGTCGACTCGGACAAGGCGCTGGCGCCGTTTGCGAAAGTCCGTGAACGCGTCGCGGACTTCATTGTGCAGGCAAACAAGGTTTCGCAGGCGGGTGCTGCCAACCGCGGCGCGCTGGCTGAAAACCTCAAAGACTTCCCGCCGTTCCTCAAACAGCTCGGGCCGGCGATGGAACGCATCCAGAAGTTCGCCGAACAGACGACTCCGACGTTCACCAACCTCGAGGCGGCTGCGCCCGCGATCGACAAGATTTTCACGAACCTGCCGGCGTTCTCCAAGAGCTCAGAAAAGTTCTTCGTGAGTACGGGCGCGACCGCAAAGCAAACTGGCCCTGCGCTGACCGCTACTAAGCCACTGCTTAAACAGCTCCGCTCACTCGGAAGCGCCGCCGTGCCGTTTACGAGCAACTTCTCCGAATTGCTCGGTAGCCTGCGCAACACCGGCGGGCTTGAGCGCCTCATGGACTTCATTTTCCTCGGTACCGGGGTCGCCAACGGTTACGATTCGCTTGGCCATTTCCTTAGGTCCGAAGGCGTCGGAAACCTATGTATTACGTACAGCACCTCGACGTCGGCCAATGCGGGTTGCAGGCGCAAGCTGTTCAGCGCCGGTAGTAGCAGCAGTGCGACCGCCGGCGCGGCCTCCAAGGTCATCACGAGTACGACAGGCCTGGTGATGGCGCGTACGCTGGCCGTCCTCAAAGGTGCGACGCCTGCTCAGGCGCTCGCGAAATACCCTGGGTCCGCCCCGAGCGCGAGCGAAGTGGTCGCCGCGGGCCAGACGGGCACTACAGCCAACGAGCCCGTCGGTGGCTCGACCTCCGGTACGACCTACTACACACCGTCTGGGGCCTCGAGCGAAGCAGGCGGCATGCTCCTCAACTACCTACTCGGCAACGAATGATCTGATGACCCGGCGATCGCTAAAGCTTTCCGTGCTGCTCCCCATGTTGGGAGTGCTGACGCTGGGCACACCGACGGTCAGTATCGCCAGCGAACCGACTGCAGGTGAATCGACTACTCCTGCGATCACCACCACCGCCGGGTCGACTGAAGCGACCGTGACGACGACCCCGCCCGAGGTTCCGACCAGTCCGTCCACTAGTCAGCCGGTCGAACCGAAACCGAGCGGTACGACTACCGTCGTCGAAGCGCAAGCGCCGCATGTTCAAGCCGAGCACACGCAGGGAACGAGTCCCAGCGGCTCGGGCAAGCGTCGGGCTCGGTCGCACTCCAAAGCTGGGGCCGGCGGCGAACGCACCGCGGGCGAAGGTGCGGTGCGGGGCAAGCAGAAGGCGCCGGCGCCTACGGGGCTGACTCCGTCGTTGCCCCTCGACCTGCGCTCGGGCATCTCCGGCGTGCCCGGCTTCTACATCGAAAGCTTCCAGATCCCCCCGTTCCTCCTTCCCATCTTCCAGGCCGCCGGCACCGCCTATGGGATCCCATGGCAGGTGCTCGCGGCGATCAACGAGGTTGAGACCGATTACGGG
>DATBYJ010000053.1:0-16841 GCA_036513795.1 Solirubrobacteraceae bacterium | reverse complement strand
CGTGGCATACGACGGGCCGGAGCGGGGGAGTGCCCCGGCCCGCCGGTAACGCCCCGGCCCGTCGTTCACAGTCGCAGGGGACTGCTCAGCAGACGACCTGTAGGTCAAAGCCGCCGCTGAAGCCGCTGGGGGCGTTG
This sequence comes from Solirubrobacteraceae bacterium, assembly GCA_036513795.1. Classification (GTDB taxonomy): domain Bacteria; phylum Actinomycetota; class Thermoleophilia; order Solirubrobacterales; family Solirubrobacteraceae; genus Palsa-744. The sequence continues at coordinate 16,704 of DATBYJ010000053.1, read as the reverse complement.
ACGACGACTGCGCTTGAGTTGGTAGCACTAGCGGCCACACCAAGTTGGCCACTGGTCAACGCGGCTCCCTGGGGAGAGGCGGTGTAGGCGCATTTGCTGACGTTAGTGGTGCCGAACACGACCGTGTAGGTGGTTTCCAGCTGTCCTACTGTCGTTGCGCCACGTGTGCTCTGGATCACAGGTCCAGGCCCCACGTCTGCGAACAGCAGCTGGCCCGTGTTGACGTAGGAGCTCGCCGGCTGACCGCCGAGCTCGTTGGCGTTGGCGGCTGGCTGGGAGGTGAGCTGGAATTCGCTGGCCTGCTTGCCCTGCAGGTAGTTGGCATTCAAGCCTTTGGCTTCACCGTGCCCGTTGGTTGTGAACGGCGCCGCTTTTTCATTGCCCACGAGGATCGTGCCGCCGGTGTTGCCGGTGGTGATGAACGTGAATGCAGTGCCGCCCTTGAGGTTGTCGGCATCCAGGCAGGGCAGGTTGCCCGCGACGCTGCGGCAGCCGTAGATGGCGGAGCCACCGCTACCGAGATTGGACTGGCGGGTGCCCCAGCTGGAGTTGTTGGCCCAGATCTGGGTCGTTTGGAAGTAGCCGCCGCGGGAGGGGTTCTTGACGCCTCCCCGCACCGCCTGGCCACCTGCGGCGTCGAGTGATCCAGCCAGCGCGGTGGGTGCCGCGGCGAGCACGAGGACACCGCAGGCAAGTGCAGCGGCCCGACGCCAGCCGGGTCTCAGCCAGCCGTCTGCGCCGCTGCGCCGGGTGCGTGTGTTGTGTAGGGCGGAGTGTCCTGTACGGGCGGGGGTGGGCGTACGACGCCTGGAGAGATGCATGTGTCCTCCTAGTCCGGTGACGGTGCGTTCCTGGACGGCACGAGAGTCGGCATTTACATGTCGGGGGACGCGACTCGGTGCGTCCGGAGCTTCGCGTGCATCAACGCGTCTGGATGCCTGAAGTCGCGGCGAGCCAATAAGCTGGCGCTTCGATGCTGGGTTCCATTGCGATCCCGCTCGCGTCAGCTATCAGCTATTTCCAGGCGATTGTGCTGGGCGCGTTGCAGGGCATAACTGAGCTGTTTCCGGTGTCAAGCCTCGGGCACACGGTGCTGTTCCCGACACTGTTCGGCTGGAACAAGCTGGTCGATGCGCAGTCCCAGAAAGAATCCTTCTGGGTGGCGTTCGTGGTGACGCTGCATGTGGGCAGTGCACTTGGTCTGCTTGCTTATTTCTGGCGCGACTGGGTGCAGATAGTGCGTGGGTTCTTGCGCACGCTAACGACGCGCAGGATCGAGACCGCCGACGAGCGTCTGGCATGGTTGATCATCGCCGCGAGCATTCCCGCGGGAGTCCTAGCGCTGGCGCTGCAGCATCCGCTGCAGACGCTCACCGCCAAGCCCAAGGTGGCTGCCGTGGTGCTGATGGTCAATGGACTGATCCTGTTTGCGGCCGAGCGCTTCCGCCGTCGCGCGGAGGTACGCGAATTGGCGGCGCGCGAGGGAGCCAAGCCGGACGGCGCGCGAGAGCTGAACACACTGGAGTACCGCGAGGCGGTTGTCGTTGGCGTGGCACAGTCGACGGCACTCGTCGCGGGCATCAGCCGCGATGGCGTGACGATGGGCGCTGGACTGGCGCGAGGTCTCGACCACAGCGACTCGGCGCGCTTCGCATTCCTGCTCGCCACCCCAATCATCTTGGCTGCAGGCATCGTCAAGCTGCCCGATCTGCTTGGACATCAGGGCGATGGCATCCGCGGCCAGGCGCTCGTCGCCTGCATCGTCGCCGCCGTCACCGCCGTCATTACCGTTGCCTTCCTAGTGCGCTACTTCAAGACCAGGACGCTCGTTCCGTTCGCCATCTACTGCCTGCTGTTCGGGCTGGGAATGGTCGTCTACACCCAGACATAGCGGAAGATGCACCATGATTTACGGCGGTGCCGATTCCGAGAACCCCGCCGAAGATGTTCGAGACGCGCAGCCACGCGTGGCAGGAGGTTGGGCTGCTGCGTCAGATCAGCCCGCGTGTGGTCAAGCGTGCGCGTCTGCAGGCACTCGTGCTGGTGCCGCTGTTCGTGGCGGTGGTGGTGTTGTACGACAGCCGCGTGAGCCTGCTCGGCACGACCGTCGCTGGCACTTCGAAACACGACGGCAAACCGGCTGTGCCGTCCCACAAGGTGCTCGAAGCGGCGCTGGAAACGCCGATCCGGGTGGTGACGGTGATCGCGCTGATGATCCTCGGCTGGGCGGTCGCACGCGACATCGGCCGGGGGCTAGGTCCGGCGCTGTTCAGGCGTTTGGACCCGGCAACGGCCGGCACGGTGGGCTTCGTAATTCGTCTGACGACGGTGGTGCTGGCGCTGTTCGTGGCGCTAAGGGTGGCCGGGATCGAAGCGAAAACACTGGCTCTGGGCACGGCGTTCACCGCGGTGATCTTTGGTTTGGCGGCACAGCAGACGCTGGGCAACCTGATCGCGGGCACAGTGCTGCTCAGCGCCAGACCGTTTCGTGTGGGCGAGCGGGTGCGCTTGCAGGGCGGCCCGCTGGCGGGCCAGCTTGAGGGCACGGTCAGCTCGCTAGGGCTGCTGTACACGACGTTTGCCACGGGCGACGATTCGATCCTGGTGCCAAATAGCGTGGTGCTGAATGTGGCGGTGCTGCCACTGCGCGAGCCCGAGGCGGTGAACCTACGGGCGCGCCTGCGGGCGGGTATGACGCCAGGCGATCTGCAGGAGATCCTCGAGAAGTCGCTACAGACACCTCTACGAGACGCGCCACGGATAATGCTTGAGGAGCTCGACGGCGACGAGGTGGTGGTGCGGATTGCCGCCACGCCGCGGGTGGCGAGTGAGGGCCGTCACCTGGCTAGCGAGCTGCTCAGCATCGTTTCGCGCGAGACCAGCGCTCACGCACAGACGCCGTAGCGCAGAAACAGCTCAGAGCCGCTTTGCAGCACCGAGCGTAGCTCCAGTGCCACCGGCGGCTTTAGCTCATCGCCGGCAAGGATCCGCAGCGCCTCGCCGCCCGCGGGCTCTCCGCCGGCGAGCATCGGTGCGACGGAGAGGAACAACTCGTTGATAAGCCCGGCCGCGAGCAGCTGTCTTGCAAGGTGCGGTCCGCCCTCGCACAGCACGCTCTGTACACCAAAGCGCTCGCCCAGCTCAGCGATCGCCGCAGCGAGGTCCAGTTGTCCGTCGCGCTCGGTGCGCACGTACTCGACGTGGGCGGCCGTGGCGGGGAGGCTCGCCTGCGAGGCCGTGAGCACGACAACGCGCGCCGCAGGCTCGGCCAGCAGCGGCACGTCCTGCGCGATCGTCATGCGTCCGGAGACGATGCACGCGAGTGGCTCGTCGCTGAGGCCGTGCTGTTGTCGCAGTTGCCTGCGAGAGAGGTCCGGGATGATCCGCCCGTAGCGCTCGGTGCGCAGTGTGGCGGCTCCCACGAGCACTGCGTCAACGGCTGAACGAAGGCCGTGGAACAGCGCCCTGTCGGCGGGGTCGCTGAGGGCGCCCGAGCGTCCATCGACTGTGGCGCGGCCGTCGGCGGTGGCGATCATGTTGAGCATCACGTGGGGACGGCCGAGTGCTGGCCGTTGCCACAGGCCCCACTCCTGGACGATCTCCTCCGCGCTGACGGGATCCGCCGGCGCCAGCAGCCGGCTAAGGCGCGGGGTTTGCTCGCCGCGGGTGTCTCGATACGCGTCTGTGGGCGCGTGCACCGTCTCACCCTAGCCGTGCCCGCGGCCGTGGGCCGGTGCTCTGTGTCGGGTCGTGCCAGCAACATCTCAACAACACACGGTCGGTGCGACGTGCTACCGTCGTGCTTGTATGGCCGGCGCATAAGACCGGCGAAAGTAGTGCAAGCGCTCGCAGGTCGAAGCTTTAAGAAGCATCCTCCGCGTGCAGCACGCACATACCGTGGAGGAAATTCACACCATGCCTACTGGCACAGTTAAGTGGTTCAGCGACGACAAGGGGTTCGGTTTCATTACCCCGGATGACGGTGACAAGGACCTGTTTGTCCATCACACCGGCATCAACGGCGAGGGCTACCGCTCTCTCCAGGAGGGGGCCAAGGTCTCCTACGACCCGGAGCAGGGCGAGAAGGGTCCCAAGGCCGTAAACGTCCAGAGCATTTAGCCAGAGACAAGAATCGATGTAGGAGGGCCCGCTTCGGTGGGCCCTCTGCATGTGCGGGGTTGCGAGCCGCTTTCGAAGTATCGTGCCGACGCTAGGCATGCAAAGCGACGCGAGTACCTTTCCCCCCGGCGGGGCTCCTGCCAGTAAGCGCTCATCCGGCCGCTCGAGCTGGCGTGTGGCCGGCCCCGTTCGTGAGCGCGAGGGCGCACAAGCGGGCGTGTTGCAGGGAACGCTCGCGTTGGCGAGCATCGTCGCGCTGAGCCTGTTCGTGGTGTTGATTGCGGCCAACCGCCCAAGCATCCTCACGCCGACCACGCATACGGGCTATTTCCCGCGCTGGATGGCCGGCCCGCTGGGAGGGCTGTTGCCTGGCTTCACCGACAACGGCACGATGCTCAAGTACCTCTTCACGGGCGCGCTCGTGGTGATGTACCTCGCGTACATGCTCACCCTCAAGCGCGCCGCCGCGTTGCCCGCAAGCTGGGTGGTGGCGGCGATTGTGGCAGTGCACGTGATCTATCTGCTCGCTCCGCCGATGGCACTGACAGACCTCTTCAACTACGTCAACTACGGGCGCATGGAGGTTGTCCATGGCCTAAACCCGTACACCACCCCGCCCGTGATCGAGCCTCACAACGACCCGAGCTACATGCTCAGCAACTGGCACGAGCTGCTAAGCCCGTATGGGCCGCTGTTCACGTTGCTGACGTTCGTGGTTGTGCCATTGGGGGTGGCTGGCTCCTTCTGGGCGCTGAAGGGAATCCTGATGGTCACCAGCCTGATGATCATCCTGCTCGTGTGGAAGTGCGCACGACTGCTGGGGCGTGAGCCGCGAGCAGCGATTGCGCTCGTGGGTCTCAACCCGATCGTGCTGGTGTGGGGACTGGGGGGAGATCACAACGACTTCCTGATGGTGTTCTGCATCATGCTCGGCTTCTATTTGCTGCTGCGGGCACACGCGACTGGCGTGGCGGGGGAGGAGCTCGTGGTCGGGGACAGCGGCGCCGTTGGTGCAGCCAATCAGACAAACGCGCCGCCCGCCGCTCGGGTGGCTGGCATGGCGAGCCGAGTAAGCGCCGGCCGCGTGGAACTGGCCGCCTGGATCGCGGAGTTGAGGTCGATGCCGCTGCGATCATTGCTATTGCCGCTCGCAGGGCTTGAGCTGGGTGCTGGCGCAGCGCTGATGACTGCTGCGGCGATCAAGGCGTCGGCGGCGATCCTGTTCCCGGCGGCGCTCGTGATCCTGTTGCGGGCTCCTCGGGCGTTGGTGCAGGTGCTGGTGGGCATGTTCCTCGCGGGCGTGCTGCTGGGCGCAGCCAGCCTGCTGGCGTTCGGGCTGCACGTGCCGGATCTGAGCACGCAGAGCAGCTTGGTGACGAGCGAGAGCATCCCCAACCTCATCGGCCTCGCGGTCGGTGCGGGCGGCGAGAGCACGGGACTACGGTCTGCCCTCAGCGTGGTGCTGGTGGCGATTGTGCTGATGTGTGCGCTCCTCGCATGGCAACGCCGCGACGCGATCACGGCCTCCGGCTGGGCTGGAGTCGCCCTGCTCGTGACCCTCAGCTGGGTGCTGCCTTGGTATGTGCTGTGGGTACTACCGTTCGCCGCGCTGTCGCGCTCGCGCAGGCTGCGGGTGACAGCGCTCGTGCTGGGTGCGTATCTGATTGTCGCCTGGGCGCCGGCGTCGGGGCTTTTGTGGAACGCGATCGGCTTCCAGCCGCAAAAGACCCCCCTAGGGCGGCTGCATCAGCGTTACGTCAAGGAGCTGTTGACCTAGCCAGCGGTGTCGCCGTGGCGAGCTCCTCCTCGACCGTGCCTCGCGGAGTATGCGCAGGGGTGAAGCTGGGTAGCTCGAGCGTGAAGCGGGCGCCACCCTCCGGCGAGGAGTCGGCGGTTACGGTTCCCCCGTGGGCATCGGCGATCGCGCGCACGATCGCGAGCCCTAGACCGGTGCCACCTGAGGCCCTGTCACGCGCGGCATCGGTGCGGTGGAAGCGATGAAACACGCGCTCGCGCTGGTCGAGCGGGATCCCGGGGCCGTCGTCTTCCACGAGGAAGCGAATGCGCCCTGGCAGCGTCTGCACCTGCAGACGAACAAGGCCGTGCTGGGTCGCGGTGTGGTCGATGGCGTTGCCAACCAGGTTGCGCAGCGCCTGTGCGAGACGGTCAGGGTCAGCGCGCAGCTTGCCGGCCGGGATCGGGCCGAGCTCGAAGCGTCGTGTTGCTAGCAGGCTCATCCCATCCCACAGCTCGCCCACGTAGTTAGGCAAATCGACCTGCTCGACGCGCAGGAACTCGATCTGCTCGGTCTTCGCCAGCAGCAGCAGATCGTCGACCAGCCGGCTGATGCGCGCAATCTCCGCCTGCACGAGGCCCTCCACCCGACGCACCTCGCCAGCGGATGGCTCGGGTTGGGAGGCGAGCACTTCGAGCTGGCCGCGAATCACCGTCAGCGGTGTGCGCAACTCGTGCGAGGCATCGGCAACAAACGCGCGCTGGCCGGCAAACGCTTCGGTCAAGCGGTCGAGCATGTGATCGAACGCTTCGGCCAGCACCGTCACCTCGTCGCTCTGGCCGCCGGGGTCGCGCATCCGCGGGTGTAGCTCGCCCGCGTTCACCCGCGTGGCGACGGCGGCCATCCTGCGCAGTGGCCGCGATAGACGCGAACCGACCAGGTATGCGGCCAGCAGCGCGCACGCCAACGCTAACAGGCCAGCGAGGACGAACGCCCGCGCCACGCCACGCTGGGCGTGGGCGACGCTCGCCAGCGGCTCGCCCACGCCGACGACGACGCTCAAGCCGCTGCGCACACGTATGCGTCGCTTGAGCACCCGCAGATCGCCGACATCCGGGAGCGACAGCGTGCGGTAGCCGGCGGCAGCGCTCAATAGCAGCGATGACAGCCGGTTCTCTTCGCCTTGCTCGGAGGATGTCTCGCCGTTATCCGGCTTCGGGTTCCCAAACAGCTCGGGCCGGTTGGTACTGGGCGCAGTTCCCGGCACGAGCACGAACAGCAGCGTCGAGCTGGCGCTGAATGGCTGATCGGCGATGTAGCGGGTGGCCGCGTTGGAGATCTGACGTGGCGTCTTTGAATCTGCCGCCATCAGGTTGTGGGCGAGCTCGGCCGCGTCGCCTGCGATCTCATGGTCGATTTGCTCGCGCAACTGGGTACCGGTGCCACCGTAGACAGCGACGAACACGATCACGGTGCACAGCAGCGTGACGAACGCGAACCAGCCGGCCAGTCGCCAGCGCAGACCCCCGGGAACCAGGCGTCTAAACCGCGGTCGCATCTCGCCTAGCTCGAGCTGCCGAGGCGATAGCCCACGGCGCGCACGGTAAAGATCGGGGCTGCCTCACGACCACGGCTGAGCTTGCGTCGCAGATAGCCGACATACACGTCGACCACGTTGGTGGCGGGATCGTGCTCATAGCCCCAAACCGAGCTGAGGATTTGCTCGCGCGAGACCACCTGACCGTGATGGCGCATGAGGTACACGAGCAGCTCGAACTCGGTCGTCGACAGCGTCACCGACTGGCCGTCCCTGCGTACCTTGCGCGTCATCAGGTCGACCTCGATGTCCTCGGCGCGCAGCGTGCTGGACGACGCCTGTGCGATTACCCGCAGCTGCGCGCGCACACGGGCCACCAGCTCAGCCATGGAAAACGGCTTGACCAGATAGTCGACGGCGCCCGCGTCGAGCCCTTCGACGCGATCTTCGATCTCACCGCGCGCCGTCAGGACGATCACCGGCACGTTTGGCATCGACCGCTTAACCGATCCCAGCACTTCCAAGCCGCCGCGACGCGGCAGCATCAGATCCAGCACAATTGCATCGAAGTTACCGCCGAGCGCCATCCGTTCGCCCTCGATCCCGTCCATCGCCGCCTCTACCACGAAGCCCTCCGCTTCGAGACCGCGGCTGACGAAGTCGACGATGCCAGGCTCATCCTCGATCAGCAGCAGTCTGGCCGCAACGGTGCTCTCACTGTTGCCCTCGGCAATGGCCGCGCCAGTGGAGGGCGGCGCCGAGCGCTCCTGGCGCGAGTCCGCGGTGGCTCCCATGTCACAAGGATAGGCGTCGTTGCACGGCAGCGCTTTCCTTCCCACACCTTCCGATGAGCTTTCTCATCAAGCGGTTAACCGTTCCTTACCGTTGCTTCACACACTGATTCCATGCCCGTTACTGAAGGTAGGCCGTTGGTCGCCGGTTCGCACGTATAAATGCGAATCCATACCACCCACACACGCGACGCGGCGCTGCGCGAGTTGCACAAGATCAACCGCTGGATGATCGCCGGTAGCGTCGTGCTAACCGGTCTGCTCACGGACGTCGCCGCCAATGCGTTCCCCGGGAAAACGGTCAAAAACGTGACCAGGTCCAAAGCAACGCGCGGTCATCGCGGCCACACGAAGGCGAGCTCTACTGGCAGCGCATCTGCTGGGGCGGGGGCGCTCGCACCACCCAAACATGCTCCCAATGCCGCCAGCGAATCAACCTCCTCCCAGGAATCCGCGCCTGCCCAGGAAAACGCGCCTGCCCAGGAATCCGCGCCCGCGCAGGAAACGGAACCAGCCCAGGAATCAGCCCCTGCCCAGGAATCGGTCCCGGCTCAGGAATCAGCGCCCGCACAGGAACCAGCGCAGGAATCGGCTCCTGTGCAGGAAGTCGCTCCGGAACCCGCCCAGGAATCAGCACCGGTGGTGTCTGGTGGCTCCTGAGCTGAGCACTCCAATGGCATCCAGGTCGGCTCAGGGCAGGGTTGCCTCGGCGACGTGGGAAGCCCTCGGGACGACCGTCGTGCTGCGCCTCGCTCGCGGCGCTGAGCTGTCGGCCGCGCGTGCCGCGGTCGAATGTGAGCTCGACGCGATCGATCGCGCCTGCAGTCGCTTTCGCAGCGACTCCGAGCTATCGCTGCTAAACGCTCGCGCGGGTCGCTCGACTGAGGTGGGGGCGCTGCTGATGGACGCGCTCACGCTGGCGCTGCGGGCCGCTGCTCTGACCGGTGGCGACGTCGACCCCACGATCGGGCGTGCGCTCGAGCTGGCGGGCTACGACCGCGATTGGCGGCTGCTCGAACAAGCGACCGGCGCGTTCGTGCCGACAAACAAGCACAGCTATGCGGCTGATGAGTGGCTGCCTGCCCTCACGATCAATGCGCGTGTGCGCTGTGGTTGGCAGACGGTCGAGCTGGACCGCGCGAACGGCACCGTGCGAGTGCCAGCCGGCGTAAAGCTCGACCTGGGTGCCACCGCCAAAGCGTGGGCCGCCGACCGCGCTGCTGAGGCCGCGGGGATTGCGAGTGGGTGCGGCGCGCTCGTCAGTATCGGCGGCGACATCGCCACCTCTGGGGCCGGTCCTGACGCTGGCTGGAAGATCCGCGTAACAGATGACCATCGCAGCGACTGCTCTGCCCCCGGGCAGACAATCACGATCGATTCCGGTGGGCTTGCCACCTCCAGTACCACCGTCCGGCGCTGGCGCAAGGGCGGCCACACCATGCACCACATCATCGACCCGAGCACCGGCGCGCCTGTGCGCTCGAGCTGGCGCACCGTGAGCGTCGCTGCCGCGAGTTGTGCCGACGCGAACATCGCCGCAACCGCCGCGCTCCTACGTGCCCACTCAGCTCCGCGGTGGCTCGCCGAGGCGGGTCTGCCAGCGCGGCTGGTGGACCTCGACGGGCACGTGACGGTGGTTGCCGACTGGCCGCACGGAGGCGCAGAGCTATGAACCTCTCACTGGCAGCGGTCGGCCCGAGCACCTACTGGTATCTGACCCGCTCCACCGGCGCCGTTGCGATGCTGCTGCTGTCCGTCGCGGTGGCGCTCGGCGTGCTCGACGTCCAGCGCTGGAGCACGCCCCGCTGGCCACGTTTCATCGTGGACTCGATCCACCGCAACGCGGCACTGCTCGCGCTCGTGTTCCTCGTACTGCACATCCTCACGTCAGTGCTCGACAGCTTCGCCCCGATCGGGCTGGTCGACGCCGTCGTGCCGTTCGTCAGCGCCTACCGGCCCTTCTGGTTGGGGCTGGGCGCCGTCGCCTTCGACCTGATCGTCGCGGTGATCATCACCAGCCTCTTGCGAGCGCGGATGGGATATTCCAGCTGGCGCGCGTTCCACTGGTTGACGTACGCGAGCTGGCCGATTGCTCTGCTGCACGGCTTCGGCACCGGCAGCGACGCGAACACTGCCTGGCTGCAGATATTGAGCGCTATATGTCTGGTGATGGTGTTGGCTGCGGTGCTCGCGCGAGTGGCCAGCGGTTGGCCAGAGAACATCCGCATCCGCGGGGCCGCCCTCGGCGGGACCGGCGTGTTCTCGCTGTTCCTGGTGCTGTGGCTTCCCAGTGGGCCGCTGGGCGCAGAATGGGCGCGGCGCTCGGGCACGCCCGCGTCGCTGCTGCACCACGCCCACACCCACGCAGCCGCGAGCAAGCGATGAGCGGGCCCCACTCCACGATCGCCGAGGCGCCCCTCCAGCGAGCCCGAGGCGCGGCAGCTCCCGTGCTGCCGCGACTACTCGCGGGCGTGCATACCGAGGGTGCGCTAACGCTCGCCGATCACCTATCGGTGCATGGCCAGCTGCCACCTCTACGTGGCGGACGCCGGCGTCGTGGTCGCGAGCACGCCGCCGCGTTGATTGACGAGATCGAGCGCTCGGGTCTGCTTGGCCACGGTGGGGCGGCGTTCCCCACCGCCACCAAGATGCGCGCGGTCGCTAGCGGACGCGGGCGCGCGATCGTCGTAGCCAACGGTGCCGAGGGCGAGCCGGCGAGCCTCAAGGACCGCACCCTGCTGGAGATGGCACCCCACCTAGTGCTCGACGGCGCAGTCCTCGCAGCCGAAGCAGTAGATGCCGACGAGGTGATCGTGTGCGCCTGCGAGACCGCCGACGCCAGTGTTCACAGCCTTGAACAGGCGATCGAGGAGCGCGCTGTCGAGCCACGCGCAGGACGCTCGCCAAAGCTGCACCTGCGAACGGTCCCCGGCCACTATGTCGCTGGGCAGGAGTCCGCGCTGGTCAACTATCTCGGCGGCGGCCCCGCCATGCCCACGTTCACACCGCCGCTGCCGTTCGAACAGGGCCTCCGGCGCAGGCCCACATTGGTCGACAACGTCGAGACACTCGCCCATGTGGCCCTGATCGCGCGCCACGGTGCGCCGTGGTTCCGCCAGCTCGGCACACCCTCGCAACCTGGGTCTGCGCTCGTCACGCTGTCCGGGCCAGTTGCCGACCCCGGCGTCTACGAGATCGAGCACGGCGCCTCATTGGCGTCGTTGATCGACGCGGCCGGCGGCACCACCACAGGGGTGCGGGGTGCGCTATTGGGTGGTTATGCCGGCGCATGGGTCAGTCGCGAGTGGCTCGGCGGCGTGGCGCTGTCCAAGGAACACCTCGCCGCACACGGCGCCACACTCGGTGCCGGCGTAGTGCTGCTGCTCTCCGACCAGGCTTGCCCCGTGGCTGAAACCGCCCGAGTCGCCCGCTGGATGGCAGGCCAGAGCGTGCGCCAGTGTGGTCCCTGCCTAAATGGCCTCGACAGCCTTGCCGGCACGCTCGAACAGCTGGCGTTCAACGGTGCTGAGGCAAGCGTCACGCGGCGAATCGAACGTCTCGCCTCGCTCACCGCCCGCCGCGGTGCTTGCGGACATCCGGACGGCGCCGTCAACCTGATCCTCAGTGCCCTGGAGGCGTTCCACGGGGACTTCGCCGAGCATGCCCGTCACGGGGCCTGTGATCGCTGCGCGCGTCCCCCGGAGCTGCCGCTGCCCGACCGTGAAGTCAGCGATCAGGCCTCACGCGATCGAGTCTCAGGCCGGGGAAGCTCACGCGGGGGAGCCTCACGCGATCGAGCCACACGCGGGGGAGCCACATGAGCCATCGCGTGCGCGTCAACCCGATTACCTGCGAGGCGCACGGAATGTGTGCCGAGTTGCTGCCAGAGCGAGTCACGCTCGATGAGTGGGGCTATCCAATCGTCGATGGCACGCCCGTGCACGGCTGGGAACTGGAGCACGCCCGGCGGGCCGCGCGGGCTTGTCCCACCTTCGCGCTGCTCGTCGACCGTGAGCATGGACGTGACCGCGAGCGCGAGTCAGCCGGTAGGCGCTCGGCTCGCTAGCCCGTAGTACGCCGACTTGTTCGATCAGTCGACGTCGGCCGGCGGCGGCTTGCGCTGAGACTTGCGCTGAGCGACCTTGCGCTTGTCAGCCAGTCGACGCGCGCGCTCAGCGGTGCTCGGGCGGGTTGCACGCCTACTGCGCGGGACTGTCAGCGCCCGTGCCAGACGCTCTGCCAAACGCTCGAGCGCCAGCTCGCGGTTGCGTGTTTGCGAGCGCTCATCCTGAGCAACCGCGACCACCCTCGTTCCCGCACGCGCCAACACGCGCGCTCGTTGGGACTCGCTCAGCGACTGTGATGCGGCCACGTCGAAGATCGCTTCCACGCGTGACGCAGTCACATTCGCGTGTTGTCCACCCGGTCCCGAGGAGCGGCTCGTGCGCAAGGTGATCTCCGCGACTGGGATCGCGAGCGCGTCGTTCACGCGAATGCGCCGGCCGCCCTGTGGACCCTGAGTTTGCGACTCTGGATCCCGCGCGCCTCCCGAGTCGCGCCGGTGCCGCGGGTTGGTCTCCTCGCTCAACTGCAAGCAGGCGGGGAACAGCTCACTCCGACTGCCCTCCAGAGAGATCGTGCATTGCCCTTACTCGCTCCTCCTCGCCTGGGCGTACACGGCCGTCACGTCCGATGTAGCCATCCTTGCCACCCGCGCACAGATACACCGCGTCCCCGTCACCCGCGTTGCGGATCTTGCGCACCGTCGCCGCGTCAACCCGTGCCATGCCGCCGTCGCCCAGACGCTGCACCGAGCCGTCGCCGAACTCCATCTCGATCGTGCCGCGGTGCACGAAATACAGCTCCTCCTGCAGGTCGTGGTAGTGAAAGCCCGTTTCGATGCCCGGCGGGAGCACGATCGCGTTGACCCCAAACGCCGTTACCCCCAGACCCTTGCGGACCTTTCTAAAGCCAGGTCCGTCGCCGAGATCCTCGAGATGGCCAACCGCGTAGCCCTCGCCCGTCGTCACTCCCGGATAGTCAGTCGAAGTCTCCATCTCGTCTCCTCTGTCGTCGTCTGCTGTGCTTTTCGGGCTGTCTAGCGATGGCTATCGAGCACGTTGTCAGTGTCTTGCGACCTCGCCGCCCGGCGGCGACAGAGGTCGGCCCTCCCTGTCCCAGCGCAAGAGTCCGCCCGCCATCGAGTAGGCCTCGAACCCTGCACCCCGCAATGCCTTCACAGCCATCGCCGAGCGTGCGCCCACCCGGCAGTAGACGATCACAGGGCGCTCGCGCTCGATGCTGCCCGCCTGCGCTGACAGGTTGACGAGCTCGATGTGGCGTGAGCCCTCGATGTATCCAGCCGCGCGCTCGTAAGGCTCGCGCACGTCGATCACCTGCGCTGGCGGGCTCTCCACCATCCAGCTGGCGACCCTCCCAGGCTCCACCTCGATGCTGGCTGCGCTGTCTTGTGCGCTCATGCACATGAGCCTAGCGTCCGCACGCCACGCGAACGCGAGCGCCGGTTGGCCACGGCCACCTCACCATCCCAGCGAGCCGTGCACCGCACTGCGCGAAACAACTCATCCATCACTAGGATCACCGGCATGGAGCTAGTCAGCGACGTTTACACAATCCCCCAGGAGCACCTCGACTTCTGCGAAACCATTGGGCAGATCGCGCGCGAGAAGATTGCACCGCGCTCAGCCGAGATCGACGAGCGGGCCGAGTACCCGTGGGATGTCCGCAAAGTGCTCGCCGAGCAGGACATCCTCGGACTGCCGTTTCCCACCGAGTACGGCGGCACCGGCACCGGCACGCTGATGCTCAACATGGCCGTCGAGGAGATCGCCAAGGTGGATGCCTCTTGTGCGCTGATCCTGATGATCCAGGAGCTCGGCACGCTGCCAATCCAGCTGTTCGGCTCAGACGAGCTCAAGCAGCGCTTCCTGCCCAAGTGCGCCAGCGGCGAATGGTCGCCCGCGTTCGCGCTGTCCGAGCCCGAGGCTGGGTCCGACCCCGCAGGCATGAAAACCACAGCCGTCCAAGACGGCGATGAGTGGATCATCAACGGCACCAAGAACTGGATCTCCAACCTCGGCGTCGCCGACTTCTACATCTGTTTTGCCGTCACCGACCGCGAGCACCGGCGCATGACGGCGTTCGTCGTCGAGGCCGACCGGCCCGGCTTCAGCGTCGGCAAGCTCGAGCACAAGCTCGGCATTCGCGCCTCACCCACCGGGCAACCGATCTTCGAGGACGTGCGTGTGCCATCCGCCAACATCATCGGCCAGGTCGGCAAGGGTCTGTCGGTCGCGCTCGGCACGCTCGAGCGCACCCGCCTTGGCGCCGCCGCCCAGGCCGTCGGCATCGCTCAGGGCGCCACCGACTACGCCGTCGCCTACGCCCGCGAACGCCAGCAGTTCGGAAAGCCCATCAACGAGTTCCAGGGAATCCAGTTCAAGCTCGCCGATATGGAAACAAGCACGGCCGCCGCCCGCGAGCTGCTCTACAAGGCATGCGCGATGGCCGATCAGGGCCATCCTGCACGCGCCAAGTACTCATCCATGGCCAAGGTCTTCTGCTCGGACACCGCCATGGCCGTCACCATCGAGGCCGTGCAGGTCCTCGGGGGGTACGGTTATGTCAAGGAGTACCCAGTGGAGCGCATGATGCGAGACGCCAAGATCACCCAGATATACGAGGGCACCAACGAGATTCAGCGTCTCGTCATCGCCCGCACGCTGAAATAAGAGTGGGGCCCCCGACCTCATGGCGATGCGCGAGCCCCAGCCTCCCCGACCGTCTCAATTCCGACGCGTCGGCGTGGCAGCGCTCGTCGCCATGTCTGTCGGTCTCGTGGTGCTCGTCGTCGGTCAGGGCTTCAGCTCGATCGGCGTCGTTCACGCACTCGAGGATGTAGCGCTCGGCGTCATCCTCGCCGCCGCGCTGATGGGCAGCGTCGCGTTTGTCGCCGTGCGCATGGCCGGCTGGCACGACCCCGAGTCAGAGGACGAGTTTGAAGAGATCGTCCGTTACTCCGAGCGCCTCGCCAGCGAAGGGCTCGTCGTCGATCCCGACGAAACCGAGTTCATGGAGCTCGACCCGCTCAACGACTCAGACTTCGAGGAGCTCGTTCGCGACGCGCTCGACGACCTACCCGATCTGCTGCGAAACGCGCTCGCCCACGTCGCCGTCGTGATCTCCGACGGGGGGCGCCGGCGCGGCGCCTACGGCCTCTACCAGGGAGACGGCGCCACGCGTGACAACAGCCACGATCGCATCGTCATCTTCCGTGACACGCTGCGTCGCGACTTCGGCCACGATCCCGATCTGCTGCGCGATCAGGTGACACGCACGGTGCGCCACGAGCTCGCCCACCACGTCGGCTTCGACGAGCTCGGCGTCAGCCGGCTCGACCTGTGAGGCTCCCCGACTTCTTCATCGTCGGCCACGGCAAGTGCGGCACCACAGCACTCCACCAGATGCTCGCCCGTCACCCGCGGATCCACATGCCGGTGAAGGAGCCGCGCTACTTCGCCCCCGACCGACGCACCCGCTACTGGCGCCCTGAGTCGAGCATGCGCCAGCACCCCACCACGCTCGAGGGCTACCAGTCGCTGTTCACAGGTGCGCGCCCAGACCAGCTGATCGGCGAGGCCACTCCCACCTACCTGCGCTCCACGCTCGCCGCCGAGAACATCGCAGCGGTGCAACCGGACGCACGGATCATCGCCATTCTGCGCGAGCCCGCGAGCCTATTGCGCTCGGTGCATCTGCAGGCCGTGCGCAACTACGACGAGACCCAGAAGGACCTCGGCAAGGCGCTCGCCCTGGAGGACTCACGGCGCGAAGGCAAGAACATCCCGCGCCTGTCCCAGTTCCCCCAGGTGCTGATGTACTCCGAGCTGATCCGCTATGTCGAGCAGCTGCGCCGCTATCACGCGGTATTCCCGCCCGAGCAGGTGCTCGTGCTGATCTACGACGATTTCCGCGCCGACAACGAGGGGACTGTCCGCCAAGTGCTGCGCTTCCTCGACGTCGACGATACGCTGCCAGTCGCGCCCGTGGAGCTCGACACGCTGCGCACTCCCCGTTACGTGTGGCTGGATCAGGTGATGAGAGTGTCAGCAATGGCGCGCCACACTGCACCCGGAGCGACGCTCACCAAAGGGCTGGTTGCAATCGCGCCGCCGCCTCTACGCAGCAGCACCACCCGCGCGGATCTCGCACGGCGGATTCGCTATGTCCCGACGCCGCCGCCAGATCAGCAGCTGATGCTCGAGCTGCGCCGTCGCTTCAAGCCCGAGGTACAGGCCACTGGTGAATATCTCGGACGCGATTTGGTGGCTCTCTGGGGCTATGACAGCATATAGCCGGCATGGATGCACAAGCACAAGCCTCCGGCTCTAAGCGGATCCCTGACTTCTTTATCGTCGGGCATCCCAAGTGTGGAACCACTGCGCTGTGGGACATGCTCAAGGGGCACCCCCAGATCTACACGCCCCCCAACAAGGAGCCCT
>DATBYJ010000052.1:0-14536 GCA_036513795.1 Solirubrobacteraceae bacterium | reverse complement strand
ACCTGCTGGGTGGTGAGGAAGTACTTCTGCTCCTCCAGCGGCGCGGCGTCGATGTAGGGGGAGAGGTTGTCGGCGACGGCGTCCTCGCCCCAGAAGAACAGGCAGTAGTTCCAGAGGGCGGCCTGGCGCTCGAACTCGGTGAAGTCCTCGCGCCACTGGCGCGCGTCCTCGGTGAAGTCCAGATCCATCGCCGACCAGTTGCCGCGCTCCCAGCGCGAGTACAGGTCCTCGTAGGAGATCGCGTCTGCTGGCAGGCTGCCGAGACTGCTCGAATCGGATGTATGGAGGCCCGCCCGCCCCGTCGCGATAGCCATTCTTTTTGCTCCTCTCGACCAGACAACAAGATTTGAATAGCGAACGTTATCGAAATAACGAGCGCTCACCAACTAGGATTTAAAAATATGAAGAGGGAGGAGAGCGATTCGGGTCCACCGAGCGTCGCACCAGCGCAGGGCGCAGGGCGCATGACGCGCGAGCGGACGCGGGCGAACACCCGCGAGCGATTGCTCACCGCGGCGCGCAGTGTGTTCGCTCGGAGCGGCTTTCACGGTGCCTCGGTCGATGAGATCGCCTCCGAG
Source organism: Solirubrobacteraceae bacterium (assembly GCA_036513795.1). Classification (GTDB taxonomy): domain Bacteria; phylum Actinomycetota; class Thermoleophilia; order Solirubrobacterales; family Solirubrobacteraceae; genus Palsa-744. The sequence goes on along the minus strand of DATBYJ010000052.1, from coordinate 13,958 downwards.
GCGGGCTTCTCCACGGGCGCGCTGTACTCGAACTTCGACGGCAAGGAGGATTTGTTCCTGGTGCTGATGGAGCGCGAGATCGCCGAGCACGCACGCGAGATCGCCGAGGCGGTGGGTGCGCGCGCGTCGGTTGCCGAGCGCGCCACCGGCGGCGCGCGCCAGTGGATGACGATGATCGACCGCGAGCCCGAACTGCTGCTGCTGTTCATGGAGTTCTGGGCCTACGGCGTACGCGACCCCAACGTGCGCCCAAAGGTGGCCGAACGCTTCGCCCAGATGCGCCAGGTGATCACCCAGCTGATCGCCGACGGCGCGCGCGAGTTCGACCTCGAGCTGGCGCTACCAGCCGAGCAGCTCGCGCTCGCCATCGACGCGCTCGCCGACGGCATCGCCCGGCAGAAGCTCGCCGATCCTGCTGCCGTCCCCGATGAGTTGATGGGCAACGTGCTTGCGCTTTTGTTGAGTGCCGCTACCCGGCCGCGGGCAGGCACAGGCACGCGTAGTGGAGCGTGAACGCACGGTGCGCCAGCGATGGCGCGAGACGATGAACGCCCGCGCGTACGGCCCACTTGAGCGTTCCCGCAGCCCGCGCGCTCGGGCTGGTGGCGAAGAAGCGGTGGACCTCGAGCGGTAGCGGATCATCCAGCTCCGCGGCGATCGACAGCCCCGCACGGGCAACAAACGCGTGCGCCGCGTCACGATCCAGGCGCTGCAGGTGCCCTACCTCGGCTGCATGCTCGCGCTTTACCCCCCGCCGCGCCGACCAGTTGGCCTCCAGTGGCACCTCCACCACCACCGCACGACACGCACGCGCCACCTCCGCCAGCAACTCTGCCGGGTTGTGCACGTGCTCGAGCACGTGTGAAAGCACGCCCAACTCGTATGCGCCATCGCCAGCGCGCAGGTGCAAGCCGTCGTACAGCTCAACCGAGTCGATCTCAACGTGCTGGCGGGCGATGTCCACGGCTGCCTGGGTGATCTCCACCCCTGACATCACCCCCCCAAAGCCGCGGCGGTGAAGCTCGCACAACAGCGCGCCGTCGCCGCAGCCGACCTCCAGCGTGCTCATCGGCGCAAGCCCCGCCTGCGCGCACAGCGCGATTACGTGGTCCGCCTTGCCGACCGCACCCAGCGCTCGCCAGTGCGCCGCGCGGGCGGCCTCGGCAGGCGCTCGCGAGTAGGCGTCGTCGTAGAAGCGAACGAGAGCGGCGGAGTCCTCCACACCGATGATTATTGTGGGCGCGATGACAGCGAAGCTCTCGGCGTCGCTGCGCGCCTCGCCGGCGACGGTGCCCGCGCTCGTCGCGCTCGCGCTATTTGTCGTGTGGGCGACCAGCCAGGCGGGCTATCCCGTGACCCACTGGGCACCAGGCGCGCTGGTCGTGCTCGTGCTGCTCGCGATCGCTCTTGGCGCGGTGCGTGTGCGGATCGCGGAGGTACCTCGAGCAGTGCTGATCGCGCTGGCCGCGCTTGCCGCTTACACAGCCCTTAGCTACCTGTCGATCCTGTGGGCCGCCAACACCGGCGACGCGTGGGAAGGGGCCAACCGGACGCTCCTGTACCTGCTGGTGTTCGCGCTGTTCGCGCTATGGCGACAGCGCGGTCGCAGTGCGGCGCTAATGCTGTGCCTGTGGACGATCGCGCTGATCGCGTTGGCTGCCTTCACAGCGTTTCACCTCAGCGCTGCCAGTGGCGCGCATCTGCAGTCGATGCTCCCAGGCGGACGCCTGGACTACCCCACTGGCTACCCCAACGCAAATGCTGCCCAATGGCTGATGGCCTTCTGGCCCGCGCTGCTATTGGCGCGCAGCGAGCAACTGCCGTGGGGCATTCGTGGGCTGCTTGCAGGCGGAGCTGTGCTGCTGGCGGAGGTCGCGCTGCTCAGCCAAAGCCGCGGCTCGATCTACGCCACGCCGGTGATGGTGGTGCTCGTGTTTGCTCTGCTTCCAGGGCGCATCCGCACGTTCGCGCTGCTGATCCCCGTGGTCGCCGGCGTCGCTGTGGCCGCGCCGGCGGTGCTGCACGTGGGCGATCGTCTTGAGCACGAAGCCGTAGTCCCGGCGACGCTGCACACGGCCATCGCGTCCATGTTCGCCGCGGCGCTGGCCGTCGGGCTGGTGGTGGCTTTGGGCGCGTACATCGAGTCGCTCCGCCCGTTCTCGCGAAAGACCCGCAAGCGAATACATGCAGGCATACGCGCCGTCGCGCTACTCACGCTGGTGGTGAGCGTCATCGGCGGCTTGGCCGTGGCCGGCAACCCGATCACGCGGATCGAAAAAAGCTGGCATAGCTTCAAGGGGGGCTACTCCTCAGACAACACCAGCGGCAGTCGGCTTGTCAGTGGCTTGGGCAGCAACCGTTACGACTTCTACCGGGTCGCGCTCGACGAATTCAAAGCCCATCCACTGCTAGGCATTGGCGCGGACAATTTTCAGCAGCAATACCTAGCCCAAGGCCGCAGTGACGAGACCCCTCACTACCCCCACAGCATCGAGCTGCGCACGCTCTCCCAGACGGGCCTGATCGGGGCGCTGATCGCGCTCATAGGGCTCGGCGGCGCACTCCTAGCTGCTGCGCGTGCACTCCGTCGCGCCAAGCCGCTCGCCGGCGATGTCGCCGCCGCGGCGCTCGCCGGGTTCGGATATTGGGCCGTCCACGGGTCATTTGACTGGTTCTGGGAGTTCGCTGGGCTCGGGGCCGCCGCGTTCGCGCTGCTCGGTATCGCGTGCGCGCTCGCGCCGCGGCGAGGCGCCTCGACCCGCGGTGCGTCGCCTCCGGTCGCGCCGGATAATGCGCAGCGCGCCGCCGATGCGGAGCAAGTGCCGGAGGCCGCGGGTCCTGACCCCGATCCCGCCGTTGGCAGCGCAGGGGCTGGGCGTCACAGCCGGCGTCTAGCGCTGGGCGCCGGGCTGCTCGTGGCGCTCGCGGCAGCAGTTTCCCTTGCAGCACCGTGGCTCAGCCAGCTCGAGGTGCAGAACGCTGCGCGGATCTGGACGAGCAAGCCGCAAGCCGCCTACGCCCGTCTGCGCGATGCCGCTCAGCTGAACCCGCTAAGCGATGAAGCCGATCTCCTCGCCGGCAGCATCGCGCTCCGCTACGGCGAACTGTCGCACGCCCAGCAGCAGTTCTCGCTGGCGCTCGGACGGGACCCAGGTGATGCTTATGCGGCGCTCGAGCGGGGTGCGATCGCCTCAGCAAAAGGACAGCGCGCGCTGGCGCTCGATCTGCTTGGACGGGCGCTGCAGTTGGAGCCGCGAGAACCACTCGCCCGCGAGGCGCTGATGCTTGTGCGCGAAGGGCACCGTCTGAGTATCGAGGAACTGAATCGCTTGATCCTGCTCAAAGCTCAGCAACTCGAATAATGGGTCGATCGATTCTTGCGAATTACCCCGAAAAACTCTCGACATCCAGCCGTGGCTTCTGTAGCGTGTGAGCCTGTAACTCGTCGGTTTGTCGAGGCTGGGCTGTTGTTCTCAAGATGCCCGATGATCGGGGGGCGAAGGTGACGACGAACGCGTGGCACGGATAGGAGCAGAGCTTGCTCAGGCCAGAAGGGATTTCGAGGCACGGAAGCATGAGCGGTACCCGTCGCACCATCACCAAGCTGACCCTGATGGCCCTGGTCATCGCTGCGCTCGCGCCGTCGGCTGCGAGCGCCGGATCGCTGCTCAGCGGCTACGGCGGTCCCGGCGAGGGCAATCAGGCGATCCTTGGATCGGCGCTGCTCAAAGGGCCGTCCGGGAAAGGCGGTTCGAGCGGCGGTTCGGGCGCCGGCGCTACGGGCCGATCGGGGTCCTATGGGTCGCTGATCGCCAATGCGTCAGAAGGGCAGAGCGCGAGCTCCAGCCGCGATAGCGCTGGGTCCACTAGCTCCAGCAGCCCGCGATCCTCCAAATCCGGCGGCAAACAGAGACATGTGCAAGCAGGCGCCGAGAAGGCATCCAACGGGGCATCTCAGCCGTATAAGCAGAAATACAGGGCATCGATCGAGACATCTGGCAGCGGTGGCTCGCAGCCGCTTGGACTATCGGGCGCCGACCTGCTGTACATACTGCTTGCGCTGGTAGTCCTGGCTTTGACGGGTGTTGTGACTAGGCGGTTGGTGCGAGCCAACGTGCACGGGGATGGGGGGCCGGCTCAAGCGATGCGACGGAGAACCCGACTAACCAACTAGACGCACGACGAGACCCGCTTCATGGACACCACGCGAATCACCCAACAAACATCGACAACGCTGCCGCTACGCGGTGAGCTGACGCATGACGCACCGGCGCCGCGCGGCGCCCTGTGGCGGCGTAGCTTCACCGGGCCGCTGCAGTGGTTGCTGGAGGGCGCCGGCTGGGGGCTTTTGCGGCCGACCGTCGACTTCATCCTGCTGTGGACGGCCGTCATCATCGCCCTCGGCGGCATTGACGCCACCACGAGCGTCTCCTCGGCGAGGGCGCCGCTGTTGGCGCTGCCGCCCCTGGTGATGGTCTTGTTCTATCTGCGGGGTCTCTACCGCACGCGTCTGCGTGCGCTGGTTCTCGACGGAATCGTGCCCGTGCTCAGCGGCGTGTCTGTAGCGGCGATGGCGGTGGCGACGCTCGGCATGCTCTTCAACGGCCAGTTGCCGAGCCAGACCGACTGGCTGCACGCATGGCTGTACTCGCTGGTTGGGGTGGGGCTCGGACGGATCGCGCTGTCGTTTGCGCAGCGGATGGCGCGCAAGCGCCACCTTGTGGGCAAGGCCGTGCTGATCATGGGCGCTGGCGTCGTTGGCGCGCAGGTCGCGCGGCGCCTGGACGCACATCCCGAGTACGGGCTCGTGCCGATCGGCTTCCTCGATGAGGATCCCCGCTCGGTTGCCGAGGTCGGCGGGCGTGACGTGCCCGTGCTGGGCACGATCGACGATCTCGACGAAACGGTCGCCAATACCGGCGTCAGGCACCTGATCGTGGCTTTCTCATCGGTCGCCGATGCACGCGTCAGCCGTCTGATTCAGCGCTGCCAGGAGTTGGGCGTCGAGGTATCGGTGGTACCGCGGATGTTCGACACGATCAACGACCGCGTCGGCTACGAGACGGTTGGCGGGCTGCCGTTGCTGTCGTTCAACGCGGTCGATCCCGAGGGTCTGCAGTTCGCGGTCAAGCACGCGCTCGACCGGGTGCTCGCGCTGCTGTTGCTGATCGTGTTCGCGCCGCTGATCTTGCTGGCGGCGATCGCGGTTCGTCTCAGCTCGCCAGGGCCGGCGTTCTTCCGCCAGCGCCGCGTTGGCCGCGATGGCAAGGTGTTCGACTTCTACAAGTTCCGCTCGATGCGGGTCGTATCAGAGCCTGCCCTACCGCAGGACGAGGGGGGAACGAGCGCTGTGGACTTCCTGCTCGGCGGTGACACCGCCCCGGGCGGCGTCGAGGGTGAGGACCGGCGCACGACCGTGGGGCGCTTCTTGCGCAGCACCTCGCTAGATGAGATACCGCAGTTGTTCAACGTGCTGCGCGGCGACATGAGCCTCGTCGGGCCGCGTCCGGAGCGCCCCGAGTTCGTGGAGCTGTTCCGGCAGGACATCATTCGTTACGGCGATCGTCACCGCGTCAAGTCGGGCATCACCGGCTGGGCGCAAGTGCACGGACTGCGCGGGCAGACCTCACTGGCTGAGCGCGTTGAGTGGGACAACTACTACATCGCCCATTGGTCGCTTGGCCTGGACCTGAAGATCCTGGCGCTCACGTTCGTCGCGCTGTTCCGCAACGCGGAGTGATCAGATCCGCTTCTGGGCGGCCTTACTGGGGCCGCTCCAGTACTGAAACACGCGCACGCGCAGCCCGTGGGTTCCAAGCGCCGATGGCAGCACGAGCGAGTAGCGGTTGAAGCGGTCCAGCTTGAAGATCGCGCGGTAGCGCAGCAACTTGCCTTTGAACGCTTCTAGGCCCATGAAGTCGCCCACCGGCGCAGAGCCGCTTGCGAGGACGTGTGCGCCCTTGCGGCGCAGCTGGAGCACGATCGGCGTGACCTTGGCAAACGGGGACGCGAGCGCGGCTGCGAACGCGGCGAACGAAGGCTTACGTGCGCCGCTCGCGGTCGTCAAGCCGAAGTCTTCGGATGGCGAGTCCTGGAGCTTGTAAACCACAGCTGCCGCCACCCACGGGGTGTGCACCAGCTCGCGGTAGGTGCTGGCGAGGTTGCTCGCCTGGAGCTTTGGCGTCACGCACGCCTGTTCTTGCTCGATTGGCTGCGCCGGCCAACAGCTGCTCCACCCGAACTCATCTAGCCACAGCGGCGTGCTGTCGCCGTTGGCGAGCTGCACTTCATGGATCGAGCGCAGCGAGCCGAGCGTGAGGTTGTAGAAGTGCACCGCCAAGCCGTCGTAGTAGCCCTTGATGCCAGCCGCGTAAAGCGCACGCAGGAAGGTGCCGTTAGAGCCGACCAGGGAGCCCGCGAGCACCGGCAGGCTCGGATCGACGGCCTTTATCGCCGGATAGGCCGCGCGTAGCAGCCCCGCATAGCGTTCCGGTTTGCTCGGACCCGCCAGATAGTCTTCGTTGGCCTGGTCGGGCTCGTTCCATACCTCAAGCGCGGCAAGCCCTGTGCTGTAGCGCTTGGCCAGATACGCCACGAACGCTCCGTAAGCGGCAGGTTCGTTTGGCGGCCAGGAGTTGGCCGCGCTTTCCCGGCCCGGGTCGCAAGCGGCAAGCAGCGCGCTCGGTGCCGAGGAGGCCCAGCACGGCGTGCTGTCAACGGACACGATCACACGAATGCCAGCAGCAGTCGCGTCGCTGAGGAGGCGGTCCATCACCGTCAGCGTGCTCGGGTCGACCTGCTGCGGTCCTGACGGTTCGAGTGCCGACCAGGCGACGACCGTGCGGATCAGCTTTGCATGAAGGGCCTGCGCCTGGGCGACCGCTTGATTCACCTGCGCCGCCTGCGTGAAGTCACCGATGCCGAGCACGTTCACGCCGCCTGGTAGCGCCGACGCGGCACTGGTGTGAGCCTCGTGGGCGCCTGTAGCGCCCGAGGCATAGGCACCCGTCGCGCTCGAGAGCGCCGCGGCCACTAGGCAAAGCGCTAGTCCCAGACCGACTGTCGCCTTGCGGATGCGTCTGCCCATGGACGAATACGATAGTCACATGTCGCCCACGTGGATCTGGATGCAGATCGCGATCGTCGTGTTCGTCGTGATCGGGATGATCGTGGCGATCACAAAGCTGGTCTAGCGCCTGCCGCCGCTTGTCCCAGACGCCTGCGCGTCTGCTTGGGTCTTCTCAGCGACGCTGGTACCAGCGTCGGCCGCGGCGGCGGCGGGAACGTTCGAGCGCTCCAGCGGGCGAGTCGGGGATCTCCGCGCCGCTCAGGATCGCCGCGGGCACGGCCTGCGTCAGCCAGTCGGCCAGCGGCGCCAGCTTGGCCTGCTCGATCTCCTCGAGTAGTCCCGGCCGGCGCTTGTTGGTGTCATGGGCATCGGAGGTGACGTTGTGGATCAGCCCTGCCCGCGCCAGCTCGAGCGCGTAGCGACGCACCTCGCTGCCGAAGCGCCCCGCGAGCGAGCCGGCGGTGATCGACATCAGCACGCCTGCATCGGCGAGCCGGGGCACCACCTCGCGGTCGCGTTGGAGCGCCGCACAGCGCTCGGGGTGGGCGAGCACAACGCGGTGGCCTTGGCGCAGAAGCCCGATCACGAGACCTTCCAGGCCGGGGGCGACGGGTGTGAACGGAGGCTCGATCAAAAGCCAGCCGCCGCCACCGAGGGTCAGTCGCGAGAGCTCGGTCGGATCGATCTCCGCGAGGTGGGTGATGGCGATCTCCGCGCCGGGGATGACCTGCACGTCGATTTGCTCCTGCGTGAGGCGCTCGTTTAGCTCAATTGTCAGCGCGGCGATCGTGCTGGCGTCGTTCGGGGTGCGCGAGTTTACATGCGGGGTTGCCACGACCGTGTCGATTCCTGCCGCCCGCGCGGCCCGCATCAGTGCGAGTGAGCCCTCGATCGTCTCGGGGCCGTCATCGATCCCGGGTAGCGCGTGGCAGTGCAAGTCGATCATCGGTGAGTCGAAGCGTACGCGGATGTGACTTGTGCGCACCTGGTCAGCTCACGCTGCTGGCGGGTATGATCGCTGCGCCGAGGTGTGGCGATGGCCTGGGGCGCGAACGCAAAGGGAGAAGGAATGTTCAAATCGATCGTGGTTGGAACCGACGGATCAGATACCGCCACCCAGGCTGTTCGTCAGGCCGTGGACGTCGCGCGTGCCGTGGGGGCGAAGCTGGAGCTCGTTAGTGCATACGAGCCGGTGCCGGCGCAGCGCTTGAGCGAGGAACGTCGCCAGGCACCGGAGGATCTGCAGTGGGCAATCAACCCGCGCGAGGATGTCGACGCGACGCTGGAGGCCGCGGCCGCAATCGCCCGTGAAGCAGGGGTGGAGGTCGACGTGTACCCACGCCAAGGCGATCCTGCCGATGCGATCCTCGACATCGCAGAGGAGCGCGAAGCAGATCTGATCGTGGTGGGCAACAAGGGGATGACGGGAGCCAAGCGTTTTCTGCTGGGTTCTGTGCCCAACAAGGTCTCCCATCACGCGCCCTGTTCGGTGCTGATCATTCGAACCACCTGAGCGGTTCTAGGCCCTTCGCGGGCTGCCGGGCGGCAGCCCGTCCCGCACGATCGCGATAATGGCTGGCGTGAAGATCGTCAGCGTGATGACAACCGACTCCAGCGGTGGCGCCGAGTTCGCCGCGGTGGAGCAGCTCGAGGCGTTGCGACGCCGCGGCCACGAGACCGTGATGCTCACCGATGCCCCCGAGATTGGACGCGACAGCGGGGTTGAGATTCGTCCTATCTCGATCGGCCCAAAGCTCTCGCTTGGTAGCTGGATTGGGCTGGCGGTGCGTTGGCCGCTGCTGGTCGCGCGGCTGCGCCGTGCGCTGCGCGAGCAGGCACCGTACGACGTCCTGCTCGTCCATTACAAGAAGGAGCAACTGCTCGTGCCATGGCTGCCCGCCAGCCTGCGCAAGACGGTCGTATGGGACGAGTGGGGTCCGGTGCCATTTCCACTGCGCAAGGGCATCCCCCGGACTGCATATCTCACCGCGGCGCGAGCCGTGCCGTTGGTGATGGCGGTCTCCGAGGGCACCCGCAGCTCGGTCATCGACGTGGGCGTCGAGCCGCACAAGGTGGTGATGGTCCCCAACGTGCTGCGCACAGACGAAATCCGCTACACCGAGGCGGGCCGCGCTCGCGTGCGCGGCGAACTGGGAATCCCTGAGCAGGCGTTCGTCGTCGGTTGCATCTCACGCTTTCACCCCAAGAAGCGCAACGACGTGGTCGTGCGCGCCGTGCACGACCTGGCCGACGAGCGCGTGCACCTGATCCTGGCGGGCGACGGCGAGACGGAGGCCGAACTGCGCGCGCTGGCCGCACCGCTGGGCGAGCGTGCGCATTTCATCTCCACTCCTGGCACGGAGGTCCCCGACGTGCTCTCCGCCTTCGATGTGTCGGTGTTCTGCCCTAGCCCCACCGAGGGCGCGCCGCGGGCGGTGATCCTCGGCATGCTCGCCGAACGGCCGTGTCTGGCGACCGGTGCGGAGGGTGTCTCGGACATGATCAGCCCCGATATCGGCGGCATCGCCAGCCCTGAGAATGATCCTGCCTCACTGCGTGCGCTACTCGTGCGCTACCTCGACGACCCTGAACGCGCGGCGCGCGAGGGCACGGCGGCTCGCGCCCACGCAGAGCGCACCTACGCCGCGCCCGTCGTGGCGGAGACGATCGAGGATCTGCTGCAGGATGCGATCGCATCCGGCGCTGTGCGCTCGCCAGCGCCTGTATGAGCGTGCCGGCGCGTAGGCGACTACTGATGATCGAGCAGGGCGGCCGTGGCGGCGTGGCCGACTACACCGGCGAGCTCGTACGCGCGCTCGTTGACATCGGCTGGACCGTCGAGCTGGCAACGGCGGATGACCACCTCTACCCGGTGATCCCCGGTGTGGTCGTTCATCGCGTCTTTCACTACACGCGCGACGACAGCGCCCTGGGGCGAACGCTGCGGCGTGCGCACCTCGGGCCGGTAGCGAACGGCTTGCGTTTCCTTGCGAGCCTGCCGCGGCTCGTGCGGCTGTCGCGAGACGTGGACATCGTTCATAGCCAGGGATGGGAGATCCCTGAGATCGGGCTGGTTGCGATCGCCTGCATGCGCCTTGGCGGTGCAACGATTGTGCAGACGCTCCACGGGATCGTCGAGCGCTCGGGCAGGCTGATGCGTACGCGGCGGCTGATTACACGCACGAAGGGACGCCTGACGGCGCGCACGATCGTCCACGCGCAGGCCGATCTCACGCTGCTGCCGTCAGGCATGCGTGTGCGGACAGCGGTAATCCCGCACGGCGAGTACGGAGGTCTGGCACGCACCGGCGGCAGCGTCGAGCGCGCGGCCGCGCGTGCCCATTTGGGTATCCCCGCGGAGGCTCCGGTCACCCTGCTGTTCGGCCAGCTGCGCGCGGACAAGGGCCTCGGCGACCTCGTTGCCGCGCTCGCGCGGCTGCCCGCACTGCACCTGCTGGTCGGCGGGCAGGATCTCGGAGCGCTGAGCGCGCTTGCCGAGCAGCTGGCAAGCCCGCAGCTGGCAGGCCGGGTGACGATTCGCGAGGGCTTCCTCGACATGGGTGAGGCCGCGCAGCTATTCGCCGCTGCCGACACTGTCGCCCTGCCATATCCGAGCGCGAGCCAAAGCGGCGTGCTGCTGCTCGCGTATGGCTTTCACCGCCCGGTGATCGCCTATCCGGTCGGCGGCCTGGTGGAGGCGGTAATCGACGGCGAGACCGGCTGGCTTTGCTCGCGCCCGGACGTCGACGCGCTCGTCGACGCGCTCGCCGCGAGCATCGAAGCGGGCGCGGCCGAGTGCCTGCGGCGTGGCGAGCAAGGCGCACGGCTAGCCGACGAGCGCTTCTCCTGGCCTGTAATCGCACGCCGCACCGACGAGGTCTATGGCGAGGTACTCGTGCGTGTCTGAGCGCGCGCACAGCGACGAGATCCGTAGCGCGCGACTACTGCTCGGCTTCCAGGAGCCGGGCGAGGTAGCGGAGGTCGAGCTCCGTCGCTCGTTGCGCTCGCGTGCCGTGCGCTCGGCGGTGCGCTCTCGGCGCCCGCCATCAGCGCCGCACCGCTTCCTGCAGCGTGTTCAGCGCAAGCTCGGCGGCCTGGAGTACGAGCACGCGGTGGCCGAGCCGCTGCAGGCGGCGCGCCACGCTGCGCTTGGGGACCGGGCTGACGCCACGCCGCGGTTTCTGGTGCGGGTGGACGAGTTTCCCCACTATCTCGCCTGGGATCAGCCTGCCCGCTACGGAACCGAGCGTTTCCGTCGCTTTCACGAGCTGATGGTCGGCGCCGGCGTGCCGTATCTGATCGCCGTGCCGCCCCGTGTGAGTCATGCTCCGCTAGACCCACACGCTGACCGCTGGCGGGGGCCTGACGAGGCAGAGCGGGAGTTGCTCGCAGCGCTCCCCAGCCAGGGGGTGAGCTTTGCCCTGCATGGCCTTGATCACCGCACCCGCTTCTCCTCGCCCCGGCGCCACAGCGAGCTGAGCGGCCTCGATCCTCGCGCCACGGAAGCGTTGATCGACACTGCGCTGGAAGAGCTCGGCGCACTTGGGATATCCACGGATGTGTTCGTGGCTCCCTACAACCGCTTCGACGGGGCGCAATATGACGTGCTGGCGGCGCGCTTTGCGGTTGTCTGCGGTGGGCCCGAGTCAGTCGGGTTGATCGGCTTTCAGCGCACCCCTTTGTGGCGCGGCGAGGCGGTCTATCTGCCGTCCTATCACCCGCTGTACGGGCATGCGCACGAGGTGCAGCCAGCGGCGCAGCGGCTGATCGAGCGGCGCATGGGCCTGTGGGCGCCGATCGCGCTGCACTGGGGCTGGGAGGCGGACGAGGACTGGACCGCGCTCGAGCGTCTGCTCGCGGTGATCGCCCCGTACACGGCTCACTGGGATGAATTCCTCGCCGCCGTGCGCGCGAGCGGGCGTCCAGACGCGTCCCTATCCTCCACCATGTGAGCGAGTTGCGAGCGCAGGCGGTTCAGAGCACGTGAGGCGCGCAGTGATCCTGGCCGGGGGCGAGGGCACCCGTCTGCGGCCATATACGACCGTTCTGCCCAAGCCGCTGATGCCGATTGGCGATCGTCCCGTGCTCGACATCGTCGTGCGGCAGCTGCGTGCGCACGGGTTCGAGCGGATCACGATGGCCACTGGCTATCTGGCTGAGCTGATCGAGGCATTCTTCCGCGACGGTGAGGCCTATGGGATCCCGATCGACTACTACCGCGAGCACGAGCCGCTCGGCACGGTCGGCGCGCTGGCCCTGATCGACGAGCTGGCGGCGGATGACGTGCTGGTGATGAACGGCGACGTGCTCACCGACATCGACTACGGAGCGCTGATCGAGCGTCACTGTGCAAGCGACGCAGCGGCCACGATCGCAACCAAGACCCGCCAGATCCAGGTATCGCTGGGCGTGCTGCGCTTCGGTGACGACGGCGATGAGACACGTTTGACCGGTTATGACGAGAAGCCAAAGATCGACTACACCGCCAGTATGGGCGTCTACTGTTTCGCGCCGCGTGCGCTGTCGTTCATCAAGCCTGGCGAGCGTCTGGATTTTCCAGATCTGATCCTGCGGCTAATTGCTGCTGGTGAGGTCGTGCGCGCATGGCCGAGCGACGATTACTGGCTGGACATCGGGCGCCACGAAGACTACGAGCAGGCCCAAGAGGAGTTCGAGTCGGTCCGCGATCGCTTGATCCCCCCCGACTGAGCGCACGACGGGGCTAAGGTTTTGGCATGAGGCGCGCGCTCATAACCGGCATCACCGGTCAGGATGGCTCGTTCCTGGCCGAACTGCTCCTGGAGCAGGGCTATGAGGTCACCGGCCTCGTGCGTGTGGCACCGGATCGCTCGCTCGGTCGCTCGGAGCCGCTGCGCGAGAGCTTGAGCTTGCACTGGTGCGATCTGCTCGATGTTGCGGGGCTGCGTGAAGCATTGTCTGAGATACAGCCGCATGAGCTCTACCACCTGGCCTCGCCGTCGTTCGTGCCGACCTCGTGGGAGCAGCCCGCGCAGACGATGCAGGCGATTATCGGCTCCAATGCCGCGCTGCTCGAGGCCGTGCTCGCGATCGACCCCTCGATCCGGGTATTCGTTGCTTCATCCACCGCGATCTTCGGAGCAGCGCCCGAAAGCCCGCAGCGCGAGGACACGCCGTGCCATCCCACCAGCCCCTACGCGATCGCCAAGCTGGCCAGCCACCAGCTGCTGGGTGTATTGCGCGCGCGCCATGGCCTTTACGCGTGCTCAGGCATCTTCAACAACCACGAGTCCGAGCGCCGACCAAGGCATTTCGTGACACGTAAGATCACCCGTGGCGCGGCAGCGATCAAGCTGGGACTCGAGCAGGAGCTATATCTCGGTGACATCGACGCCGTACGCGACTGGTCGTTTGCTGGAGACATGATGCGCGCTGCATGGCTGACGCTCCAGCAGGAGCAACCCAGTGACTATGTGTTGGCGAGCGGAGTCGGGCACACGGTGCGCGAATTCGCACAGGTAGCGTTTGCGTGTCTAGGGCTCGAGGCAGAGCGCTACCTGCGGGTCGACCCAACGCTCGTGCGTGCACCGGAGACGACGCTGAACATCGGCGACCCGAGCCACGCACGCGAGATGCTTGACTGGCAACCGCAGCTGAGCTTCCAGCAGCTGATCGAGCGGATGGTAAACGCGGATCTGCTCGCGCTCCAGGCTGCACAGGTATCCGCCTAGCTGCTGCTCGAGGAGAGGCTTCTCAGCGGCGTAGTCGCTGGGCGATGAGCCACCCATCGTCGCGCACGCGGCGAGCGATCCCCGTTCCGGCGACGTTGAAGCGCCGGGCGGCGCGCGTGGGGTCCGCCAGATCCCGCCGCAGCCTCGCTGGCCGGTTTGCCAGCATCGCGTTTGCCGCT
>DATBYJ010000051.1:0-2942 GCA_036513795.1 Solirubrobacteraceae bacterium | reverse complement strand
GCATAACAGGTCCTGAGCGGTTCGGCCCGGCTGCCGAGGCCGCGGGCGTGAGCGCACGGCGTTCCGCGAGGCTCAGCGCTCTCGGGAGCATTGCCCGTCGTCGCTTGGCCTTCGCGGATCACTGCCAATCGGGGCGCCGAGATTCGAACTCGGGACCTCACCGACCCGAACGGTGCGCGCTACCAGGCTGCGCCACGCCCCGATGTCGCTGCAGTATCCCACAAGCCCGCTTCCCGCCCGGCTTGCCTCGCCCCTCCGCCGGTGACGTCCCGCTCGCGGCAACCTCATCAACGACCAAGACCGCCCAGCAGGCCTACCGCCTCCCGCCCGGCCCCACCCTACTCCCGCTATGGTCGCGCCGAGATGCCAGCCCTTACTTCACAGATCCTCGGCGAGCTCGACCGCATCCTCGAGCCAAGCCGCTTCGATGACTACTGCTTGAACGGCCTGCAGGTCCCAGGCCCAGCGCAAGTGCAAACGATCGCCACCGGCGTGTCCGCCCACGCGGAGCTTTTCGAGCTGGCCGCCCAGGCGCATGCCGAGCTATTGCTCGTCCATCATGGCCTCTTCTGGGGACCTGGCGTTAGGCAGATCGAGCCAACGCTCAAGCGCCGCCTACAGATCCTGTTCGACGCCAACATCGCGCTTGCCGCCTACCACCTCCCCCTGGACGCGCACCTGGAGTTCGGCAACAACGCGCTGCTCGCCCATGCGCTTGGTGCAGAGCATCTGCAGCCGTTCGCCATGCACCACGGTCAACCGATCGGTTGCATCGCCGAGATGACAGCCGATGGCAGTGGGACAGGCGTGGCGGCGGATGAGCTGTTCGCGCGAGTGCAGCAGGCGACCGCCCGCGAGCCGCTCGTGTTCGACGCCGGCCCACCGCGTGTACGTCGCCTGGCGATCGTCACCGGCGCGGGCGCCGACTACATCGCCGACGCCGCAGCCACCGGCGCCGATGCGCTGCTCACCGGAGAGGTCTCAGAGCGCTCCATGGCCCACGCACGGGAAGCCCACCTCCACTTGATCTCAGCTGGGCACTACGCCACAGAGACGTTCGGCGTCAAACGCCTTGGTGAGCACCTCGCTGAGCGCTTCCAGCTCCGCCATGTCTTTCTCGACGTGCCCAATCCAGTCTGAGCAACCGTCCGTTAGAGGGTTTGCTATGGCCCGCGCCGACGCAAAGCCCACAGCCACGCAGCCCGGCGTGATCGGGGGCGTTTGACCGCACGCACAACGTTCAGTTTGCCTGTTCAAGACACCCGTGAACGTCTAACATCATGCACACATTCGCTTCACTACAGGGAGGGAGTTCCGATGGAGGCCACCGCGTCGACGGGATCGAAGACGATCGCCGATCTGATCTCGCGCTCGGCAGCCGAGCACCGCGATGATGTCGCTGTCCGCTACAAGCACGACGGCGCCTGGCAGGACGTCAGCTACAGCGAGCTCGCCAACATCGTGCAGGAGATCGGCCTCGGGCTGATCGACCTGGGAATCGAGGGCGGCGATCGTGTGTGCATCCTCGCCAACACTCGCCCCGAGTGGTCCTACGCTGACATGGGCGCCACCTCCGCCGGCGCCGTCGTGGTACCGATCTACCAGACCAACTCCCCCGAGGAGTGCCTATGGGTGCTCTCCGACTCGGGTGCCTGCGCGATCGTGTGCGAGAACGAGGAGCAGCTCGCCAAGGTCATCGCCATCCAGGACCAGCTGCCGAACCTGCGCACAGTGATCGTCATCGACCCGCCCGCCGCGGGCGACGGCGCGGCCGGCAACCCCTCACAGACCAACGGCTCAGCACCCGGCGCCACCGCGCAGAACCCCATCACCTTGGAGCAGGTGCGCGAGCGCGGACGCCAGCGCAGCCCCGAGGAGCTCGAGGCACGCCGCGCCGCCGTGCGGCCAGAGGACGCGTTCACGTTCATCTACACCTCCGGCACCACCGGCCCGCCGAAGGGCTGTGTGCTTACCCATGGCAACTACCGCGCGATCGTCGACATGATCAGCGAGGCCGGCGAGATCGATGGCGACGAGGTCATCTACCTGTACCTCCCCCTCGCGCACTCGTTTGCGCTACTCATCCAGCTGGCTGTGTTCGACCTGGGCGGCACGCTCGCGTACTTCAGCGGCGACACCAAGCAGATCGTTCCCGAGCTGCTCGAGGTCCAGCCCACCTACCTACCATCAGTGCCACGGGTGTTCGAGAAGATCTACACGCTCGCGCACGGCGCCATCGAGGCGCAGCCGCCGGAGGAGCAGGAGCGCGCCAAGGCAGCCATCGCCCTGGGCGTGAAGGTGCGAGACATGATCAACCGCGGCGAAACGGTTCCCGAGGAGCTGCAGAAGCCATTCGACGAGGCCGACGAGAAACTCTTCAAAAACGTCCGCGCGATCTTCGGCGGGCGCGTACGGCGCGCAACCAGCGGCGCCGCGCCAATCGCCAAAGAGATCCTCGAATTCTTCTGGGCCTGCGGCGTGCCCGTGCTGGAGGGCTACGGCATGACCGAGACCGCCACCGCCGCCACCGTGTCCACCGTCGAGAACCATCGTTTCGGCACCGTCGGGCGCGCACTCCCAGGCGTAGAGCTGAAGATCGCCGAGGACGGGGAGATCCTCATCAAAGGCCCCAACATCTTCAACGGATACCACAACCAGGCGTCCACCAGCTTCGGCGCAGTCGTCGACGGCTGGCTGCACACGGGCGACCTCGGCTCGATCGACAACGACGGCTACCTCTCGATCACCGGGCGCAAGAAGGACATCATCATCACCGCTGGAGGCAAGAACCTCACGCCGGCGAACATCGAGAACGACCTCAAGCAATGCCGCTGGATCTCCCAGGCCGTGATGCACGGCGACCAGCGCCCCTACCCAGTCGTGCTGATCACGCTCGACGAGGAGGAGATTCCCGCCTACGCTTCCGAGCACGATCTACCACA
>DATBYJ010000050.1:0-8867 GCA_036513795.1 Solirubrobacteraceae bacterium | reverse complement strand
GGAGGCGGGGACGCTGCCTGAGCTGACGGTCACTTCGCCGGCTTCTTTGACGGGGCTTTCGCATTTGTTGTCGGAGAAGAGCTTGTAGAGGAGTTTGCCGCCGGCGGTTGCGGAGTTGGTGCCGGAGAGGGTGGCTTTGTCCTTTACGCCTACCCCTTCCAGCACGGTGAGTTCTTCGAGTTCTTTGCCTTCGCCTGAAAGGCTTGTTGTGAGTGTGGTTTTGGCCTTCACGTTGAGGATCTCGGTGCACGGGCTCGTGGATTCCTGGTGGAGGCTGTCGCCTTTGTAGGTCGCCCGCCAGTAATAGCTCTTACCGCCTGCTAGTTCTTCTTCGTTTGACGCGGCGGCGGCCCCGGACGAGACGCTCTTTTCACCCGCTTCGCCGACGAGGGCTTCGCATTTGTTGTCGGAGTAGATCTTGTAGAGGACTTTGCCTTCCGCGGTTGAGGAGTTCGTGCCTTCGACGGTCGCTTTGTCCTTGACCTTCGCGCCTTCGAGCACCGTCAGTTCTGCGCCTTCTTTGCTTTCGCCGGACAGCCTCGTGGACAGTGAGGTCGTCGCTTGAACGTCGAGAATCTCGGTGCAGGGGCTCGTGGATTCGGCGTTTTTCGAGTCTCCGCCGTAGTGTGCCTGCCAGTAGTATGCCTTGCCGCCTTCGAGTTCCTCTTCGCTCGAAGCCGGTACGCTTTCGCCACTAACCGTGACTTCACCCGCGGATTTCACGAGCGTTTTGCATTCTTTGTCGGAGTAGATCTTGTAGGTTACTTTCCCGGTCGCTTTGGAGGCATTTTTGCCGGTGAGGGTCGCTTTGTCCTTGACCTTCGTCCCTTCGGATACCGTGATCGTTTCGCCTTCTTTTCCGCCTCCCGTGAGCTTGGTCGAAAGGCTCGTCAGTTCAGCGCCTTCGCCGCCGCCGCCTTCGCAGGCCGTCGCAGTGACGGCGAACACGGCCAAGGCGAACACAAACGCCAGCAGCTGAGCGCAGACCATGCGACCCCTGCGCATCACATGCCCCTGTATGCTCGCTGTAATCGCGCCGAGACCCGCTCGACCTGATTCCCCACCTGAAACATCTCGTGCCTCCTGTGAGCCAACAGCACCTGTAGCAAGCTGCCAGTAGAGAAGCTACTCCGCGTGCTCCCGACCGGAGCATCAGAAGACGAGAACTTCTAGAAAAGTCTGTGGATCGGGCGCTCTAGAGCGATATTTGGCTCGCCCGCAGCAGCAGGCAGCCAGCGCTAGCTGTTTCTAACCCTGCCCCTACAGGCATCTCTAGGCGAGCAGCCCATCGTGTCGCTTCCTGCGCTGTCTCCGTCCGCCTAGTGCTGTCGTAGTGCGGTCGCTGGACAGCTGGAGCGCCGTGGACAGACCAGTTCTTCGACCGCCTTCTTCAAATCGTTCGCGTCGATCAGGGAGACCGGGTGCTGCAATTTATGACTCACGCCAGCGATATATCGTTCACCCGATGGTCTGGTTCGCACGACGTATTTGGGGAGGACAATGATCGTGCGCCCCGAGAAGTTCTTCATGTGGCCGCCGGTAAGCCCGATACGGAATGCTGGGGTGGCGTGAAAGCCCAGCCGGTAGCGTGCGTTGTAATTGTCCGCCATAACGATCTTTGACATCGCGACGGTGCGCGATCTCTCCCACTTGGCGATGTTGAGTCCTGGGACCTGTTCTGCGATGCCCGTGACGAAGGCTTCGTTTGCGTAGTTTGTGAACTCTGTGCCTTGCTCGCCGATGAACGTCGCTGCATAGTTCCATAGCCGGTTCTGCGCGCCTGCGGCTAGCGCCGCGGTTTGCTGCGTGACAAACGGGCCACCGTTGAGCGTATCCGTCTTGAAGGAATGGAATTCCAACCTTACGATGCCGGGGCGGACGAGCTGTTTGAGGATCGCGGGGAGCTGGAAGTTAAACCAGTTGGTGCCGTCGGCATAGTCCTCGAGATCGACGAACACCTGCAGTGTCACCGGAGCACTCCGCCGCCCGAGGATCACACCATGCTGGGGTAGATCGGCGAACAGCCGAGCCACACGCCGCTGCACCCGCACCTTTTCGGCCGGCGAGCTCACAGCGCCGCTCCCCCGATGGCCTGTTAGCAACAAAGCCAACGCAACTATTGCGCCGCAAACAACAACCACCGCAGCGATGCGCGCCAGAGGCGGGAGAGACACAGGTCGTGTCCATTGACTTGGAGGGGACACATGCCCGTATGATCGCCTCGACGCTTGCATTCCAGTTGCACACTCACCCGTAAGGCCCAACAGATTGCCGCCCAACCACTCCCTCCTGCCGCCACCGAGATCAGGCCAACTCCACGGCCACGCGCAGCTTGCTATATCACTCCTGCGGCAAGCTCTGTGGGGTACTCGTCGCCCACCGCCGACAGCCGCACACCGCAGGCAGATATGCTGGCCAGCCATCGAGAATCTGTCTCCAACTCGGTTGCTCCCTTGAGCGCTAAGCCCAGGCAGGTGCGTGCTATGGAGCGATGAGTGCGGCGCCGGGTATGTAGGCAGCGACGCGGCGTGGGGCGCGCGTGAGCAACGGCCGGTCGGTCACGGCGGCATGCGCGCCGATCAAGAAGTCTGGGAGGACAGCCTCGCGTGTTCCTCCCGCGCGGCGGTAGTCGGCATGGGCGTGGCCGGCGAGGAAAGCGGCCGCTGGTGGGATCTCCTCAATGACCGCCATCGAGGGGAGTGCCGAGCGCACTTCCTCGATGCGTGGGAACCGCGGTGCGATCTCCGCAAGGATGACCGCATTGAGGACGATCGCGCCTCGCTGGGCTGCGTGCGTGAGCTGCTCGTGTGACCATGACAGCCAGCGTGGGTCTTCGGTGAAGAGGTCGAGCAGGACGCTGCTGTCGACGAAGGTTTCCAAGGCTGCCGGCTATTGGCGGGTGAGCGCCAGGATCTCTTCAGTGCTCATCTCGCCCGCACCGGCGCCGCGCAGGCGGCTGATCTCCGAGGCGGCCCGGTCGGAGTCGACCAGTAGCCGGGCACCGCGCTCGTCGAGCTCGAACTCAACGTCGCTGCCCGGCTGAATGCCGAGCGCTCGCCGCACCGGCAACGGAATCGTCACTTGACCCTTCTGCGTCACCCGCATGCGGTAAGACTACCAAGTAATACCCGCTGGGAGCCGGTTTCCAGAACCGTCGGTAGTACGCACCGACGACGTGCTCGGGGGGATGGTCGATAGGACGCCGATGGCCTTGGTTTATTGACAGGTGCATGACGGCGCGCATATGACAGGCTTGTGTGTGTCTGACTCTGCGCGAGTCCTCTGGCGAACAGGAGTTGGTTGACATGGCTACACCGTTGTCCTCTGGCGCGAGCGTTGTCGAGCAGAGCTTGCCGGGCGGCGACGCAAAAGCGCAGACGCGACGACGGTGGCTGGGGCTGAGACGGGTGCGTGTTGGGGAGCTGGCTGCACGGGACGTGATCGACGGCCTGCCGCCGGGGCTGCGCTGGCCGGCTGCGCTCCAGTGGCTGGCGATGGTGTGCTGCTTCGATGCGCTGGACGCTCGCTTGCGGCGTTTTGGCTCACTGGTGACGTGCCGCGTTCCCGGGCTTGGCAGCGTCGTCTTGCCATCAGACCCGCAGCTGATTAAGGCGGTATTCACGGCAGAACGTGATGTGATGCGGGCTGGGGAGGCGAACGCGCCGCTGGCGGCGGTGCTGGGGCGCAACTCCGTGTTGCTGCTGGACGGCGAACGTCATTTGCAGCGCCGACGAATGCTGCTTGCGCCGTTTCATGGCGAGGCGGTACGCAAGTACGCACAGGTGGTGGCGGCGGTGACGGCGGATGAGGTCAGGCGTTGGCCACGGGGCGAGGAGTTCGCGACATGGCCGCGCATGCAGGCGATCACCTTGGAAGTGATCATGCGGGCGGTCATGGGCGTGCACGATCAGGGACGGCTCGAGCGTTTGCGTCCGCTGCTGTTGCGGGTACAGCGCAACAGCATCTACGGCATCCTCGCGGAGGGCGCACGACCGGGCATCTCCGAGAGCTGGCTTGGGCGCCGACTGCCGTGGGTACGCGCGCGGATGCAGGCGGAACTGGTGTTGGAGGAGGAGATCGCTGTGCATCGCGAGTACCCGGACGGTCGCGATGACATCCTTGCGCTGCTGATTGCCACGCGTGACGAGGATGGCCGGCCGCTGAGTGATGCAGAGTTGCGGGGCGAGCTATTGACGCTGCTGATTGCCGGCTATGAGACGACGTCGACAGTGCTTGCGTGGTGCTTTGAGCGACTGGTGCGCCATCCGCAGGTGCTCAGCCGCCTGCAACACGAGCTCGCAGGGGAGGACGGCGAGCGCTACTTGGGAGCGGTGGTAGACGAGACTCTGCGTTCGCGGCCAGTGCTGGACACGGTGCAGCGAAAGCTTGCTGCGGCGTTCGAGCTGGGCGGCTACCGAATCCCTGCGGGCGCCACAGTGGGGCCGTCGATCGTTGGCGTGCAGTCATCGCCGGAGCAGTTCGATGAACCTGGGGCGTTTCGGCCGGAGCGCTTCCTCGACGGGCCGCCGGCGCCGTACACGCTGATCCCATTTGGTGGCGGCGTACGCCGCTGCATAGGTGCGAGCTTTGCAGTGATGGAGATCAAGACGGTCCTGCGCACTGTGCTCGCAACGGTCGAGCTTCAGTCGACGACTGCGGCGCCGGAGAAGCCAACACGAGGTCGTCGCATTGCCACATACCCCTCCCGCGGAGGCCGCATCGTGGTCTGGGACAGGTAGCTCGAGGCGGCAGTCGCGTCTTCGACTTGACAGGTGACCAAAAAGGGAGATTATCCCCTAGACGTAGGTAGATTTGGTACACTTGATCTATGTCCAAGGTCAACCGCAACGAGCCGAAACGGTCGAAGGCGTCGGAGTCGGAGTACTCGCTGATGGAGTTCGCGCGGGAGTTCCCCGACGACGCGGCGTGCCTTGAGCATCTGTGGCGCTCGCGGTTCTCCGAGGACGGCAACCACGCATACTGCCCGAAGTGCGACCGGGAGCGGAAGTTCCATCGTGTCGTGTCGCGGCCCTCGTGGTCGTGCGATTCGTGTGGCCACCATATCCACCCGACAGCGGGCACGATCTTCCACAAGTCCGCCACGTCTCTCCAGCTTTGGTTTTACGTGATGTATGTGATGACTAGTACTCGCTGCGGAGTGTCCGCCAAGTCGATCGAGCGTGAGATCGGCGTCGGATACAAGACCGCGTGGCGGATGTGCAACCTGATCCGTACCCACCTCATGGAGCAGAACGACTCGACCAAACTGACCGGCTCTGTCGAGGCTGACGAGAAGGCCTACGGCGGCAAACCAAAGGTGTCGATGACACGCGGCATGTACGCGATCCGAGGCGTCCACACGCAAACGATCGACGGCTTCTTTGGGAACATGAAGAACGGGATCGCAGGCAACTACCACGGCGTGTCCGTCAAGTGGTTGCAGTCCTACGTCAATGAGTACGCATGGCGCTATAACCACCGCGACAACGGGCGCGCGATGTTCGCCGAACTACTCCACCGGGCCGCTGTCGTGGAGCCCTAGCCGAATGGGCCAAAGCCGAGGTCGTCTGCAGGCAGCGGCGTTTCCGCGACCATCGCATCTCCGCGACAAGCCCCTCGTAGAGCACGGCGTACACGGTGACGAGACACCCTTCGGCAAAGTCCTTTGCCTCAATAATGCACCCGGAATCACCGTAAGCCTCACCAAACGTGAGCGGATCGCGTTCGAGCGCCAACGTGAAGTTGTGGACGTGATAGAGCAGCCGAGCTTGCGGCATCTCACAATCATCCAAAGACCGCTGAAAATCGGGACCGCGCTTAACGGTCCACCGGGCGAGCAATCGGCCCTCCCTACAAGCCGTACTTCTCTACGAATCTTCCTAGACGGCGACGCGTCGCCGCAGTCACGGGTGCCGTGTCGATCATCTGCGCCCCAAGCGGAACGGTCTCTTTCAACTCCACCATCTTCCAGCCGGGAATCAGCTTGTGGGCCTCGTCACTCACGACAGCGGCGGGACGACCACCGATGCGTGCGACGACCTCTTCGACAAGTTTGCGCTCATCGTCCGTGAACATCTGCGGATCGGCCTTGCGCTTGGCGCGCGTCACAGTTTTTTTGTGGACCTTCGTGACCTCGACTTCGTCCGCTTCGGCCATAGCACGCCGTGCCGGAACAAGTGCAACGGCGCCAGGGCCGCCGGGAAGCTTCTGGTAGCGAGCGCCCGTTATCGGTTTCCCTAGGTACTGGATCGCCAACGCATCGGACCAATACAGGACCTTGTTCATATGGGTGTCTGCGAAGTAGCCGTCGTCGGCTGACTTCTCGGCGATAAACAGGATCAGCTCGCGGAACTTCCGCGGATCGTAGGTCCACTCGGACACTCAGGCCTCCACACAAGACGGTTGCCTGATGAGGATAGCTGCCCTCTCGGCGGCGAAAGGCCGGTCGCCGGGAAGCTCCAACCTTCGGCCGCTATTCCGGACGGCTGGCGCTCTCCGCCGGTTTCGGCCTAGGGGCGACTGTCTCCAAGTTGCGTAGGAACGCCTCGCGTGTCGGGATCGGGATCTCTAGACCCGCCTCCGTCACCTGCGTCGGGCCTTGGAGCGCATGCGCACGGTCCCACGCAGTGCGGGCGGCATCGCGCTCTAGGTCGGCCTCGCGGCGCTCTACAGCGGCTTGCTCATACTCGCCGCGCTCGTTAAGGAACCGCGCTGATTCTTCGCGCAGCTCGACCCGACGTTCCGCCGCTTCGGCCGTAGCGACGAGGCGGTCGGCCTCTATCAGGGCATCCCGCTGAGCCGACCCATCCGACTCATGGTGGGTACCCTGACGCTCGTGCTTAGCCATCGTGGACGAGGGTAGCGCGTGACGCCACCTGTAGGGAAATGCGTCTGGGGATGCAACAGTGGCCAGCGTCTAAATGAGGAGCACATCATTGCCAAGCAGGTCGCGAAGGCGCTCGACATCCCATTCCCGATGGTTATCGAGCAAGGGGCCGTGCAGCGTACCACGGGACTGGAAGTCGTCACGTCCGCTCATGCGACGGCGCGCCTTGAGGTCGCGATCAAGAGTCGTGTCTGTGAACGCTGCAACGGTCAGTGGATGAACAAGCTCGACAGGCGGATGCTTGGCTTCATGCGTGGCGCCCTGCGGCACGGTGAGCGAGTGCAGCTAGCGGACACCAAGCAGCAGATTCTTGCCCATTGGGCCACAGAGGTCGCGCTCCTGATCGCTCTGTGGTTCCACGACAATCCGCCGGAGGCGCCGTTCGGCATAAGCGCTGTCCCAGACGACAACTTCCTGTCGGTGGGAAGCGCATGAAACCCCCGGACCGCACTCGCGTATGGATAGGCGATCTGGGAGACGCGGCGGGCGACGGCGACTTCTTTATGAGTTCGGACCCGATCTTCTGGGGGCGGCGGGACGAACCCAAACCGCAGGAGTGCGGCTACTCAGTGACCTTCAGTCTGAGACGTATGGCGTTCTTTGTTGCGGGATGGGCCCACTTGCCACTTGGTTGATTGGAGCGAGGAACGTAGTCCGCGCGGCGGATGCCAAATCTACCTACGTCTAGGGGATAATCGCCCCAAAAGGTCACATATAGTGATGGGCATGGACGCAGTGTTCAAGGCGCTCGCAGACGCCACCCGCCGCAGCTTGCTGGACGAGCTGTTTGAGCGCGACGGGCAAACGTTGAGCGAGCTGGAGGAGCGCCTGCCGATGAGTCGGTTTGGCGTGATGAAGCACCTGAAGGTGCTGGAAGAGGCGGGGCTTGTGGTCAGCAAAAAGCGTGGCCGCGAGAAGCTGCACTTCTTGAACCCTGTGCCCATCAGGCTTGTCCACGACCGGTGGGTGAGCAAGTACGCAGAGCCCTGGGCGTCGACGCTGAGTGGGCTGAAGGCACGACTAGAGGAGGACATGATGAACGCGCAGAGCAGTGGCAAGCGCCCGTGGACGGCTGGGCCGACGGAGAAGGTGTTTGAGATTTACATCAAAACGACGCCTGAGCGTTTGTGGGAGGCGATCACGGACGGGCAGATGCGGGCGAAGTACAGCTTTGGCTTGGAGGTGGCATCTGACTGGCAGCCAGGCTCGCGCTACGAGCTATCGCATCCACGTGGCGGCCAGATGGCGGAGGGCGAGAATCTGGAGGTTGACCGGCCGCGCCGGCTGGTGCAGAGCTTCACTGCTCTATGGAGCGATGAGGTGAAGAGTGAGGGTACATCGAGGGTCACGTGGGAGATTGAGCCGGTGGGCGACTCATGCCGGCTGACGCTCACGCACGACCAGCTGGGAGCGGATGTGAACGGCGAAATCTACGGCGGTTGGCCGATGATCCTTTCCGGCCTGAAGACGCTGTTGGAGACGGGCGAGCTGCTGACCACGCCTGGCTCGCTGATGTATGACAAAGCGTCGGAGCCGGTCGCGTAAAGAGCCTCGCGATGGAGGCGTCGCGGAGCTCCCGCGGCGCCTCGATTGGGCTAGTGGAGCTCCATGCGGCTGACGTGCAGCGACTGCAGGAAGGCGATGCGCTGTTGCAGACTGTTGCCTTCGCGCACGATCAGCCACGCGGGCCCTACGCGACGGGCAACGGCGGCAGGCACGAACACTTCGGAAAAATTCCTGCGCTGGCTTTCGCGCAGGACCTGCTCAGCGCGGGCACGCCCAACTTGCTTGGTGTCAACTTCGAGGATCCGCTTTGCGGCTGCGGCGCTGAGTGGCGGCAGGTGGATCTGGCGTTGAACGGATGGGATCTGGACGATCCCGGGGTGTCCGGGCACAGGCAAGGCTCCCCACAGCGGCGCGGGTGCGCTGCCGGGTGCTTTGGCGTTGAGTAGTAGCGCCGTCTCGAAGCTCTGGCTGGGTG